>DATBTL010000034.1:0-5487 GCA_036559345.1 Chloroflexota bacterium | reverse complement strand
GGCCAACGGCACAAACTTCCCCAGGTACAGGTGATCGGCTTCGACGCGCGGATGACCGCCGAGGCGGGGCCGTACGCGGGGCAGGATCGCTTCGAGGCCCGTGAAAACGTGGTGGCCGATCTTGAACGGGCCGGCCTCCTCGATCGGGTGGAAGACCACCAGATGAGTATTGGCCTGTGCCAGCGCTGCGGCACGGTGGTCGAGCCGCTGGTTTCCACCCAGTGGTTTGTCCGCATGAAGCCGCTCGCCGGGCCGGCCGCCGCCGCCGTCCGTTACGGCCAGCTTACCATCGTGCCCGAGCGGTTCGCCCGCGTCTATCTCCACTGGATGGACACTATTCAGGATTGGTGCATCTCGCGCCAACTCTGGTGGGGACACCGTATCCCCGCCTGGTATTGCGCGCATTGTGGCGAGACCACGGTCTCCCTTGAGGATCCAACCGCCTGCGCCCACTGCGGGTCCGACCAGATTGAGCGCGATCCCGATGTCCTGGATACCTGGTTTAGCTCCTGGCTGTGGCCCTTTAGCACCCTCGGCTGGCCCGAGGACACCCCCGACCTTCGGGCCTATTATCCGACCAGCGTGCTGGAGACCGGCTACGACATCCTTTTTTTCTGGGTGGCCCGGATGGTCTTCGCTGGACAGCATTTCACCGGCGCCCTCCCGTTCCATACCGTGTATCTGCACGGGCTGGTGCGAGATAAGCAGGGCCGGAAGATGAGTAAATCGATTGGCAACGTCATCGATCCGCGGATTATGATGGCCCAATACGGCACCGATGCCCTCCGCTACACGTTGGCGACCGGCGGTACGCCGGGAAACGACATCAAGCTCGATCCGCAACGGGTCGAGGACGGGCGGAACTTCATTACCAAGCTCTGGAATGCCGCCCGCTTCGTCCTGGCCCAAAACCTGGAGGAAGCGCCGCCGGGGCCGGCTGTCCCGATCACGCTGGCCGATCGCTGGCTGCGGTCACGCCTCAACCGCACTATTGCGGACGTAACGCGTCTGATCGACGGATACCAGTTCGGCGAAGCGGGCCGCCAGGCGCATGACTTCCTGTGGAGCGAGTATTGCGATTGGTACTTGGAAATCGCCAAAATCCAGTTGCAGGGATCGAAGGAGCAGCAAGGCGCCACTCGCGCCGTGCTCCGCGACGGGCTGGAAACCAGTCTCCGTCTGCTCCACCCTTTTATTCCCTTCGTCACCGAGGAGATCTGGCAGCGGACTCCGCATGAAGGCGACGCGCTGATCGTGGCTCCGTGGCCCGCGGCTGGACCGCGTGACGAAGAGGCCGAACGTGACATGGAGATTATCTTCACCCTCATCCGTTTCGTCCGCAACGCGCGGGCCGAACTCAACCTGGATCCCACCCGGCGACTCCCATTGATCGTGGTGAGTGCCGAACGCGCGGCCCTGATTCGGGCCCAGTCCGGCATTTTCGCCACCCTGGCCAGGGTAGAGATCGCGGTGCATGAGGCGATGGAGGACTTGCCGCCTCAGGCGCTCCATGCCGCGTTGCCGGGTATTACCGCCTATCTGCCGCTGGAAGGGCTTATCGACCTGGAAGCGGAGCGGGAACGGTTGCGGAAGGAAATAGCCAACGCCGAAACCTTCGCCGGCGGCCTTCGGGCTCGTCTGGCGGACACGCGGTTTACGGAGCGGGCGCCCGCGGCGGTGGTGGTAAAGGAACGAGAGCGGTTGGCGGAGAGCGAGCAACTGCTACAGGCCCTGGGCGCGCGTTTAGATGTTTTGGGTGGATAAATGTCTGTTCATCCACCATTCACGTTGATCTCGAAGGCAATAGGGCTTACTCTGGCAAAGGCTGGAGCGAAGTCCTGGCCACTATCAGTCAGATGAAAGCATGAGTAAGGCACACAAAACCGCTCAGGCGCCAGTCCGGCAAACGCGCCGGCTCGCCGTCGCTCCGTTCGAGGGCTTCGACCGGAACACCACCCTCTTCCTGCCGCAAGGCTTGATCGACGATCAGCTTGCCGGTCTCACCGAGGGTGAGCTGAAGATCATGCTATGCATTATTCGGGCCACCAACAGCGGCCAGCGGCAGGGCGTGGCGCTCAGTGTGCGTATGCTATGCCAGGGCGGGGTGCCCGAGCTGTTGCCGGGGCGGGGTTCCGGGCTCTCGCCACGGACCGTGCAGGCGGCTTGCGCCGCCCTGGAGACCGCGGGCTTCCTCAAGGTAGTCCGAAGAAGCGCCCCGGATGGAAGTGGCCTGCCGTCGCTGTTCTCCTTGCCTCTTTTCGCCCTGGGGATGAGCGCGCCCATGGAAACCGGTTCGCCGCGCTTTCCCGGCTACAATGCCAGCCGGCGGATGCGCCTCCCGCTCCTAGTGATCGACCGGTTGCTGGCCGAGTTGTCGGGCGCCGAACTGCGGGTGCTGCTCTATGTCTTGCGCCACACTTTTAGCCAGGGTATCTCCGATGAGGTGATGCCCATGGCCAGGCTGGTGGAGAATACCGGACTCAGCCTCCGCCATACCCGGCTGGCGGTGACCGGGCTGACCGCGCGGGGCATCCTGTTAGTGCAACATCGGCAGGATCGCGAACGGGGCAAGCTCCCCTCGCGTTTCGCGGTGCCGGTCCTCGGAGAGGCATCGCCATTCACGGAGCCTGGAACGCCGGTTCGGGCAACCCAACCGGAACCCGCGCCCGAGATCGGGCGGCCTGTGTATTTAGTGCCCGGCACCCAGGCGCCTCCGCAAGGGCCGACCCTGGTGCTGCACGAATCGCCGCCCGAAACGGCGAGTCCGACCCCAGCGGGCATTCTGCAGGTATTCCCAACCACGAATCAGCCTCCGGCGCGCCAACCCATGGCTGGGTCCGCCGGCATCGTCTCGCCTGGGCGGCGTCCGGCCCCCAGCGAAATGGTCCGCGATTTGCATCCGGCCTGGGCGGCGGTTAAGCGGATCCTTTCCACGCGCATGGCCTTCCAGACCTTTGCCGAGCGGATCGCCACCACCCATGGAGTGGGAACTGGCGGGCCGGAGTTGCTGGTGGCGGTGGAAAACGAGCATCACCGCTGGTGGGTGGAAACCAAATTGCGCGACCAAATTCGCCAGGCTCTGTTAGATGCAGGCTATGGGGATCTCCCGGTGCGGTACCTCAACTACGATGGGGCGATTCCTCTTGTCCCGGAGCATCACGACTGAAGGCTGCTTGACCTTCACAGCCTCACCCGGCACACTAGCTACCGTGCGCGGGTATGCCTGACCCCAGATGGTCACCAGATCCTGCCGGGGAGTCAGCATGGCGGATCGCGCATGGCCACTGAGGTAACAGCGCCGGAGCCAGGCGGCGGTATCCAGCAGGGCATTTTCCGCGCCGCCACGATCATCCTGCTCGGTAATATCCTCAGCCGGCTCGTGGGCTTCGCGCGGGACATCGTGATCACCGCTATCTTCGGGGTGGGGCCGAATGTTTCGGCCTACGTGACGGCCCTGAAACTGCAAACATCGGTATACGACCTGCTGATCAGTGGGGTGATCAGCGCCGCCTTCATCCCAGTTTTCTCGGAACTGCGGGACCGCCGTGAGGAGTTCGGGCGCGTAGCAAGCAGCATCCTCACCGCCGCGACGGTCGCCATGCTGCTCGCCACCCTCCTGACTGAAATCTTCGCGGTCCCTTTCATTTCCCTCCTGACCGCCGGCCAGAGTGCCGTGGATGCCACCGCTCTCTCGTCGTTCCGCCTGATGGCGCCGGCCATCGTGTTCCTTGGTGTCTCCGGAGTCCTCACCGCGCTCCTTTACGCGAAGCAGCGGTTCATCTATCCCGCGTTTACCCCAGTCGTCTTCAACGCGATGATCGTGATCTGCGCGCTCGGCTTGCATGCCCCGTTCGGGATCAATGCCCTGGTGGTCGGGGTGCTCCTTGGCGCGTTTGGTCAGGTGGTACTCCAGGCGAATGGACTGCGGGGCATCCGCCTTCGCTTCCGCTTCGACCGGCGCGATCCGCAGGTGCGGCGAATCGGCCGCCTCTATCTGCCGGTAGCCCTGGGACTCATAGTCACCCAAGCCCAGGTCTTTCTCGACCTCGGTTTGCAGAATTCCACGGGGCCGAGCAGCGTGAACTGGCTCTACCTTGCCACTCGCGTCTATCAGCTTCCCTTGGGCTTCGTGGCCACCGCGATGAGTCTCGCCGCGCTGCCCACCCTTTCGGTCCTGACCGGGCGCGCCTATCGAGAAACGCTCATCCGGGGGCTTAAAGTGGTCGTGCTGCTGATGGTTCCCGCAATCATTCTGCTGGCCACTCTGAGCACGCCAATCGTGACCCTCGCCTTCCTGCACGGAAGTAAAACTACTCCGAGCGACATCTCGCATGTAGTGACTGGGCTCGACTATTACTTGCCCGGTCTTGGCTTCGCGGCGGTGGATCAGTTGCTGATCTTCGCCTTTTATGCCAGAAATGACACGATCACACCGGTACTGGTGGGCTTGCTCTCCATCGCCGGCTATGGGATCGCGGCGGCGCTGTCGCTCGGCACTTTTCATTTGGGGTTCAAGGGGCTGGCTTTGGCCGATTCGGTCAAGCAGATTACTCATGCGGTCACCCTGTTCATCCTGCTCTGGCGTTGGCAGGGCAGCATGGCGGGCTTCGGGGTGGGCAAGACCGCGCTCAAAATTGCCGTGGCGGCGTTGGGCAGCGCGGCGATCTGCGTGGCGGCCCTACATTTCGAGCCGGCCAGCCGGCATGGTCTGCACCTGCTGATTTACGTAGCCGTGGCCTGCGCCGCCGGGCTGGCAAGCTATTTCGGCATCCTGTCCCTCCTCCGGGCAGAGGAACTGGTGGTGATCGAGAAGAAGCTGCTGGGTCGGTTGCGGTAGAATCACGGAGGCCCGAAGAACGAGGAGCACACGGAACGTGGCGGGATGCGGGCGTGGCGCGGCTGGATTCCGTGCCTCCGTGATTCGAAAGAAGGGGCTCAAGCATGGCGGATGAAACGGTACAGTATTCGGCGGCGGTCCTGACCATTAGCACCGGCGGGGCCGAAGGGACACGACAGGATACGAGTGGGCCGGTGGCCCAGGAAGCCTTGCGCACGGCCGGGTTCGGCATCGCGGCCACCGACCTGGTGCGCGATGATATCGCCGCCATCCAGGCGGTCCTGGTCCGTTGGGTGGACCAGGACGACATTCCCCTGATCGTGACCAGCGGTGGTACCGGACTGTCCCCATTCGATCTGACCCCGGAGGCCACCAGGGCCATCCTGGATCGCGAGGCGCCCGGGATCGCCGAGGCGATGCGGAGCCAGACCCTCCCCCTGACTCCCATGGCCATGACCTCGCGGGCGATCGCCGGAGTCCGTCGGCGCTCCCTGATCATCAACCTACCGGGCAGCCCCAAGGGGGTGCGTGAGTGCCTCGCCGTGGTCGCCCCCGTGCTGATGCATGCGGTGGCTCTGATCCGCCAGGATCCTACCAGCCACTGACCGCCCACGGCCAAGGGCGAGCCTTCCCGCTCCTGGTAGCCTTTT
>DATBTL010000033.1:0-3854 GCA_036559345.1 Chloroflexota bacterium | reverse complement strand
TTCCCCTCCGACGAGGAGCTATTCGCCCATGCCCTGCTCTGGAAGAACCTGCTTCGCCGCACCTGTACCACCTTGCTGTGGGCGGGCGAGCGCGACGGCACGGGCGTCCAGGTGTGGGGAAACGGGAATGCGCCAGAGGCTGGAGCCCTTGGACGCGGCCCAATCACCGTGGAGCAGGAGTTCTCAGAGCCGTTGTAAGATGATCCTCACCGGGAGGGGCGCCAGAGCTATTCCGTATTCTTCAGACCCAACAGCCTCCGCAGCCGCTCGATCTCAGCCTCCGCGGCGGTGAGGCGTTCCCGCTCGATCCCAGCCGCGACCTCCGCGGCGGCGCGGCGTTGCCGTTCATGTGACAGAGTTCTTTCCACTTCTCCCTCGCGGAGCATCCGGTTCCCATCGGGACCGTATACGCCGGCGAGCAAGCCTTCCAGGCCAAAGGCCGCCGCGATTTGCTCGCTGTGCCATCGGCCGTCCTTGCCAGCCTGCCAGGATCGATAGGCCCCATCGCGTAATCGCCAGGCTCGGATTCCCTCGGGCAGGAGGTTTCCGGTCGGATCCAGGGTGAGATATTCCCGTACCCCTGCTTGGGCGTAGCTGTAGCCCTTGCCGCGCGCCAGATCCAGGGCCGCCTGATAGGTGGATTCACTCAGTACCTCGATCACCAGGAGGGGAGCACCGTCATCCCGTAGGCTGAATGAGCCCTGGAATGGATTGATCGCACGGGGAAAGACGAAGACATCTGGATAGGTACGGTAGGCCGAGCCGTCTGGCCGCTTACAGCCGAGAAACACCAGTTGACTGGTCGCGCCCCAGGGGATCGCCTCCCCAGGCTTCCGGGAGAGACCAGCCGTCTCGTTGATCCCCCAGCGCACGATAGTAATCGTAGCCTGGTGCAGTTCAATGCCCAGTATGCTCTCCTCGGTATCATCTGGCGGCCACGCCTCAACGTGTCGAGACCAGCGGGGTTCGGTTTGGATGTTCCTCGCCATGTCAGTGCCTCCTTACCCTACTGTACTTCAAGATCCGCTTGAGTGCGCGGAAAAGTATCGAAATGGTGTCTATTGGATCATCCCTTTCATACCGCTTTCCAACGCCTCCCCCAGAATCTTGGGGTATTTGCCGAAGCATCCGCCACGCGGCGGCGGTATGATGCCAGGGAGCCGGGGAAGCGGAGGCGATGGGCAGCCGGAGGATCCTGGCATGGAATGGAGACAGATCGGATGGCAACGGCGCCGGCAAGGACCACTATCGCCCCTGGCTTAGCGGGCTTCGACGAATTCGTACACGCGAGCCTGGAGCAATGGGGCGTGCCCGGCGTGGCCGTGGCGGTGATCATTGATGGGAAGATAATCCACGCCCAGGGCTATGGCCTCCGAGACGTGGCCAACCAACTGCCGGTGACCGCCGATACCCTGTTCGCCATTGGCTCCTGCACCAAGGCATTCACCACTATGCTCCTGGGGACGCTGGCGGACGAAGGGAAGCTCGATTGGGATGCGCCGGTGCGCTCGTACTTGCCGACCTTTACCCTCCACGATCCTGTCGCCACCGCATTGATGACCCCGCGTGACCTGGTGACGCACCGATCCGGCCTGCCGCGCCATGACCTCGCCTGGTTCCAGTCTCCCCGAAGCCGGATAGAACTCTTTGACCACCTCAAGGATCTCCCGCCAAACAAAACCTTCCGCCAGGTCGCCCAGTATCAGAACCTGATGTATATGACGGCGGGCTACCTCAGTGGCGTGGTGGCGGGGATGGAATGGGAGGATCTGATCTGCCAGCGGATCTTGAACCCGTTGGGGATGAGCCGGACCGCCGTGGCGGCGCCGGACGCGGGGAAGGACGCCGATTGCGCGCAACCGTACGAGGAGATTCTGGGCCAGGTGACCGCCGTGCCGCACTATAATCTTGCCGCCCTTGGTCCGGCTGGATCGCTCTATTCCAGTGTCAACGAGATGTGCCGCTGGCTGCTGCTCCACCTCAATCGGGGGGTGCACGAGGGGACGCGGCTGATCTCGGAGGCGCAACTGGCCGAGATGCATACGCCGCAGGTGGTGATGCCCGAACGGGGCACCCGCCCGGAGATGCCCTATGCCTGTTACGGCCTGGGCTGGGCCGTGCAACCCTATCGGAACCAGACGACAGTGTGGCATACCGGCGGGATCGACGGATTCCTCTCGCGGGTGACCCTGCTTCCGGATCGGAACGCCGCCTGCGTGGTGCTGACCAATAAGGGCGAGGGCGCCTTGATGAACGTCCTGAGCTTCCATCTCCTCGACCGCCTGTTGGGCCTGGACCACTTGCCCTGGAACGAACGCTTCTGGAAGGAACAGGAGGAGGCGAAGGCAACTCAGGAGGAGACCAACCAGGCGATCACCGCCGCCCGCGTGCCGGATACGAGCCCGTCACATCCCCTGGAGGCGTATGCCGGTGAGTTCGCGCATCCCGGCTATGGGAGCTTAACTATTTCCTGTAGGGAGGAGGGTTTGGCCGTCCTTTTCCACCAGCTCCCCTACACGCTCACCCATCACCACTACGATACCTTCCTGGCGGTAAACCCGTCCCACCCGGAGGTCCACTACCTGGCGGCCTTCGCCACCAATCCGCAAGGCGAGATCGAGAGCGTGGCGATTCCCTTCGAGCCCGAGGCGGCGGCCATTGTCTTCCAGCGGATGGTGGACAAGCGCGCATGTAAAGACGTAGAGCTTCATTGACATGGGTCACCTTCAGACATACAATTCTAGCTAGACTGTCTAGCCGAAAGGAACTGTCATGAATACATCGTGGCCCCTGCAAGATGCCAAGAATCAGTTGAGTCGCTTGGTGGCGCAATCGGAGACCGATGGCCCACAAACGATCACTGTTCGCGGGCGGGAAAAGGCAGTGGTGCTCTCTATTGAGGAGTACCGGCGCCTTGTCCAGCCTACCGTGCCACTGAGTGAGTTCTTCCGCGCCTCGCCCCTCTACGGCGAGGATCTCGATCTTGACCGCGGCGCCGATCCTGGCCGCGAGATTACCCTGTGACCTATCTGCTTGACACTGCTCTGTTATCCGAGCTAGTCAAGCGGCAACCTCATCAAAGTGTAGTTGCCTGGGTTGATGCCCAACGTCAGGAGCATCTTTTCATTAGCGCCATCACCCTTGGTGAGCTACGGAAGGGTATCGGCAAGCTCCAGGACGCAACTCGCAAAGTAAGACTTCACACCTGGTTGCGCGACGAACTGATGCCTCGGTTTGACCGGCACGTACTTCCCATCGACGCCGCGGTGGCGCTGCAGTGGGGTAGCCTGCAAGGTGAGGCAGAGCGGCAAGGCCGATCACTCCCTGCCATGGATTGTCTGATCGCGGCTACCGCCCGTGTGCATGGGCTTACGGTAGTAACCCGAAACGTGCGGGATCTGGAGCGGTGCGGCGCGTCCGTACTCAACCCATGGGAATCCTAGCCGCGTCCCTTGATCGCGCCGATTCCGGCCTCCCCTAGCGCCTCCAGCAGGGTCGCGGCCATGATCCGGTAGCCCTGGACGTGCGGATGCAGTCCGTCGTCGGCCAGGCCGCCCCGGAGCGTCTGGCCATCATTGGCCACCAGACGGGAATGGTAGTCGACATACATGGCACCGTGCTCGGCCGCGAGCGCCCGGATACGCGCGTTGGCGCGGAGGATCAGAGCGTTACGGGCGGCGGTGTTGCCGTTGAACGGCACATCGGTGGGGAGCATACCGCACAGGGCGACGGCGATGCCGTGCTCCCGCGCCATCCGGACCATGACGGTGAGGTCAGCGACGATCTCATCCTCGATTTCTTGCGGCTCGCGGCGTTGGCTGGCATCCCACCAGATATCCAGATCCCAGGTGTTG
>DATBTL010000032.1:0-5537 GCA_036559345.1 Chloroflexota bacterium | reverse complement strand
AGCGTCGACCGCCTGCGCCAGATCCTGCGGTGTCGCCCCTGCCTGATCGGCGGTCAGGGCCGCCTGCGCGGAGGTCACCGCGTCCTGGGCCTGCGCCAGATCTTGGGCCGTACTCGGTTGCTGCGCTCCGGCCAGGGCAGCTTGGGCCGCCGCCAGCTGTTGCTGGGCCAGAAGCACGGTTTGGTTGTTGGGCGTGAGCAATTCATCCAGGGCGGCCTGAGCGGAGCCGACGTTCGCCTGGTCAGTGGCCAGGGCCGACTCTGCTTGTTGGACCTTCTGGATATTCGTGGCCTCGGTAGCCAACACCTGCTGGGTAGAGGTGATGCCCAGGGTGGATTGCAGGTTCAGTTGCGCCGCGCTGAGCCCCGCTTCATCGGCGGCAAACTGTCCCTGGGCCGCCGTGAGCTTGGCTTGGGCCGCGTTAATCGTGGTGGCTGTAGGGGTGACAATCCCGGTATAGGTGATCTGTGCCTGGGTGAGGTTCGCCTGCGCCTGGGCAATGGTGGCCGGCGATCCACCGGCCTGCAAGGCCGCGAGCTTCTGCTGCGCTGAATCGAGGCTGGCCTTGGCCTCGGTGAGAGTGGTGACGGAGGGGGGCGCCTGCAGCGCCGCCAGCTTCTGCTGGGCTGCATCCAGGCTGGCCTTGGCCTGGGCCACCGTGTTGGCATCCGGAGCTGCCTGGAGGGCGATTAACTTCTGTTGCGCCGAATCGAGGCTTGCCTTGGCCTGGGCCACCGTGTTGGCGTCCGGGGGAGCCTGGAGAGCCACCAGCTTTTGCCTGGCTTCGTCCAGGCCGGCCTGCGCCTGGACCACCGCGTTGGGATCGGGGCCGGCCTTCATCACGTCGAGCTTGGACTGGGCGACCGCCAGCGTGCTCTCCGCCTGGGCGATCGATGCCGCACTGCCGCCCGCCTGCATATCCTTCAGCTTGAGAACAGCCTGGTTGTATGATTGTTGCGCTTGCGTGATGCTCGCGGCCGTACCGCCGGTTTTCATGGAGGCCAGCTTCGATTTCGCTACGATCAGGGCCGCTTGTGCTTGGGCAATCGAGGAGGGGGTGCCGCCCGCCTGCATGGAAGCGAGTTTCGACCTGGCCACATCCAGGGCCGCCTGGGCCTGAGCCACTGACGCCGCCGTGCCCCCCGCTTTCATAGATGTCAGTTTCGATTGTGCTTGGTCCAGGGATGCCTGGGCCTGGGCCACCGAGGCCGCCGTGCCGCCCGCCTTCATGGCGGCCAGTTTCGATTCGGCCACGTCCAGGGTCGCCTGTGCCTGAGCCACCGAGGCTGCCGTGCCCCCTGCCTTCATAGCGGCCAGCTTCGATTTGGCTTCCAGCAGGGCTGCCTGCGCCTGGGCCACAGAGGCCGCCGTTCCCCCCGCCTTCATGGCAGCTAATTTCGACTTGGCCTCAAGCAAGGCCGCGTTGGCCTGGGCGATGCTCGCGCGAGTGCCTCCAGCCTTCATCTGCGCCAACTTCAGTTTCGCCGAAGCGAGCGCGGCCGTGGCCTGGGCCACGCTGCTGACCGTTCCACCCTGTTCCATCGAAGCCAACTTCGATTGCGCCTCCGCGAGGGCGGCGGACGCCTGGCTGATGCTCGACGGCGTACCCCCTGCCTCCAGGGCGGCCAGTTTCTGTTGGGCCGCGTCCAGGTTAGCCTGCGCGGTGACAATGGCAACCGGATCGCCGGTGATCAGGGCGGCGAGCTTGGATTGCGCGGCGTCCAGACTGGTTTTCGCTTCCGCGACGCTGGCCGGGGTGCCGCCCGCTTTCATCTGGCTGAGCTTCGAGCGCGCTTCGGCCAGCGTTGCCCGCGCCGCCGCCACCGACGAGGCGAGCGGCGGTGCTTCCACTTTGGCCAGGTTGATCAGCGCGGTTTGGAGCGCGGTCCGATCGGCGGCGAGGGAAGCCTGAAAGGTAGGCGAGGTGACCGAAGCCAAGACCTGCCCAGCCTTTACCGCCTGACCGGGAACGGCGTTTACGGCGCTCACCGTGCCGGCCCCGCTGAAGCTCAGGGCGAATTGGGCCACGTCCTGGGTAAGCCCCGAGGGGGTGCTGGTCGTGGTAATCGTACCCTGGCTGACATACTGTACGGTCCCCGGCAACGGCGGTGGAGTCTTGATCCCGGGGAGAGTGAAAGCGGTCAGCACACCGGCACCTGGAACGAGGATAAGGATCGCGGCCAATCGTGCCTTCTTACCTACCATGGTCGGCCTCCTGAGGTGTTCGCCTGAAGCACCGGGCAGAGGATAACCAGGCGTTCCACATGGCGGTCACTCTCTGCTGGAGCAGTAATGCGTCTCCAGCCTAATGAGCCCAGATGACCAGCAAGTGAGAACAACATGACAATTGGGTGACACGAATGGGGGATATTTCCTGAAACACAGATGGGACAGATTCGTGTCTGTCCCATCTGTGTTTCAGGGAAGGCCCCATGCCATCCGGCGCGGAACCGAGGCGCTCAGGCGGATCCGACCAGCAAGCCGTTCAAGCGGCCCACGAAGCCGGCCGGGTCGTCGAGTTGGCCGCCATCACTGAGTACCGCCTGGTCGAGCAGCACCAGGGCCCAGTCGGCGAAACGCGCGTCGTCCGCCTCCGCCTCCAGACGCTCGATGATCGGGTGCTGGGGATTGACCTCCAGAATAGGCTGGACCGTGGGCACCGGTTGCCCGGCGGCCTTCAGGATGCGGGCGAAGTTGGCATCGATATCGCGCTCGCCGGCCACCAAGCACACCGGTGAACTGGTGAGCCGGCTGGTCACCCGTACCTCCTTTACCCGTTCGCCCAGGGCGGACTTCAAGCGAGCCACCAGATCCTTGGCCTGGTCGGCCGCCTGTTCGCGGGCCTCCTTCTCGGCGGCATCCTCGAACTTCTCAATGTCCACTTCGCCGCGGGCCACCGATTGCAGCTTCTTGCCGGCGAATTCGAAGAGATAGCCCGCGATCCAGTTGTCAACCGTATCGGTCAGCAGCAGCACTTCTATGTCCTTCTTGCGGAAAATCTCCAGGAGCGGGCTGTTGCTGGCCCCGGCGTAGGTGTCCGCCGTCAGGTAATAGATCGTATCCTGGCCCTCCTTCATCCGCCCGATATAGTCATCGAGCGTCACCGTCTGGGCATCCGTACCGGCGTGGGTGGAGGCAAAACGGGCCAGCTTGGCGATCGCCTCCTGGTTGGCGTGGTCCTCGGCGATCCCTTCCTTCAGCACCTTCCCGAACTCCTGCCAGAAGGTGACATACTTCTCCGGCTCGTTGTCCGCCAGATCCTTGAGCAATCCCAGCACCTTCTTCACCGCGCCGGAGCGGATGCTTTCCATCACCCGGCTTTGCTGGAGGATCTCGCGCGAGATGTTGAGGGGCAAATCACTGGAATCGACCACGCCGCGGACGAAGCGGAGGTAGGCGGGCATCAGTTGTTCGGCGTCGTCCATGATGAACACCCGGCGCACATAGAGCTTGACCCCATGACGGCTATCACGGTTCCAGAGGTCGAACGGCGCCTTTGAGGGAATGAAAAGGAGGAGCGTATATTCATACTTTCCTTCCATCACCGAGTGGACACGGGCGAGCGGCTCGCTGAACTCATGAGCCACATGCTTGTAGAATTCGGTATATTCGTCCTCGGTGATCTCCTTTTTGTCCCGCGCCCAGAGGGCGGAGGCCCGGTTGACCATTTCCTCGCCCGGCTCCTCGCCCTCTTCGGTACTCTCCTTCGGCATCATGATCGGGAGGCTGATATGGTCGGAATACTTACCGATAATCGACCGCAGACGCCAGCCGTTGAGCAGTTCGTCCTCTTCCTCGCGCAGATGCAGAGTCACCTCGGTGCCGCGGGCTGGTCGCTCGATCGGCTCGATACTGTATTGGCCCTGGCCGGAGGATTCCCAGCGTACCCCCTCGGCGGCGGGCAACCCGGCTCGACGGCTGATCAGGGTCACCCGATCCGCCACGATAAAGGACGAGTAGAAGCCGACCCCAAACTGGCCGATCAGCGAGGCATCCTTCCGCTGATCGCCGGTGAGGGCCTGGAAGAACTCGCGGGTGCCCGACTTGGCGATAGTGCCGATATGCTCGATCACCTCCTGGCGGCTCATCCCAATCCCGTTGTCGCGGACGGTGATCGTACGGGCGTCTTTGTCAAAGGAGACATGGATCTTCAGATCGGTATCATCCTCGTACAGGTCATCCCGCGAGAGCGCCTCGAAGCGAAGCTTATCCACGGCGTCGGAGCCGTTGGAGATCAGTTCACGGAGAAAAATCTCCTTATTGCTATAGAGCGAATGAATCATCAGGTCGAGCAATTGGACGATCTCGGCCTGAAAGCCCAGCGTTTCCTTCCCAGTCCCGGTCTCGGTGGTCATTGGCTACCCTTTCGCGCCTGAGCGCCGAATCGTTATCCAGTGTGTGCCTGTACAGTATATTTTACCGTCCATTGGGCGGGAAACGTGAAAGGACGAACATGAGCGCGCGGCGAGTCCGTACCATGGTGGTCATCCGTGCGGTGCTCGGCATCTTGATGGTGTTGCTTGTGGCGAGTCCTGGGACTGAAGCCGCGAGCATGGCGGCGAGCGGCGCGGTGGCGGGGAACCAGGAAATCTACGGCGACGCGCTGGTGAACGGCTGGCAAAGTTACGGCTGGGCCACGCTCAACTACAACAATGCGCGCCCAGCGCATTCGGGCAATCGGTCGATTTCGGTGCGGGCCACGGCCTGGCAGGCGCTTTTTCTTCATCACGCCGCCTTCTCCACCAGCCTAACGAGCGATCTCTCGTTTTGGATCAATGGCGGCGCCGCGGGCGGTCAACAAGTGCAAGTTCTGGGCTTGTGGGCGAGCAAGGCGCTGCAGCCTATCCGCCTCGCCCCGTTACCGGCGAATAGTTGGCGTCACGTCACGATCTCGCTTGCCTCGCTCGGAGTTGCCGACAACCCGCGGTTCGACGGGTTCTGGATTGAGGACGCCACCGGCAAGACGCAGCCGATGTTCTACGTGGATGACATTTCCTTGACGGAGGCTCCGCCCGCGACCGCGCGGGTGACTGTCGATGCCGGCCAGAGGGTACGTGCCGTCGATCCCAAGCTGTTCGGGATTAACACTGCCGTCTGGTCCGAGCATCTGAACACCCCGGACAGCGTAGCCATGCTACGGCAAATGGGCAACCAGATACTACGCTTCCCGGGAGGGACGCTGTCAGACACCTACCACTGGAGCACCGACACGTCCATCGGCAACAAACAACGATGGGCCGCCGACATCAGCGCCTTTGCCTCCGTGGTGGAACAGACGCGGAGTAGCGCCATGGTCACCGTCAACTACGGGAGCGGCAGCGCGCAAGAAGCGGCGGCCCTGGTTGCCTGGGCCAACGCGGCCCCAACCAGCACCGTGCCAATCGGCCTGGACGCCGGGGGGAAAAACTGGCGCACGGCAGGCTACTGGGCCTCTCTTCGCGCCGCCGCGCCACTTCCCAAAAATGATGGGGTGAACTTTCTTCGGGTCCGCCATCCCGCGTCCTATCACTGGCAATACTGGGAAATCGGCAACGAGA
>DATBTL010000031.1:0-2781 GCA_036559345.1 Chloroflexota bacterium | reverse complement strand
TCCACCGGCTTTTACCGGAACAAGGCCCGCCATATTCAGGGCGCCTGCCGGATGATCGTCGCGACGTTCGGCGGCGCGGTACCGCGGACCATGGCGGAGTTGCTGCTGCTGCCGGGCGTGGCCCGGAAGACCGCCAACGTGGTGATGAGCAACGGCTATGACCAGGTGGAAGGGGTGGTGGTTGATACCCACGTGGGGAGAATCAGCCGCCGTCTGGGCCTTACGGCCAGCGAGGATCCGGTCAGGGTCGAACGGGACTTGATGGCCTTGCTGCCCCGAACCGAGTGGCGCGACTACAATCATCGCTTGATCGACCATGGCCGAGCGATCTGCAAGGCGCCACGCCCTCGGTGCGCGGTATGCACCCTCGCCGATATTTGCCCCTCCTTTGACCCCAGCAACCTATGATCCCCCGCGAGCCCGAGGAGCCGTTGCCGGGTCCAGCCGAGACTTCTCCGATTGAGGAGTCCGAAGCCCCTGGGAGCGCGAGCATCTTGCTCTCTTCCGCCCTGGTGTCCATCACCGCCCTGTTCCTCCTCTATTCTCCCTGGCCCCTGATCGCCAAGCTGCACGCGGTTGGCGCCGCCTGCTGCGCGCAGATCCCCAGCCACACCATCACCTTTCAGGGCCGCCTCATGCCGGTTGATTCGCGAAACAGCGGCATCTACCTTGGCGTGCTGCTGGTGATCGCGGTCCTATGGGCGGGAGGGAGGCAGCGTGCGGCGAGCTATGCCCCCGCGCGGGTACGGAACCTCTTGATGCTGTGCGTCCTGGCCATGATCCTGGACGGCTTCAACTCAGTGGCCCAAAGCCATCACTTTCACGTTCTCTACCAGGACACCAACCTCATCCGCATCGTGACCGGGACGCTGGCCGGGATGGCCCTTACCATCCTGGTGGTTCCGGTCTATAACCGCCTGGTCTGGCGCGATCCGGCGATCATCGCGGTCGCGGAAGATTATGTTGAGTTGGGTGGATTCCTGATCGTGGCGCTCCTGGTCATTCTCTCGCTGCAGGCAGCACCTTCCGCCTTCTATTATCCGCTCTCCATCCTCTCGATCGTGGGGTTCCTGGTCACCATGACCATGGTCAACAGTTGCATGATTCTGGTCTCCCTCCGGCGGGAGCATACGGTGGCCAATGAACGAGGGCTCGTCCTCCCCGCTCTGGCGGGGCTGGTTTTCACCTTGATGGAGATACTCCTGATCACCACCGTACGGGCGCACGCGGGCTGAACCGATCCACTAGCGCGTCCGTGGTATCTTAAGGAGTCGGCGGACAGCGCGAATCGTGCGTATCTTCCGCCGTGGAGGTTAGAGACCATGGCCACCTTTCGCCCCCAGGGGCTCACCTACGACGATGTCCTGCTGGTACCTCGGCGGAGCGGCGTTGCCTCACGCCGTCATGTGAGCACCAGCACCCGGCTCTCCCGCACGATTAACCTGAGCATTCCGATCGTCAGCGCGAACATGGATACGGTCACCGAGGCGCCCATGGCGGTGGCCATGGCCCGACAAGGCGGGATCGGCATCATCCACCGCTTCATGGCGATCGAGCAGCACGTCCGGCAGGTACAGGTTGTGAAGCGGGCGCAGGGCGCGGTGGTGGAACAGCCCTATGCCGTGCTCCCCAGTCAGACCCTGGCCGAAGTTCGCCATCTAATGGCCGAGCAGGCGGTCAGCGGGGTATTGGTCGTGGATGAACAGGAGCGGCTGGTCGGGATCCTCACGGCCCGCGATATTCGATTCGCCACCGATCCGGCCCAGCCAATCGCCGAACTGATGACCCCGCAGAAGCGCCTGATCACGGCGCGGATTGGGATCGACAGCGAACAGGCGCGGGCAATACTTGACAAGCACAAAATTGAAAAGCTGCCGCTGCTGGACGATGCAGGGCGCCTGGCCGGATTGATTACCAGCAAGGATCTCTTGCAAGATAATCGCTACGGCAGCGCCGCCCGCGATAGCAAGGGCCGTCTGCTGGTTGGAGCGGCAATCGGCGTGGTGGGAGATTACCTGGAACGGGCCCAGGCACTCTGGCAGGCCGGTGCCGATGTGCTGGTGATCGATATCGCGCACGGCCATTCCGACCATGTGATCGAGGCGATTCGCAAACTGAAAGCCCTACCTGGGAGTGGGGAGTTGATCGCCGGCAACGTGGCCACGGCGGATGGCACACGGGAACTGGTGGCGGAAGGGGTGGACGCGGTGAAGGTGGGGGTGGGTCCCGGCTCTATCTGCACCACGCGGATCGTCACCGGCTTCGGCGTGCCGCAACTGACCGCCGTGCTGGAGTGCGCCGAGGAGGCTGCCCGCTCCGACACGCCGATCATCGCGGACGGGGGCGTGAAAGCCTCGGGCGACATCACCAAGGCCCTGGCCGCCGGGGCGAGCACGGTGATGATTGGGAACCTGTTGGCCGGGACGCGCGAAAGCCCTGGCTATACGGTGGTCCGGAATGGCCAGCGGTATAAAATTGCCCGCGGAATGGCCTCGCTCAGCGCCACGATTGGGCGCAAGGATCGCGAATCGGCCGACGTGGCCAGCGACGAAAGCTTTAACGAAGTCGTGCCGGAGGGCGTGGAGGCAGTGGTGCCCTATCGGGGAGACGTTACGGATATTGTTTTCCAGCTCGTGGGGGGCCTGCGCTCCGGGATGAGCTATTGCGGGGTTCGCTCGATTAGCGATCTGCAAGCGGAAGCGGTGTTCATGCCTATTACCGGAGCGGGAATGCGGGAAAGCTTTCCGCACGACGTACAGGTAATCTCCTGAATGCGTAGAC
>DATBTL010000030.1:0-3298 GCA_036559345.1 Chloroflexota bacterium | reverse complement strand
CTCGATTCCGTCCGCGCCCGCCCGGACAAGAGCCGCCGTCACCGTGAGGTCGGCGGCCGCCAGGCTGGCAATCACCGTGAGCCGGCGTTTTTGCGCCTCGGCATGGCTGCCAAAACCCAAACGGCCGGACCCACCAGTGTGAGAACGATCGCGTAACGCATCGAGCAGCTTGCTCGGTCGTCTGGGGGCGCCACTATGGGATATATTCATGGTTTGAGTCCTTCCGTGTGTCCTGATCCGCCATATCTGGCAGCATACCCGTTTTTCGCGGTGCCTGCGTCCTTTCTTGGCGGATTGAGCCTTCACATACGGTTTGCCTACCGAGCCTGGAGGACCACCCTATGCCCGAGCCCGAACCGCCGGACAATGGGACTGTGTCCGGGCGCGCCGCCCCAGCCCATCAGTGGCTCGGTCTCCTGCGCGCAATCGAACCCTTGAAGCATCTCCCGCGCACCGGTTGGTTGGACCGAGAAATCGCCGCCCCGGAGAGTGTCGCCGCGCACTCGTGGAGATTGGCCGTGCTGGCATGGGTCGTTGCCTCGGATATCGGGCTCGACGCGAATCGGGCCATGGCGATCGCCCTGATGCATGATCTGCCGGAGGCACTCACCGGCGACCAGACCCCATTCGATTCCCTGGGGGCGAGTGTCGAGGAACGACAGCGCCTGGCGACCGAACCGCCTGATCTCCAGACCTGGCGTGGCGCGGTGGCCAGGACCGAGAAGACGGAAGCGGAGCGGATTGCCCTGGCCCAGCTGGTCGCGCACGGCCCGACCGGAGCAGGCGTCCGAATCGCTAATCTTTGGGAGGAATACGCGGGCGAATTGACGCCCGAAGCCAGGCTGGTGCATCAACTGGACAAGCTGGAGGCCTATCTGCAAGGGTGGGAGTATGCAGCCAATGGGAGGCTCGAGCGACCGGAGACCCTCCGCTCCTTTCAGGTTGACTGTGATCACCTGGTTACCGAACCGGCGGCGCGGTCCCTGCTCGAGGCGATCGAGGAGTGGGCGGGCGCCGCCGAAACGCTGGGGACCGAGAGCCGGCATCTCAAGCCGGAATAGTGACCGCCTCAACCGGCTCGGGAATGGTAACCGCGGTCTTGCACTTGGGGTAGCCGGTACAACCCAGGAAAGGCTTCCCGGCATTTGGTCCCTTCCGCGCGATCCGTACGGTCATCGGCTTCCCGCAATTCGGACAAGGCGTGGTGGCCGCCAGAGCGGTAAGGGCGGGATCCGCCGGTCGCTCTACCTTGGACTCTTTCCCGTCGAGTGAGACAATCCCCTTACAGGTCGGGTAATTCGCGCAACCCCAGAAGGAAGTGCCGCGCCCTCTCCCTCTAAAAGCCTGGCGAAGCACCATGCCGCCTCCACATTGGGGACAGGAGGGTGCCTCCGTGCCCTCGGGTGCCTGTGGCATCGCCTTCGGCGGCTTGTATTTGCACTCGGGATAGTTACCACACGACACGAACGGTCCGAATGGTCCGGCTCGCTTGACCAGCGGCCCGCCACAGTCGGGACAGGTTTCCCCCGTAGGCTCGGGGGGCGGCCCCTCCACCTTCATCCGCCCAGCCCCAACCGCTCTCTCGACGGCGGGAAGAAATCCCTCGGCGAAGCGCTGGAGCATGGCCCGCGCGTTTTCCGTCCGATCCGCTACCCGATCCAAATCGCCCTCGACGCGGGCCGTGAATGCCGGATCGACCAGATCCGGAATCCGTTCTCGGGCCCAGTCAGTTACGGTTAGGGCTACCGGCGTGGCCTTCAGGGCCCTGCCCTCCCGGACGACATACCCACGCTCCATAATCAGTTCGATGGTGGGAGCATAGGTGCTCGGGCGGCCAACTCCCCGATCCTCGAGGGCCTTGACCAACGATGGCTCGGTAAACCGCGGCGGTGGCTTGGTCTCATGTTGCTCCACCTCGCCATTGGCCGCCGTAAGGGGCTCATTGACTTTCAGATCCGGCAGTTCCTGCCGATCCTCGCCGTCATCCTCCTCGCGGATCCCCGCCACGTCCAACCAGCCCGCGAAAATTACCCGCGACGAATGCGCGCGCGCCTGGCAGGAACAGCCCTTGGCGGTGAGATCGGCAGATCGTCGGTCATAGACCGCGTCCGCCGCCTGGCAGGCCAGGAAGCGAGCCCGAATAAGCCGATAAAGCCGCCTGGCATCCTCATCCAGATCGGCGCCCACTGATTCAACGGCAGGCTCGGTGGGCCGCACGCATTCGTGTGCTCCCTGCGCCCCAGCTTTGTCGGCGTATTGGCGCGGTTCCTTGGGGATATAGGGATCGCCCCAGCCGGCCCGAATGACCTCCCGCGCCTCCTTCACCGCGTCCGCCGAGATCGCGACGCTGTCGGTACGCATGTAGGTGATCAAGCCCCGTTCATAGAGGTTCTGGGCCGCCGTCATGGTCCGCTTGGGATTGAAATGGAGCGCCGTACCGGCCGCTTGTTGCAGGGAACTGGTGGTAAACGGCGGCTGGGGCTTCCGCCGTCCCACCGTCCGCTCAACCTTGCCTACTTGCCAGGGGCGATCGAGAGCATGCGCCAGGGCAGCCTTGGCTACCTCCTCGGTATTGAGTAACGGCGGCACCTCATCTTGCAACCGCACCTCCGCTCCGTCGAACAACCGGAGTTCGGCCTGGAACTCGGTAGTGTCCTCGCGGCGCATGGTCAGGGTAACGGTCCAGTATTCGCGGCTGGTAAAGGCCGCGATTTCCCGTTCGCGATCCGCGACCAGGGCCATGGCCACGCTCTGGACCCTACCCACTGATAAGCCGCGTTTGACGGTCCGGATCAGAGCGGGCGATGCCTTATAGCCCACCATCCGGTCGAGCACGCGTCTGGCCTCCTGCGCCTCCACCAACCCATCATCGATAGTCCGGGGATGGGCGAGCGCCTCACGAATCGCCTTGGGGGTGATCTCATGAAATTCAAGGCGCTCGGGATTCCGCGCCGAAAGGAGGCGGGCCACATGCCAACCAATCGCCTCTCCCTCGCGATCGGGGTCGGTGGCAATCACCACCCGGTCGGCATGTCTGGCGGCCTCTTTCAAAGCGGCCAAATCCTTGGCCTTCCGCGGCGGCACCACATAGACCGGCGCGAAGGTCGTTTCGTCATAACCCAGTCCCTTTTCCGGGAGATCGGCCACGTGGCCTTTACTGGCCATGACCTGATACCGCGGTCCTAAAATAGCACTGATCGTTCGGGCCTTGGTGGGCGACTCCACAACCACCAGGGTAGTTCCGCCCTGCCGGTCCGCCGTTCCACGGCCTCGTGAGGCACGCGAAACCATTGGGTCA
>DATBTL010000029.1:0-20765 GCA_036559345.1 Chloroflexota bacterium | reverse complement strand
AGCGCTCATTTCTCTTGCACTCCCCGCGGGTGGATCGCTTTGAGGTGACCCGCCGCGGTGACGTGCGCCGCGCCGCCCTCTTCTATCTCCGCGAGCGGACCGGCAAGTCCGCGCGTATTAAGGAGAAGCGCCCACCGCAGGCCGTCAAGCCGAGCTAGCGTGCCGCACGCCCGGCGGAAGTTGGGTGACACGGGCGAGGAGTTGGCGGCCCGCTATCTCGTGGCCCGTGGTTATGTCGTGTTGTCTCGGAACTACCGCTGTGCTGCCGGCGAGATTGATCTCGTATGCCGCGATGGTGAGACCCTGGTCTTCGTGGAGGTCAAGACCCGGCGCGGCGCTGCGTTTGGCATTCCCGAGGAAGCGGTGACCGCGCGAAAGCTGGCCCGCCTGGCCGCGGCGGGCCAGCATTATCTGCAACAACAATCCACGGAAGCGGACTGGCGGATCGATGTGGTGGCGGTCGAACTTGACTCCTCCGGGAAGCTCCTCGACATCCGCCTGATCGCCGGGGCCGAGGCGGGTTGACCGTCGCGGTACACTTCAGGGAAGCTGGCGGAGACTCCACGGGTCGGGAAAGGAGTGACCAATGCCAAAGAGACCCACGAAATCACGGCGCCATGGAAATCCCGCTCATGGCCAGGACCATCCCGTGCCGGTGACGGACGCGCCCGCTCCGCGCTTGAGGGAAACGCTCGACCAGATGGATTCCGCCTTGCTGGCGATCGCCGAGATCGCCGATCTGATCTCCCTGGTAGAGGAAGGCGGCAACGAGCAGGGCGTAGCGGCGATGCTCGACCTGCTGAGGACACAACTTGATCTGGCGTCCTTGCTGACGGTCTTTGAGGGACTGTTGCAGGCGCAACTCAGCCCGAGTACTCTGGAGCACGCGGTGCGCATCCTGGAGGACACCCGCGAGCCGGAGGCCCTCAAACTCCTCGTTACCCAGTCCGAGGTGGGTCAGAGTCGGGTGGTTCGCCGGGCCGCGAAAGGCGCGATCTTCCGCTTGCGACAGGCCGGGGTGTCGCTGCCCGAGTCCAAGCCAATCCATTCACCGCATAGGGACGCGGCGGCCTGGCCGGTTGCCGGAGCCTGGGCCACGCGCATCGACTGCATTGGCAGCCAAGCCGTGTATCTGGCCCGGCGCCGACCGAACGACGACGTGGCTTTTATTAGCGTGGTGATCAGCGACGATAGGGGCGTGGTGGACGGCATGGGGGAACTGGGGACCAGCCTCAGAGCGGTAGAGAAGCTGGCCCAACGGTCGGCGCTCCCGCCTGGCGCGCCCCTCAATATCGTGCCCCCCGAATACATCACCTTTAGGGTGCGCCAGGCATTGGAGACGAGCCGGCGCGCCAAGCGCGTCCCGGCCGCCGATTACCAGCGCTGGTCGTTTCTTCTCGACGGTATCGACGACACTTGGGAGCCCGATCTTGAGGGCCTGGGCCGCCAATGGGCCGACCCCAATTTGCTGGACCAGACCAACGCCCTGATCAGTGCCATCGAGTTTAGCGATTGGTGGCCGGATCCCGAGGCCAGATCCGAAGGGGCCGCCACTCGCCGCTTTCTCCAGGATGTCCAGCGCGACCTGGGCCAGGTAGCGACCGTCACGGAGCCGCCCAGCGGTCAGTTGTCCGTGCCGCCGATCCTCGGGGAGATAGCGAACGAGACTCATTTCCTGGCCTCGCTCTGGCCCTATACCGCCGAGGCCACCGCCGCCATTGAACGGCGCGTTGACGAACACCTGGAGCGCATCCTGCCCAAGGGTCGCCAGAAGCGATTCCGCGATGCTCTCCTGCAGATGGCCTATCTCGCGGACCTTGGTGGCCGAACGACCATGCGCGATCTGATCAGCACCGCCGCCTGGGCGATGGATCCGGCATCCGGGATCAACCCGCGCGAACAGCCGCTGCTCCGGCAAATGCTCCGCAAGTGCGTGGAGGTGAACGAGTTTTTCGCCTGATCTAGCCCAAAATGGTTCGCCTGCTCGTGCCTCTGTTTTCGTTGAGCACCAGCCATAGCCCTGGGTGCGTCCAAGGGAAGCCAACATGGCACACAACCCTAACCTGAATAAGATCGCGGTGCCAGACAGTGGCCAGACCACCAAGCCCATTACTGGAAGGGTTGAGAAGGGTGTGGTGGCCGGTACGCTGCCGTTGCCGACCGTGCCGCCCCCGGCTTCGTCAACGCCGACTGTACCTACGCCACCGACGAACACATCACCATAAGGATAACGCGGGAGGACCGTGAGACGGCGACCCTTTGATTGAGGATCGATCAGCCCCCGATGTGCGACATCTCCACCTTGGGCGAGGCGGCGGTGGCGCTGGTGCGGATCTCCGAGTAGCGGTCCGAGCGAGCGGTCCACACCCCGCGAAGCTCGGCGGCGAGGTCCGCATCGGTAGCGCCGCCGCGGAGTAAGGCGCGGAAATCATGCCCTCGGTTGGCGAACAGACAGGTATAGAGCTCGCCCTCGGCGGAGAGGCGGGCGCGGGTGCAGGCGCCGCAGAACGGTTGGGTGACCGAGGCAATGATCCCAATCTCCCCGCCCCCATCCAGATAGTGGAAGCGGGTGGCGACCTCGCCCCGATAGTTGGCGGCGATCGGCTCAAGGGGCAGTACGGCGCTGATTCGGCTCGAAATCTCCGCCGCCGGCACCACGTCCTCCAGGCGCCAGCCGTTGGTGGCCCCCACGTCCATGAACTCGATGAAGCGGAGAATGTGGCCCGTGCCATGGAAGTACCTGGCCATGGGCAAGATGCTCTCGTCGTTGACGCCGCGCTTCACCACCATGTTCACCTTGATCGGGGTCAGGCCAACGGCGGCGGCCTCCGCGATCCCCTCAAGCACCCGTTCCACCGGGAAATCAACATCATTCATGGCCTTGAACACCCGGTCGTCGAGCGAATCGAGGCTGACCGTGACGCGCTTCAAACCGGCATCCTTCAGCGCCCTGGCCTTCCGGGCCAGGAGGGAGCCGTTGGTGGTGAGCGTGAGATCCCGCAAGCCGGGCAAGGGAGCCAGCTCGGCGATCAGCCGCTCGACATCCCGCCGCACCAGCGGCTCGCCCCCGGTGATCCGAATTTTCTCTACTCCCAGATCGAGGAACACCCGACTGAGGCGGGTGATCTCCTCGAAGGTGAGCAATTGACGGTGCGGCAAAAACTGAAAATCACGCCCGAACACTTCCTTGGGCATGCAGTAGGTGCAGCGGAAGTTGCAGCGATCAGTGACGGAGATCCGCAGGTCACGGAGCGGGCGGCCCCGCTGATCCAGGGGTTTGAGGATGGGCATTGGGTGCGTCACAAAACTCCAGCGGACCGCTATACTTGGCGACTTATGGATACTTCATGCTACCCGCCTTAAAGGATGCGCGCCAGCCCACATCCCCATAACAAGACCGTTCTCGATTACGTGCCGCACAGCACGTAAGCGAGAACGGTCTTTCTGATCTCGCTGAACCACGAAGGCGGCTTTAAGCGACCGCGTGGAGTGACCTCGGCTTCCGCTCCTTCAACGCCGCCACGTCGACCAGGAGGCCGATCCGTCCGTCGCCCAGGATGGTCGCGCCCGCCAGGCCCGCGATCAGGCCGATATAGGCGCCCAGCGGCTTCATCACAATCTCCTGTTCTCCGATGAAGTGATCGACCACCAGGCCAAGCAGGCGGCCTTCCACTCGCGTGGCGACAATATGATGGCGGCCCGTGCTCTCGACCGCCGGTTCGCAGTGGAACCAGTCGCGCAGGCGGACCAGCGGCAGGACCGTTCCACGGAGCAGGGTGGCCTCGGTCCCTTGCAACATATGAATCTGGTCGTCCGGCACGCTCAGAATCTCGGTTACCAGATTCAAGGGCAGGGCATAGACCGCCTCGCCTACCGACACCAGCAAAGCTTGCATGATCGCCAGGGTAAGCGGCAGGGTGACCGAGAAGGTCGTGCCCTCGCCAAGCACGGTCTCGATGGAGATCCGGCCGCCCATCCGCTCGATGGTGGCCTTCACGATGTCCATCCCCACCCCACGCCCGCTGATGTCGGTGATCGCGCGGGCGGTAGAGAGCCCGGCGGCGAACACCAGGTCCACCGCTTCCTTGTCGCTCAGCCGATCGGCGGCTTCCTGGGTCATCAGGCCCTTCCGCACGGCGGCAACGGCAACCTTCCGTCCATCGATCCCGCGCCCGTTGTCGCGCACCTCGATCACGATGTGGTTTTCCAGCGCCGTGGCCGAGAGCATGATCGCCCCCGCGGGATCCTTCCCAGCGGCCTCCCGCTCCTCGGGCACTTCAATCCCATGGTCAATGCAGTTGCGGAGCAAGTGCACCAGGGGATCGGAGAGTTGTTCGATCACCGAGCGATCCAACTCGGTCTTCTGGCCGCTCATGGTGAAGGTGATCTGCTTCCCATTCTGCGTCGTCAGATCGCGGACCAGCCGGGGGAACTTGTTAAAGACATTTTCCACCGGAAGCATACGGGCCTTCATCACCGTCGCTTGCAGGTCGTTCGAGACCTGGTCGAGGTGGCCGACCGCGTCCTCCAGCGCCGCCACGCTGTCATCATCACGGTATTTCTCCTGCAGTTGCCAGCGGAGGGTCTGGAGGCGGGTGCGGCCAAGGACCAGCTCGCTGACCAGGCTCATCAGATCATCGACGATACTGACCGAGATCCGGATACTGTTCTCCACTTGCACCGGACGATCGCCGCCGGCCGGCTTCCCCGCCGAGGCAGCGGGCAACACCTTGGGGGCCTTCACCGCCGCTGTCTGGACGACGGGGCTCGGCCCGGCATCCGCGCCGGCGCTCTCCGCCGCTGTCCCGGCCTCCCGCGCCGGCTCGGGCTCGTACGGCTCCACGCGCGCCTCAATCACGTCACCAATTTGGGAGAGGCGCGATTCTAGCTCGCCAGGCACTTCATCCAGGGCCACCAGGGCTTCCAGCCCGCGCACCTGTTCGTCGGCCTCGATCTCGGCCAGGGTTGGCGACACCCGCACTACCCTGGTGGTGCGTTGCAGCTCCAGATACACCTGGAGGGTGCGGGCGGCACTCAGCTTGCATTGGGGGTCGATGCGCGCCACAACGCTAAAGAGTGGTTCCGTGCTCTCCGCCGCGGCTGACTGGTCCTCGGCCGACTCGCGGACCGGCTCGACTTTCACCTCGGTCACGTCGGACACATGGCTGAGGTGCATCTCCAGTACGCTCGCCGGCTCTTCCGTCACCACCAGCGCGTTGAGCTTGTGGACGCGCTCATCGGCCTCGATCTCAGGCAGGGTAGGAGATATATGCAGCACATGGGTGGAACGCTTCAGTTCGAGGTAGACCTGCAGAGTCCGGGCGGCGCACAGTTGGCTCTCGGGGTCGATCAGGACCGACACGGTATAGCGGTGACCCGAGATGGGCGGATCGGACCGATCGGTCCGATCCGACCGATCGGACGGATGAATCGCGGCCTCCGTCGCGCTTTCCTTGGGCCGCAAGCAGGCATTGAGCCGCGCCTGAATCTCGGCCAGCGGCAGTTCGGTCTCCACCCGCGTGCTCACTTCGTCATTGAGCGCGCGCAGGCAATCCAGGGCGGCCAATAAGGCATCAACCGTGGGCTGCGTGACATCCAGGGTGCCGGCCCGGAGCGCGTCCAACACGTTTTCCATCGCGTGCGCCGTTTCGGCCATGCGGTGATGACCGATCATGCCGGCGCCACCCTTGATCGTGTGCGCGGAGCGGAAGATCTGCTGCAAGAGTTGCATATCGGTTCCGCTGGCCTCGAGTTGCACCACGTTTTGGTCAAGTAATTGCAGGTGCTCGTTGTTCTCGGCCAGGAAAAGCGCTAATTCTTGTTCGTCGGCGTCAAATTCGAGAGCCATGGTGTGGTTTTCCCTTATTCCTATCTCGTGCCCTACAACGGTTGTTCCTGGCCGCCCACCACCCGGACGGTGGTGTGGCCGGTGGCGGCATTCAGGCAGAGGGTGCGTCCCGTGCTGCCGCCCATATGCTCGGCGCTGGCGCGCAGGCCCTTCGCCGCCAGCGCCTCGCGTACGGCGCTGATGTTGCGCTCTCCCACCCGCAGGCGATCATCCTTCCCATGAAGCTGAATGACCTGGGCCCCGCCAGCCAGTTTGATCACCAGATCTCGCGGGCGCCCGCCATGCTTCTCGACCGCCTTGATAATCGAGTCAACGGCGTGGCTGGCGTAACGGGCCGGCTGCGCGGGATCGGGAAGACTACTTACCGGTCCGGGAAGCATCACGTGGGCCATGATGGCGATGCGGCGATGGGGCTCGTAGGCGGCAATCCCTACGCACGACCCCAGGCCGCGGGCAGCCAGTACGGCATCCGAGTCGCGAACCACGGTCATTTCGCCCAACCCAGCGGAGTGGGTAGTGACGGTCAGTTGCATTGCGCAAGCTCTCTTTCCAGGATGTCGCAGGACGCGGCGGTGGGCAACAGCAGTAGTTCGCCTTGCAGCCTCTCGCCTTCGAGATCGAATAGCGTGTGTACCAGAAGCGCGTCGGTCGAGTCCATGGCCATCTCCAGCACCACGTTGCTCAACAGGGCTCCGATCATATCCTGGACGATGGTGGGAGGAGAGGGGTGAAGGACCATGGCGCAGGTGTTGGCGAGAGAGTTGAGAAAGGAGGCCGCCGTGATGTTTCCCACCTCGCCCATGGCCGAGCGCGCCATCTCATCCAGAGGTAGTTGAAGCGCCGGCTCCATGAGCAGAAGTCCGGCCAGCCGCGCCGCCGCCTCGGGGGAAAACGACAGAATCACATGGCCCTCGAGGGCACCCGAAAAGCTCAGATAGACCGCGACAACCGCGCGATCCGCGTCCGCTTGCAGATCAGGCAGACGCTCCAGACGCAGGCGCTCCACGTGGGTGCCTCTGAGGTGAATTGGGCGCTCCATGAAACCGCTGAGCTGCTCTCCCGCGAAAGCGACGGCGGAGATCAAGGCGCCGGACATGCGGTCGGACACCGTGGGGGCCTCTAGTTGTTGGATCACGGGCTTGACTCCATATTCTCGCCTTCGCGGTGGTATCTCTGGAGTATTCGGCGGAATCGTGAAAATCACCAGGGCTTGTGTTACTCTCGTAGGAGGCTAGTACACCAAGGCGGAAGCGTCGAGGCGGTTCTCTGTAGGGGCACCCCTACAACCGGCGGCTGACTTGCGCCAAGCTGTACCAGGTCATGCATCGGCAGGTATTCCGGGTTGGGGGAGATCGTGACACTGAAGGATGCCGACGATCGAGCACGCGAGCAGCCTCGCGCTGCCTGGCTGGATCTGCTCCGAGGGGCCTCCCCCACCAAGCCGGTTGACGACCGGATCGAGCTGGTAGTGCCGATGCCGGTGGCCGTGGGAGCCGGCGGCGTGCAGGGGCGGCGCCAGGCGGTACACGGCGGGGCCCTCCTGGCCAGGCGCCGCCCCGGAGTCCCCGGTGCCGCCGGTCACGACGTGTTAGGCCGGCACATCCCGGCCCGGCCGCCTCATGAGAGCAAGTTGCCTCAGGGGCCTAACACCTACATTGGCGACGATGGGCTGTCGCTGCTCGCCGCCTGCGACGGCGAGGTGTTGTTGCGCCACTTGCGGATCGAGGTGGTGCCGCAATTCGTGCACGAGGGCGCGGTCGCTCCCGGCGACCTCTCGATCCGGGTGGACACTCCGGTGTTTATCACCGGCTCGGTGGAGGAAGGCGCCATCGTGGAGGCCGAGGGTGATATCTATATCCAGGGCAGTGTGCACGAGGCGGAGGTGGTGAGCCGGAGTGGCGGGATTACCGTGATGGGCAACATCGCGGGCGCGCTCGGGCGCCCCAGCATCGTAAGAGCGCTGGGTGAGGTCGTGTGCCACTCGGTCCGCTACGGCAAAATTACCACCGCGGGCGATCTTCGCTTGCACGCGGAGGCCTGGCAAAGCGCCCTCACGGTGGGGGGAGATCTGTATCTGGACGGCCAGTTCGAGCACTGCTTGCTCGATGTAAGCCTGGAGGTGGAGGGAGGCATCTTTCCCCGCATGGAAGCGAACCCGGTCCCTGCCGCCGTTCCCAGCGAACGCCGGCATGTGAGGGTTGCCACCGGCTTGCGAGGGCATCTGGCATTGCATGCCGCGCCGCCCTTGCGATTCCAGCCTTGCACCCTGGTGGAAGTCAGTGCCGCCGGCGCCCGCTGCCGCCTGCCGGACGGGGGATCCGATCCCTTGCCCGGGACGATCGTGCAGATCAAGGTACCCTTACCGAACAGCCGTGGTCACATCCAGGGCATCGCGCGGGTAGTCCGAGTGGTCGGCCGCGGCCTGATCAGTGTTGAATTCCTCCAGATGACCCAGCGCGATCAGAATCTCCTCAGCACCTTCTGCTTACGGGTCCTCCTCAGCCGCGGCGGCGGCGATCTCTCCGCCCGCCGGCGGCGCGAGGAGAAAGCGCCTTCCTAACCCTCCAGTTTTCTCTCGCCGCGCCGATGAACACGGTAGACGTGTGATCGATATCCGTGTGGTCTGAAGAGAGTACCGCCCATGAGCCAACCAATTCGCGTGCTGGTAGTGGATGACTCCGCCCTGATGCGCCACCGGCTAAGCGTCATTCTGGGGAGCGCCCCCGGTTTCGAGGTGGCCGGCACCGCCGCCAATGGCAACGAGTGCCTGTCCCAACTCCGGGCTCTACGGCCCGACGTGATCACCATGGACGTCGAAATGCCCGCCCTGGGCGGTCTTGAGACCCTGCGACGGATCATGCGGGAGCAGGCAACCCCGGTCATCATGGTCAGTTCGCTTACCGAATCCGGCGCCCAGACCACCCTGGATGCCCTCTCCCTGGGGGCGGTGGAATACCTCGCCAAGCCATCGACGCCGGGACGCGAGACACAGGCGGCCTTTGCTCAGGAATTGCTGCACAAGGTAGGGATCGCCGCCCGCGTCCGCATGCGTCAGATCACCCGCCAGATCAGTTCCCCCTCTCCCGCCGTCGTATCCCTTCCAGATTCCGGCCATGTGCAAGTCGCGCTCCGTCCGCCCGCGTCCGCGGTTGGGGCGCGGTCTGTCGCCCCTTTCGGATCGCGGCGCCCCGCCGATGGGCCCCTGGTGCTCATTGGCAGTTCGACTGGGGGGCCGCAGGCTCTGGATTATCTGATGACGAATCTGGAGCACGACTTGCCAGCCTCGTTTCTGATCGTGCAACATATGCCCCCGCTCTTTACCCAATCGCTGGCGGCCCGCCTGGCCCGGCGATCCGGGATCGAGGCACGCGAAGTTCAGGAGGACGACGAGCCGCGGCCCAATCTCATTCTGCTCGCTCCGGGGGGGTACCACGCCACGCTCGGCAGTAATCATCGGCTGCATCTGGATCAGACCGATCCGGTCCACGGCGTGCGCCCCGCGATCGACCGCACCCTGAAGTCGCTGGCCGAGCACTGGACCGGCCCGTGCCTGGTGGTCATTCTGACCGGCATGGGGGTCGATGGCACCGACGGCGCCCGCGCCATGCATCGGCGCGGCGCGCGGATCTACGCGCAAGATGAAAGCACCTCGATTGTCTACGGGATGCCGCGATCGGTGGCGGAGGCCGGTCTGGCCAGCGCTATCCTGCCGCTGGAGAAGATGAGCGGCGCCATCGCGCAGTGGGCCAGGACCGCGGCTCCCGCCATGGCGGGGCGGCTGTAAGGGAGAGGGAATCACACATGCCGGCAACCATCGAGGGCGAATACCAACAGTTCACCAAGGCAATCGGGTCTCTCCTGCCGATTAGCCTGGCTGACTATAAGCAGCAGCAAATGGAGCGGCGCATCCGCGACATGGCGCGCAAGTGCCTGGCGCCGGATCTCGTGGCCTTCGCCGGGATGCTTCGCGGCGATCCAGGGCTCCTCCACCAATTCGAGCAACATATCACGATCAACGTATCCGAGTTTTACCGGAACCCGGAGGCATTCGAGTATCTGGCCAATCAAATCCTCGCTCGTTTCAGCCCCAAACGCGACCTGAAAATCTGGAGCGCGGGCTGCTCGTGCGGCGCCGAGTCCTACACCCTGGCGATGCTGCTGCATCAATATGCGCCCGGCCTCCGCCACGGCATTTACGCCACCGATATCGACCGAGCCATGCTGAACCGGGCCCGCCTGGGGAAGGGGTATGCCGCCGAGGAGATTCGCGACCTACCGCTCCGTCTCCGCACCCTGTACATGACGCGCGAGGACACCACCTACGCGGTGAATAGCGAGATTCAGCGGATGGTCCGCTTCGACCGCCATGACCTCCTGCGAGACCAGATGACCCAGGTCTTCGATCTGGTGGTCTGCCGAAACGTGGTCATTTACTTCACCGACGACGCCAAAAACCGCCTGTACCAAAAGTTCGTGGACGCCCTCAAGCCGGGAGGCTACCTGTTCATCGGCGCCACCGAAACGATCAATAAAGCCCATGAACTGGGACTCCGTTACGTCCATCCTTGCTTTTACACCAAGATCGCGACCTAGTTCCGAGGGCCGTGAAGAAAGATCGCGCCCGCCCCGGCGGGCTAGCCAGAATCGAGACATCGATGCGCTATCGCCACCTACTGCTCGTCCCGCTGCTTGCCGGCATGGCGCCGACGCTGCTGGGTTCGGTCCGCCCGGCCGCGGCGGCCGGCCACGCGGTAGCCACGCGGGCGCAAAGCGGCGCCATCGCCGTCGATCCCAGCCTGGGAGTGACCTATCTGGCCCAACCAGTGTCCTCTACCGTGTTCGTGCTCTCCAGTAAGGATAGCTCGCTGCTGGGGCTGCTCGCCGTGCCGCCCAGCCCAGCGGGCCTGGCCGTGGACTCGCGCCTCCATCTCCTCTACGTCTCCAGCGATACCACCGGCGTGATCACCGTCTTCAACGAGAAGACCCGGCGCGTAGTCAGGGCCATGGCAATCGGTGGGCATCCGTCGGGCCTCAGCCTGATCAACAAAGGGCGGGCCCTGCTCGTGACCGACAGCGCCAGCGGCACCATTCAGGCGGTACCGCTTGGCCTCCACGACGGACCACCGATCGAACTCCTCAACGTGGGACCGGGCGCCGATGCCACCGCCATGCTCTCGCCCGGGTCGGCCCCGGCCGGCACGCGCGTCCTCACCTGGGGCCGCGGGTTCGCCCCCGGTGAGGCCGTTGAGGTCTACTGGGGGCTCAAACCGCTGGTTCGCGCACGCGCGGACAGCGCGGGGATGGTGACGACACACTTCATCGTGCCGCGGCATGGGCATCTCGGGCAGCAGCTGATCGTGCTGATTGGCCGGCACACGACCCACAGTGAGAGCACGCTCCTTACGGTGATCAAGGTGCCGCCTCCCCCGAAGCGGATGCCGGTAAAGCCCGTGGCGCCAAAACCCCTGTTGCAGCGGTTGCTGGGACCAAAACTGATCCTTGTGGTGCCCACGGCGGTAGCGGTGGGGCCGCTGAAAAAGCTGGCCGGGCCGAAGAGCAGCCTCGGCATCCCAGCCTTCGAGCTGGAAGTCGCGGTGGCGCTGGTCTGTCTCGTGTTGATCATCAGGATGAGGCGACGGCGGCGGAAAAAGGCTGCTACAGTAGATGGAAGCCCGCGCGGGCGCGGCAAATCCGGCCCACCACGAGCGTTGAAAGGCGCGGCATAAGGCTGTATTCTTGAGATCTCCAGAAGGCAAGGAGGAGACCGATGAATCCTGATATGCCCGCTTCCGATCAGGACGGGAGCCCCACGGTCACGCTACAGATTACCAAAAAGATGCTCCGGGCCCTGGCGCCGCTGCCGGATACCGCGATTCAGCTCCTCTCGCTCCTCAACGATCCCGAAGTCTCCTTGCGCAAGGTGGCGGATCTGGCGGTGCGCGACGTAGGAATCTCCGCCTCGCTGCTGCGCATGGCCAACAGCGCGGTCTTCGGTCTGCGGGGAAAAGTCGGCAACATCAGCGATGCCCTCCGCGTGATCGGAACCGCCCAGGCCCGCCTCCTGGTTCTGGCGAGCGGAGTGGCTCAAAGCGCCCAGCGCGAACTGCCGCTCTATGGGCTTGCCGCCAATCAGTTCATGCGCCACTCCGAATTGGTGGCCAACCTGACCATGGTGATCGCGCAGGAAGCGCGGTTTCCCAACATTGGCCTCGCGTATAGCAGCGGGCTGCTCCATGATCTCGGCAAGGTGATTCTGAACGGGTTGGCGGTACGGCAGGCCGACGAGGCGCCGGTAGTGCCGATTGCCGAGGAGATGCGGAAACGCCAGTGCACCCTCCTGGAAGCCGAGGTCGCGGTATTCGGGGGAGATCACGCGCGGGTCAGCCACCAGTTGGCCGAGCTCTGGTCGCTGCCCGAGGAATTGGCGGTCGCCATTGCCGCGCACCACGAGAAGCTGGCTCCAGACCCGGCGCAACCGCTACCCTATTGCCTGATGCTGGCCAACGGCTTCGCGGGCGCGATCGACACCAGTTATCCGAAGCTGAGCGAACCCGTGGATCTGACCCTTCCGGACTGGCTGAGCGCGGAAAAGGTGACGCAAACAGCGGATCATTGCGGGTATCCGGTGGCCCAGCTCCCGTAACGAAGTAGGGCCTCGGACGGAGACCGGAGGCCACCGTGAGGGTCGACATGGTCTCAGCCCGAGGCCCCGCCGTGATCATGCGCCGGCTCAGCGCCCCTGGGGAAACGGCTTGTGGCTGCCTACCAAATCTCCGGCTTGGTTGAAGAGTTCGGCCTCCAGAGGCGCGAGATCGTGGACGGGCTGGTCGGTCATGAACAGGGCGTAGCCATCGGCAATCTCATCCTCAATCACCAGTCCGTCTGGACCCAGCAGGCGGGCCCGCGTCACCCCGGTCCCGAGGTCGCTCACCCGGCCTCCGGCCCACATGCCGGACCTCCCCCAACTGGCCGCCAGATTCAGCGAGGGATAGGAGCGCGTTACCGGTGAGCCACCCCCGCCGCCCCCGCTCTCCACCTTCCAGCGTCCCTCGTCGTTCCGGCGCAGGAAAAACACATAATGCCAGAAATCACCATGAAGGTCGGTGTACTCGACCGCCTGCAAGTACCGTCCGGGCGCGGCCACCGCGCGGACAAACCGGATGCTGGCCGGGTCAGCCGCGCGCAAGGGGTCACGCTTCCCATCCTGGTCCGGCCTGGGCGCCGCCAGTTCGTCCAGTATGGCTTGACGAGGCTCGTTCGGCTCCATGGTTCACCTCCGATTGGGCAAGGTCTTGTCACTGCCGACATGCTCACCATAGCATGCCCAGCCGATGACGCCAACGTGCATGCGCCCGCTCCTTAATGAGACCTTTCGGCTAAACCGTGGTATGCTCGAAACCATCGAGAAGCGTAGGAAAAGGGGAGGATGCGCATGGCCCTCCGGGAACCCATTTTCTATCCTGACCCGGACATCGCGGAGCCGCCGCCCCAGACGGAGGCCGCGCTGGCCGGACCGGGCCGCGGTCCCGGTTCGCGGCCCCCAACCACCGGCATGCTTCCCCCTGGGGGCCTGCCCGAGGGGCGGGTCAGCGTCCTGCTGGCCGCCGACACTGAACGCGACCGGACACTGGTGAGGGTGGCGCTGCTCCACGCCAGGCAAAGCGTTGATACCGATATCGACTTCATCTGGTGTACGCTCGCCGAGGCGCCGCTTCGCGCGTGCGTGCTGTATCCGACGCTCATTGTGATCGAGGACCGTTCAGGCTGGCTTCCCGATGGCAAAGCGCTGACTCTCTGCCGCTTTCTCCGTAAAACGTTGTCCTGGCACACCACCGTGATCGTGCTCGCGAGCGGTCCTCGCCTCTTCGGCAAGAAGGCGCTGCGTACCGCCGGCGCGGACATCTTGCTTCCCGCCACTGTCCAGGAACCCATCCTGGCCTCGGTGCTCCAGGCGAGTCTGGCCGGTGGTAGCGCGCAACCATAACCGTGGAGGGATGTTAGAGGCTCACCTGGAGAACCTGATCAACACATTGCCGGCTTTCCTGGGAGCCCGTCACGTAACTCCGGTGCGCCCGGACGCCGGCCCGTTTGTCCGACCGTATTCCGATTCCGGTACACTGAACACATGGAGGCGCCTATGATCCTTCGCGCGTGGTCGTGCGTACTACCACAGTAGCCAGCACGGTCGGGGACGGAGTGAGCGACGAGGATCTCGTCGTCCGGCTGCGCGAACGAGATGCCAACGCCTTCACGGCGCTTTATGATCGGTATTGCCGCATGGCCTTTGGACTCGCGTACCGCATGCTGACCGATCCCGCGGCCGCCGAGGATGTGGTGCAGGAGGCATTTCTCTCAGTGTGGCGTCAGGCCGACACTTTTCGCCCGGAGCGATCCGCCGCCCGTACCTGGATTCTCTCCATCGTCCATCACCGGGCCGTGGATCGGCTGCGACGAGGCACGACCACGCAGGAAGTGTCGGACGCCGGCCTGGACTATACGCCGGATCGAGTGGACGAGAGCATCAACGTGGAGCACGAGGTGCGGGAGCTCATGGAGGCCAATGAGGTGCGCCGCGCCCTGGGTCTCCTTCCCGCCGAGCAGCGGCGCGCGATCGAAATGGCCTATTTCGGGGGACTTTCGCACTCCGAGATCGCGGGCAAACTGAGCGTTCCGGTCGGCACGGTCAAGGGACGACTCCGGATCGGCCTCCAGAAGATGCGAGCGCTGCTGGACAATGCTGGATTACAGGGCGCATCCCATGACGCCTGACCCGATCGAGGAAATGCTCGGCGCCTACGCCCTTGACGCCCTCACCGCGGAGGAGCGCGCTATCGTGGACGCCTATCTGCCCACGTCCTCCGCCTCCCAAGAGGAACTGGCCCATCTCTCGGCGGTCGCCGATCGCCTGGCCCTCGCCGCTATCCCGCGCGACCCGCCTCCAGCCCTCCGCGCCCGCCTTCTAGAGATCGTCGAGCGGGAAGCCGCCGAATGGCAGGACGCGCGGGCGGAAGAGCACCCACCGCTTGAGCGGCCCGCGACTGCTCCCATCCCCATCGATTCTCGCCAGGCATCCGCGGCGATCTCGGCCAGGCCAGGCGCCGGCGCTCCCAGCCCGCTCACTCCAGGCCCCGGCACCGGGTGGGCGCCGCGCGTTCGTGGCGCCCTGGCGCGCTTCCCCGCCTATGCCTATGGTTCAGCGGGTGCCGTGGTAGTGGCGGCGGTCATCTTGATCGTGGTGCTGGTCAATCGCAATGGAGTCACGGTCACCCAGCGCACCGGCAGCCCGGTGGCCCAGGTCGTGGATGGGGTCCGCCTTACCGGAATCCGGTTCACGGTGGGGATCCGTAGCGACCACACGACCAGTGTGCATTTCCAGGGCTTGCCGGCCCTTCCGTCGGGCAAGGCATTCGAGCTCTGGCTGATCCCGGCCCATGGAAAGCCGGTACCGGTGGGCGGCTTCGTGGGGAATAGCAGCCATGGCTTCACGAAAACCTATTCCCTGGACGCCAAACCCTTTGCCCTGGCCGCCGTGACGATCGAACGCGCGCCGGGAAATGCCGCGACTCCGTCGCCCTACCTGGCCATGGCGGCAAAGCTGACCTGACGGGGAACCCAAGCCTCTCGGTTGCCTTGTCCACGCCAGCCCCGGTGCGCGCGGGGCCGGCGTGTCAACGATGAGGACGGCGGCGCGTAGGCCGCCATAAGATGAGGAGGAAATGACATTTTTTTGAGCGAGCGGCAACTCCACTCATCTCTAGTCTAGGAGCCAACTGTTACCGTTGTATGCGAAAACTGTAAACGGATTGTAAACGGAGGGGCGGAGCACCTATTGAGAGAGCGGGAGTTTGAAGAGGAAGGTGCTACCCTCCCCCAACGCGGTCTCCACCCAAATATCGCCGCCCATCGCTTCCACCAACTGACGCGAGATATACAGACCCAGGCCGGTGCCCACATGGCCCGCCCGCGCTACCTGGGCGATCTTGCCAAAGCGCGTGAACAGCATGGGCCGGCTCTCCTCGGCGATGCCGGGCCCCTGGTCGCGCACGCTCACGACCGCGTACTCGCCATCCCGGCGCCAGCTCACCGAAATAGGACTCTGCTCGGGACTGTATTTGACCGCGTTATCGATCAGATTGACCAGCACCTGCTGCACGCGGTGGGCATCGGCGAACAACACGACCGGTTCGTCGAGATCCGCTATCTCGATGCTCTGGTCCCGGTACTTCGCGGTGATTTCCACCACCGCCTGCTGGACCTGCGCCCGAAGATCCACCGCGTTCATGGCCAGCGACAGCGAACCCGCCTCCACCCGTGATACCACCAGGAGATCATGGACCAGCCGATTCAGGCGGGCCGTGGAGGACTGAATCTTGTAGACCATATCCTTTTGCCGCTCGGGAGTAAGCCGATCCCAGAAGTTCAGCAGCGTCTCGGTGAAGCCAAGGATGCCGGTGAGCGGAGTGCGCAGTTCATGGGTAACAGTCGAGACAAAGTCCTTCCGCAACTGGTCCAACTCGCGCAATTTGTGGACCCGCTGGCGCTCACTCTCGTAGAGCTGCGCATTGGCGATCGCCGCGGCGGCCTGGTCGGCGAAAGTCCGCAAGAGACGCAGATGCTCGGTCGAGTATTGTCTCAGGCCCAGCTTGCTCAAGGTCAGTACGCCCAGCACCGTTTGATCGCGGCGCATCGGCACCACCAGCATGGACTCCACCACCGTTGGCGTACCGGGAATCTCCAAAGCCAGGGGATGCGCCGCCGCGTCGTCCACGAGCAACGGTTCCCCGGTCAGCGCCGACCAGCCGGTGATTCCCTCACCAAGGGGCATGCGGAGGCTGTCGATGCTCTGGGCGTCGTACTCATGGCGGGTAGCGCCAAAGGCAATCGGAACCAATTCCCGTTCCGCGTAGTCCACCAGCATGATCCGATAGGCATCGAAGGGGAGCAATGCCTCGATGGACCGCGCGACCGAGCCGGCGATCGCGGTGACCGAATCGAGACGATTCAACTCCATGCTCAACCGCTGCACGACCTCGAGTTGGCTAATCCAGCCTCGGGCCTGCTCGTACAAACGGGAATTCTCAATCACCACCGCCGCCTGGTTAGCCAGACTTTGCAGCATCTGTACATCGTCGGGACTGTAGGCATGTTCCTCGTAGCTTTGGGCCGAGATCACTCCCACCACCCGGTCGCCAATCAGCATGGGCACGATCATGGCCGACCGCGGGCCGCCATCACCCTGGGTGAGCAGGCGCGAGGCCCCGCGGAGGGCAGCCACCGTATCGCGCACCACCGGCATCCGCGTGGCAATGACCTGGCCAACCAGCGACTCGTGGGCAGGGACCAACCGGCTGGGAAAGCGTTCACCCTTATCCATGGTGAGGACAAGCTCCACCACGTCCCGCTCCGGATCGTGGAGGCCCATGTAGAAGACACTGCAATCCAGCACCCGACGCACCTGCGTATAGATCGTCTCACAGACCTCGGGGATGTCGCGCAGCGCCGTAAGCTCCCGGCTGGCATCGTTCAGGGTAGTCAGACGCTCGGCGCGGCGGCGCGCTTCCGCCAGCGCGCGTTCATCCACGGCTGCTTGCTCCCCCTTTCCGTGCGATTCGGTAGGTTCGAGGGGTGGCTGAGCGCTCGGTGCGATGCTTCCCGCGTCTTTCACCCACACCCCTTCCACTTCCCTGCCGGCTGCCTCGGCTCCCTGGGCAGTATAGCATCTCCCCCAGCCGGCTCCCCATACTTGGTCGGACAGCCATCAATGTTGGCAGCCGGGACACCAATGCGTGCTCCTCCCGCCAACTACGGTCCGCGCCAGCACGGCCCCGCAGCGGAGGCAGGGCTCCCCATCGCGGCGAAAGACCCGGAGATTGGGCATGTTGCCTCCCCTTCGCCCCGCGACGCTCAAGTAATTCCGGAAGGTGGTGCCCCCGCGCTCCACCGCCTCGGACAGGGTGGCCACGATCCCGTCGCGGAGGGCGGACAGTTCCTCCTCGGTCAGTGAGCCGCCGGCCCGGCGCGGCGCGATGCCGGCGCGGAACAGCGCCTCGTCGGCATAGATATTCCCCAGACCGGAGACCACCGACTGATCGAGCAGGGCGGATTTGATCGGCCCCCGCTTCCCCGCCAGCCGCGCTCCCAGGACCGGCGCCGTAAAGGCGGGTTCCAACGGCTCTGGTCCCAGGGCGCCAAGGGCTGTCACCACCCCGATCTCCGCCTCCGTGCCCAGGTAGAGGCGTCCGAACTTCCGCATATCGGCAAACCGCAGTTCGGTCGCGTCATCCAGCGGGAGGCGGGCGCGGAGGTGGCGATCCGCCGCCTCATCGGGCGCCGCGAAATGCAAGCGCCCGGTCATCCGCAAATGCACGACGAGCACCTGTCCATCGTCGAGGTCGATGATGATATATTTGGCCCGCCTCCGCACGCCGGAGACTCTTCGGCCCTCCAGGCGTTCGCCGAATCCCTCCGGATCGGGATGACCGACCACGGGGGCCCACAACAGATCCGATCCACCCGTGAAGACGCGTCCCGGCAGCCGCGCCGCAAGCTCATCCACCACCGATTGCACTTCGGGCAACTCAGGCATCCGGGGTATCCTCGCGGAGAAGCGCGGTCAGATCATCGGTGGGCAGCAGCATGGTCACCAAGGATCGGCGATCCGCTACATGAATGTCGGTGATGCCCCAATGGTTGTGAATCAAGACCCTATTATCCTCATGGCAGTTGTATGCCGTGCCGCGGAGGATCAGAGCCTCGATAGGCACGCCAGATTGCCGGACAGCGGGGATCCGCATCAGGGTCCGTGCTTCCTCCAGGGTCAGATCCTCGAACACGAGCCGCTGGAGTCCATGCAGTTCGATCGGCTTTGGTTCTTCCACGTAATAGAGGACGGCCCGCATCCTCTATCCCGCCTCGGGCTTTATGTAAATTGGCATATCCTATTCATCATACCGTGGTGGTTGGGTTCCTCCAAACACGATGGACGGCAGGCGACACTGCCTGGGAGCGCCCCTCTCTAGCCTCATCATTACCCACAAATCGCGCCTGACACCACATTTTGGTAGGGGCACCGAGTACCCCTACCCGGCTGCACGTCGCCCACTTCCTCTAGAGAGAAAAATGTGGGTAAGGATGAGCTCTCTAGCTCGCCCAGTCCTTGCACACCACCTCGGTTTGGCGAAGGATCATCTTTACCGCGTCGTCTTGCTTGTCGGGCGGATAGCCATGCTTACGGAGGAGGCGCTTGACCGTGGAACGCAGACGGGCCCGGACGCTCTCCTTCACCGTCCAGTCGATGGTGACGTTCCGACGCACGGTCTCCACCAGCTCGCGCGCGATCACCTTCAGCGTCTCGTCGCCCAGCGCTTGCACGGCGCTGTCGTTCGTGCCCAGGGCGTCGTAGAAGGCGAGCTCGTCGTCCGATAGCCCGAGTTGTTCGCCGCGCTGGGCGGCGGCGCGAATATCCTTCGCCAGGTCCACCAACTCCTGAATCACCTGGGCGGCCTCGATCCCGCGATTCCGGTACCGCCGGATCGCCGCCTCCAACAGATCGGTGAATGACTTCGCCAACACCACGTTGCGTTGTGCCTGAACCCGGATTTCGTCATTGAGCAGCTTCTTGAGCAACTCCAGGGCCAGGTTCCGCTGCGGCAGCTCGCGCACCTCATCCAAGAACTGATCGGAGAGGATCGAGATTTCCGGCTTCTTCAGCCCCGCCGCCGCGAAGATGTCCACCACCTCATCCGAGACGACCACCCGCGAGACGAGTTGGTTGATCGCCGATTCCAACGATTCCCGCCGCTCGGCTTCCGAGGTGGTCGCTTTCATCAGGGTGGCGCGCACCGCCTGGAAGAAGGCAATCTCATCGCGGAGAGCCAGCGCCTCCTCGGCCGGCGCCGCCAGCGCGAAGGCTCTGGCCAGCTCAGTTACCGCTCGGTTGAGCCGCTTCTTGCCGTCTTCTTGCCGGAGCACGTGCTCGATCGCCCCGGGCAGAATCCGCAAACGCTGGGCGGGACCGCCGGTGAAGAACAGCGCGTAGTCGTACCCGTGGAACAGGCCGCGCGTGATCTCCATCTTCTCGCGCAGGAGGGCCACGGCTACCTCCTGGGGGATCGCGGTCTCCTCGCGGTCCCGCTCAGTGTAGTCGGCCAGGGCCCGCCGTAGTTGGTCCGCCAGTCCCAGGTAATCAACCACCAGCCCACCTGGCTTATCCTTAAACACCCGGTTCACGCGGGCGATCGCCTGCATCAGGCCGTGCCCCTTCATGGGCTTGTCCACGTACATGGTATGGAGACAGGGGGCGTCGAAGCCGGTCAGCCACATATCACGGACGATCACCAGCTTGAGCGCGTCCACGGGGTCTTTCAGCCGCCTGGCCAGCGCCTTCGATGCCGCCTTGGAACGGATATGCGGCTGGAACTCGGGCGGATCGGAGGCGGCTCCAGTCATCACCACCTTGATCGCGCCGCCCTCCAGGGAATCGTCATGCCACTCCGGCCGCAGAGCCACGATGGCGTCGTAGAGCTTGACGCAGATCGCGCGGCTCATGCACACGATCAGCACCTTGCCGTCCAGGACCGCCATGCGCGCCTCGCAATGCCGCGCCAAGTCCGAGGCCACGAGGGCCACGCGGCGGGGCGCGCCGACCAGCTTCTCGGTCTGGGCCCAGCGGCTCATCAGCCTGGCTTTGCCGGCCACCTCCTCGCCCTCGGTGATTTCCTCGAACTCAGGGTCGATCCGGGGTCGTTCGGCATCGTCCAGGGCCAGCTTGGCATAGCGCCCCTCGTAGTAGATCGGCACCGTGGCTCCATCCTCGACCGCCTGCTGAATATCGTAGATATCGATGTAGTCGCCGAACACCTGCTGGGTGCTGCGGTCGCCCAGCTCAATCGGGGTGCCGGTAAAACCGATAGAGGAG
>DATBTL010000028.1:0-11516 GCA_036559345.1 Chloroflexota bacterium | reverse complement strand
GCCTTGCCGGCCTGGACGGGGTCGTACACGCCGTGAAACTTTTCCACGAAAATCGAGCCGGGCGCGATCGCGTTGACCCGAATCCCCAGAGGCGCTAGTTGCCGGCCGAGCGAGCGGGTCAGCATATTGATCCCGCCCTTGCTGGAGGCATAGTGCTGATGGTCGGGATAGGCCTGGATGCTGTGTACCGAGGAGAGAAGAATGATGCTGCCGTGCGTCCCCTGATCGCGCATCCGGGCCGCCGCGCGACGGGCGCAGAAGAACATCCCCTTGAGGTTGATGTCCAGGGTGCGATCCCACTCCTCCTCGGTGATCTCGAAGAGCGGACGGGGATCGGTCAGGCCCGCGTTATAGACCAGCACGTCGATCGTCCCATATGCCTCGATAGTCGCATCCACCGTCGCCTCGACCTCGGCCACGCTTCGGCTGTCCGCCGGGACCAGGAGACAGCGGCGGCCGGCGGCGCGCGCGAACTCGGCTACCGCCTCGGCCCCTACCCGGCTGCCGTGATAGCTCACCGCTAGCGTGGCCCCCGCGTCCGCGAAGCCGCGCGCGATGGCGGCCCCGATCCCGGTGCCGCCACCAACTACCAGGACTACTTTGTCCGTGAAGTCAATCGTGTACATGCTCGCTTCCTTCCGCTTTGCCGGCTTCCAACAGCGATAGGGGGAACCGGACTCGCCATGGTGTGGTGGTCATGTCCGCTCGATGATCGGCAACATGAGATGCGAGGGTCGTTGTCGATCGTGCCATACGCGATTGACCGCCTGCACCATCTCCCCCGCGTGGTCCGCGGCGATCACGCCGCCCGTGTTGGTGTTCCGGCCAAAACGGGGAAAATTGCTGCTCGATACTTCCAGCCGGATGCGGTGCCCCGCCGCGAAGACATTGGCGGTCGCCCACAAATCGATACGCAGTTCGTATACGGATCCCGGCTCCAGAAGAGTTTGATGCTCGAATGAGTCGCGATAACGGGCCCGAAGGATGCCATCGGTCAGGATGGTGGCCCGCCCACCCGGCGCCACGTCCACCAGCTTCCCGGTGAAGTCGGTATCGCGCGCGGAGGACGAGACGTACAGGGTGAGCGTCACCGGTCCCGTCACCTCCAGGGGCCGTTCGAGCGGCGCCGTGGTGTAGCACAGCACATCGTGCCTCATCTCAACCAGGCGCTGGTCGAGCGGTCCCCCGTTGGCCCCGACCGCCATCCCCGGCAGCAGCGAGGCGCCGCCGCATGTGGGAACTGGGCGATGCGGATCGTAGAGATAGACGTCGCTCGCTTCATCGACTGGCAGCTCAAGGGACAGCCTCCCGTCGCCGTTCATGCTGTTGGCTCCGCCCATGCTATGCAGGTAGTAGGCGCGGTAGTGCGTGTCGGGGAGAGGCCAATCGGATTCATCGCGCCAGACATTGGTTCCCATGATAAAAAGCCGGACCGGGCTCTCGTTCCTCAGCCCGTTTTCGATCCCTTTGAGCAGATAGTCAAACCAGCGTATTTGCTCGCCGGTGAGATCAACCGTCACCGCGCTCGCGCCGGCCCTCGGTCCGAAGTCCAGGGAAGGAAACCAGCCTTTATCAAGGCCATGTGCCCAGGGGCCGATCAGCAGGCGCTGGCCGATTCGGGCGGCCTCGCTGCCGCCCCGAGCTTTCATGCCCTGGTAGTTGGCGAGCGTGCCGCCCAGGAAGATGTCGTACCAGCCGCCCATGTTGAGCGCCGGCGCGGTGACGCGCTCGTACCGCCGATTGGGCGCGAGGCATTGCCAGTAGGAGTCATCATCAGGGTGTTCCAGCCAGGTCGCGAAATAGGGAGCGAGCGGCCCCGGGATCGGTAAGTCCGCCAGGGGCAGGTGCTTGTAGTGCGTATCCAGGGCGGCCACGGCGTCCAGCATCCGCTCGCGGTCTTCCCCCGTGGCATCGCCGCGCTCGATCCGCCGCAGGGTTTCGGTCAGCGCGAACCCCAGGGCCCAACTGAGCGTGAAGCCGAGTTCCAGGGCGCCTCCCCTGTAGGTCCAGCCGTCATAGTAATCGGAGGCCGTAATGTACGGGGCCATGGCGTGGAGCGCGGGCGGAGTCTGGCCGGCGGCCAGCCACTGGGTCGCGCCGACATAGGACGCGCCGATCGTGCCGACCTTGCCGGTGGACCATGGTTGATCCGCGGCCCAGGCAATCGCGTCGGCGCCATCGTCGGCTTCGTGTACAAAGGGAGTGAAGTCGCCCGCGGAGGCAAAGCGCCCGCGCACATCCTGGTTCACGACACAGTAGCCCGCGCGGGCCATCCGTACGAGATCCGCTATCGAGGAAGAGTCCTTATCGTAGGGTGTGCGCTGGAGAATCACCGGCAGCGCCGCTTCGGTGCGCGGACGATAGATGTCCGTGCCCAGCGATGTACCATCCCGCATCGCCACCATGACGTTCTTTTCGATCAGGATAGTCTCAGACATTGGACACACTCCCAACCGGCTAGGCGCCGGTCACTTAACCCAGCGGACGTTCCGGCGTCCAGTCCGTCAATGCTCCTGTCAAGCGAAGAACCCCGTGCTCCTCCAGCCCAACCAGCACCGGACCACCGGACGTGAAAGTCGGAGAGAACGCGAGGCAGAGGGCACCGGGGGCCTCCGCCCGCCGCGACCAGGTAGCCCCAGCATCGCGCGCGAGATACACAGCGGATTCAGTGGCGATCACGACCGTGTGATCAACGCTGAAGGCGGGAGAGAGGACCACGGCATTCACGCAAGCGTCACGCAGGGCGGGCCCGCTGGGCTGCCAGGTGACGCCGCGATCGGCGGAGCGGAAGAGACCCGCCTGCTCCGTCCCCGCGTACAGCACGCCGTCCGTGCCGTACTCGGGCGAGACGGCCAGAGACTGTACGACCGCGCCCTCGGCCGGTTGGCCTACCTCGCGCCAGGCGCGCCCGCCGTTCGGGCTGCGGAACACGCCCGTGGCGGTGGCGGCGAAGATCGTTTCATCGCTCGGGAAACTTGGAGAGATCGCGAGCGCCGTGACATCCAGGTCGAGCAGGCCAAATCGACCCGCTTCCCACATCGCCCCTCGATTGCGGGTGACGAACACGCCATCGGCCATGGTGGCGGCGAAGGCGGTTCCGTCGCGCATGAACTCGGGCGACATGACCAGCGCCGTCACGGCGACCGGCCGACCCTGAAAATCTCCGGCCGTCCAGGCGCCCCCACCCGTCACCCGACTTACCCCGCCCGCTAGGCCGGCCACTAGCAATTCGCCGTCCTCCGCGAAACCGGGAGACACGGCCACCGCGGACAGCGGTGATGCACTTTCGCGCTCACCGAACGGCCGCCAGCTCGTCCCGGCATCCACGGAGCGAAACAGGCCGGCCATGGTGGCGGCGAAGACAATCGGGTCACGATCGAAGGCAGGTGACACCGCGAGGGCCGTAACGGCGTTACCCGCCAGGGCGCCAGCGCCTTTCCCATCGCGGCCAATCGCGCTCGTCATGCGCGGCCCTCCCCTTCTCGCCTATGACAAGTCATGGTTTGGCGACCGCCAACGGTTCCCGCTTGTGGACAAGAACATCACTGACCAGAGTCATCGCCGCGCCGCTCACCGCTGTTTCCAGCGCCTTCCGCAAGACCGCTACCGGATCCACGATTCCCGCCCGCCACATGTCCACTACCCGGCCGGTGTTAGCGTCGAAGCCGGACCAAGCGCCGGCGGCGTGAACCTGAGCAACCGTGGCATACGGATCGAATCCGGCGTTTGCGGCGATCACGGAAAGCGGCTCTTCGATGGCCGCCGCCAATGCCTGGAAGGCGACCCGCTCCTCGTCCGACCCACCCGGCGCCTGGAGGGCGTCCCGACAGGCAAGATAGGCCGCCCCTCCGCCCGGCGCCACCCCCGCGGCCAGGGCCAGTCGGAGCGCCTTTACCGTGCGCTCAGCCAGCGCCTTGCGCGGACGCTGCTCCGATTCGGAATCCGCTCCAACCTTGAGAATGGCCACGCCGCCCATCAGCTTGCCCAGGCGCTGGCGGACTTGCTCCACCTCCTCTGGCTTGGTGGTCGCCGCCAACTCGGCCCTGACATCCGCGATCCGGCGACGCAGCATGAGAGGGTCCGCGTCGCCCCCATGGATGCCGAAGTTTCCGGAATTGACCCATACGTGATTGGCACGGCCAAGATCATCCAGAGTGAGGTTCGCCGCCCGCTCGCCGCTTGCGGCGGTCACGACGCGCCCGCCGGTCAGCACCGCCAGATCCTCAAGAATCCGGGCCCGGAACGGGGCCTGAGCCGGCGCATGAACCGCGGCCGAGCGCAGTGTCCCCTGGCGATGATTGGCAAGGAGTAAACCCAGGGCGCTCCCAGATATCTGATCGGCAATCACCAGCAGACCGGGACAGCCGGCCGCGACCAGACGATCCAGCAGGGGAACTAACTCCTCGGCCTCGGTCAGCGGCAGGTCGCTGATCAGGATCATCGGGCCGTCAAGCCGAACTTCCTGCTTATCATCATCGGTAATAAAATATGGTGAGCAATACCCCTCGTTCCAGTGAACCCCTTCCACGTACTGCCTGGTCAGGCCCGGCGCGTAGCCATTCTCCACCAGCAGGCAGCCGTCCGGGCCGATAATGTCGAGGATTTCGCCCAGCATTCTCGCCAGTTCCGGATCCTGACAGATGGTGAGGGCGGCGCCCGCGATCTCGTCCGGCCCATTAAGCGGTCTGCTCTGCCGGCATAGGGCATCGGTCGCCACGGAAAGGGCGCGCTCAAGGTGGAGACGGAGGGCAACAGGGTCGCCGCCGGCCGCGATATACGGGCTGAGTTGACGGATGATTGCCCGCAACAGCACGGCGGTGGCCGCTCCGCCATCGCCCACCGCCTCGTACGTTTTCCAGACCGCGTGACGGAGGATCATGGCGCCCATGTTCACGTAGGGATCCGGAAGCTCGATCATGCGCCGCAGGATGGTGGCGGCGTCGTCAAGCACCTCGACGGGGCGGCCGGAGTCCACATCCAGTACGGCGACGGTGCGGGGCAGCGGCCCCAGGGTGGGCCGCACCGCGTCCACCATGGTAGAGATGCCGCGACGCAGAGCGCCTTGCGCCGCGGACCCGAGAAGAATCCCCGGGCCTGATTGGGGGCTCCGAACAGTCCCCTCTACCTTCCGCGCCATCCGGTCAGACATTGGGCCAACTCATACTTTCCAATTGGGGAGATCGGTCGTTAAACCATTAACATAGACGGTCCCACGGATAAAAGGGGCAGGGCCGGCATCCCGCCGGCCCTGCTCCATCCCCCTCATTCCGGGCCTTCAGCTCATGTTTGGGCGTGCCATTAGCCTTCGCCGAGGAATGTTCCGGAGTCACCCGTGGCAGGACCAACAAAGGTCCCTGTCCATTTCAACACGCCGACCGTCGTCTTGCTTGTGCCGATCACCATCACCGTACCTTTGTTCTTGGGCCAGAAGATAGTAGCCGTCATATTGCCGTTCGAAGCTCGGCCCTCGACTGGGAGCACCGTGTCATTGGCGAGGAACGCGAAGGTACCGTCACCCCACCCATCGGCGGTGAGGTTGAGCGTGACCTCTCCGGCCAGCGCCACTTTATCCGCGCTGCCCGTGCCACTCTTGCCGCCGAGGGCAAAGGTAAGGGTCTGCGTTTCGGGAGTCAGCACCCACGAACCGGCATTGGCGTTCGCCGTGGTGGCAACCATGCCGCCCCACGTACCGGCCTTCTGGTTAAGAATCTTTCCGCTCAGGGTCGCGTTTGCCGCCTTGCCCTTTACGGCAAGTTGGGCTGAGGTGGTGATCGTACCCTTTACCGATGCCGTGGTGTTATTGGCAAGGGTGAGCGTCGCGGTAAGGACGCCGGTGCTATCCAGCATGCCGCTGACCTGACCTTCGATCGAGCCGGCGCCCATTCCCGACACGACTTGGGCCGCCAAATGATAGGTCACCGCGGCGGTCGTCACCGCAGCCGCGGGCTTGGCCGCGCTTACGGCGTGACCGTGGGCGGCGTAGGTATGCTGCGTGACGCTGCCGCCAACGAGGGTACCGAGGACAAGAACACAACCGAGCACGGTTCTCCGCGCTATTGACGAGTGAGTTCGAACGCCTCTCATGGGATTCTGACTCCTTACCATTGTCAAGTTAGGGCTATCACCACGGAAACAACTCCGAGGGTAAGCGCGCCGGCAAACGCCCGGGCCGGCGCCGGAAATGCGTGGCATAGGTCACCGGTTACCTAAGGCAATCGATGCGTCCATCCCCCCTTCCGCTCGGGGTCTGATCGGTCGGGCTGAAATTCCTCACGCCTCCAATGAAGCCGGCGGGCAGCCGCGACTCACCCTAAAACTTCAACCCAGTCATCGCGACGCCGCGGATCATGTACTTCGATCCGAAGGCATAGGCAACCATCAGCGGTATCGAGGTTAAAACGCCCGCCGCGATCAAATAGTCATAGCGGGTGATGAAAAGCCCCTGCAGCCCGGTGAGGAACAGCGGTAGCGTCTGGCTATTGGGACTGGTCAACACCACGAACGGCCACAGGTAATCGTTCCAGGTTCCCAGAAAGATGAAGATACTCAATGCCGCGGCAGGCGAAGCAGAGAGCGGAATCACAATCTGGCCAAAGATCCGCCACTCCGAGGCGCCGTCAATGCGGGCGGCCTCAAGCAGCTCCACGGGTAGGGTCAGGATGAACTGGCGCATCATGAAGATGCCAAAGGTTGAGTAGAAGCCCGTGACGATCACCCCCGCCAGGCTGTCGGAGAGGCCGGCATGACTGATCGTGATATAGAGGGGCACCAGCATCACGACAAAGGGCACCATCAGGGTGGCCAGCAGCACCAGAAAGAGCAACTCCTTGCCGGGAAACCGGTACTTGGCGAACACGTATCCGGCCATGGTCGAGGTGAGGACCGATACGAACGTCACGCTGAACGTCACGACGACCGTATTGCGGAAGCTGGACCACAGATTTGCCGCTCCGAATACGTACCCGTACGCGTCGAACGTCCACTGATGCGGCAGAAAGTCTCTGGACTGCATCAGTTCGTGAAAAGGCTTGACTGAGCCGAACACTGACCACACCAGGGGAGCAATGGCGATCAGCACCCCTACGATCAGCACGAGATTCATGACCAGTTGGCCCGGCTTTAGCCGCGGCTTGGGCGATTGGCGGTACCGGGAAATAACACCTCCATCGGAAGGGTGAGTGGCGGCCATCGACTCTCTCGCCATCCCTTCCTAGTAGGACCAGCTCATACGGGTGAGGCGGAGTGTTCCAAGCGTGAGCACCATGGTAATGGCGAATTCGACGAGGGCCGCGGCCGACGCCTGGCTGAACTGAAAGTTCTGAAACGCGAGGTTGTAAATATAGAGATTGATCGTCATCGTCGCGTTGGCTGGACCCCCTCCGGTGAGTACCTGGGGGATGGTGAACTCCTGCAGCGCCCCAATCACTCCCAGGATGACGACAAGATTCAGGGTCGGCTGAACCAGGGGGAGCGTGATGTACCGGAAGCGGCCCCATTCGTTCGCGCCATCTATCCGCGCCGCGTCGTTGACCTCGGTGGGGATATTGAGAAGCCCAGCCGTCAAAATGACGATGGTGATTCCCAGACCTTTCCAGGAACCGAAGAGCGCGGCGGTTGGGAGGGCCGCGTTCCCATCAGTCAGGAATCCGGATTGGGGCAGGTGCACAAACTGTAACAGCGCGTCGATTGGCCCGACAGCCGGGTCGAGCAGGTACTTGGCGATCAGGATGGTCGAGACTATCGGGACAACGACCGGCACGAAGATCAGACTCTGGAACAGGTTTCGCCCATGCGTCACATTGACCAGGCAGAGCGCAATCGTCAAGGCCAGGGGAATGCCGACGAAGATACCGATTACGCCCCATTCGGCGCTGTTCTTCAGTGAGGTGGTAAACAGCGGATCGGAAAACAGCTCCCGAAAATTGTCCAGACCGACGAATCGGCCCGTGCCGATAAGCCGATAGTGAATCAAGGCAATGCGGAAAGCCTGAATCACCGACCAGAAAGAGATCACCGAATACCACGCGAACAGCGGGACAAGCGTGACAAAGCCAAACCAGAACTGAGGTCTCCGCAACATCTTGCCGATCATGCGGACGAATCCGCGTGATCTGGGCGTCGAGAGCCCCATACCGTTCTGCTTCATGCCGTTCCTCACGCGTGATACCAATCCAAAGCATCCTCTGCTCGCCGGCACGGAGCTACCATGGCATAGCCGATAGCTCCGTGCCCAGGCGGTATTCCTTACTGCCGCCTAGAGATTGGCGAGATCGCTCTTGTATTGCTTGTATTGGGCCACGGCCACGGCCTGGATCGCCTGCATGCCCTGCTTGGCGGTCAGCCTGCCCAGGCGAACCGCCTGGCTCTGGCTGATGCAAGCATCGACGAGCTTGTTGTAGTAGCCGACCTCGCCAATGTACTTGACGGTATCGAGCAACTGCAGGACCTGTGGCTTGCTGTCCAGAACCCATGATGCGTTTGAGCTGTTCGCGGGCTTGAAGCGGGACGTGTCATGGAAGAGAATGTCCTTCCAGGAAGGAATCGCCACGCCGCCGTAGATCTTGTCGTAGATATACTGGCCCGGCCGTGAGGCCACCAGTCGAAGAAAGGCATCCGCGAGGTTCGGGCTATGGGCGCTGGCGGCCTCATTAATGCCCCATCCCTGTCCAGAACCCACGCCGACCGCGACTTTGCCGTTGATCGCCGGAGCGCCGGCGATGACGAAGTCATAGCCCAGGGGAGGACCGAAGAGGGACGCGGAGCCATTGGTCAGGCTAATGGCGCACTCCCCTTTCAAGGCCACGTTTTCGACGGCGATGATATCACCCCATTCACGCTCGATCCCCATTTTGACTGGAGTCGCCACGTGAAGCTGCATGGCCTGGATGCCGGCCGGTGAATCATATTTGAACGTATTGGTCGCCGCGTCGAAGGGGAAGGTGCCCAGTTGATTCATGATCATGTGGAGGGCGGCGTCGTCCCATCCCTCGCCGCACAGCCCGTAACGCGTGACTTTTCCACCCTTGGTTTCTTGCAGCGCTTTGGCCAGGGTAAAAAGCTGGTCGTAGCTGTCGAAGGCGAACTTACCGCTGCTGGGAGGATACTGGGCGGTCAGTCCCTTGGCCTTGACCAGATCGGCCCGCACATTGACGAACGGACCAAGGCCGCCATCGGCTTCCAGCGGCACGCCGTAGATCTTGTTTCGCCAGGTAAACTCCTGGACCGAATCGCCGACGAAGTCGCGGGAAATAACAATGTGATTGGCCGCGTAGACGCTGGTCCCGATGTCCTTCACCGCCCCCTGCGCGGCGAGGAGCACGATGTTCTGGCCGGTATTGGCGCAAAGATCGGGCTGCGTACCGGCGGCCGTGGCGGCAATGAACTTGGTCGCGACAATCTCCGAGGCCAGTCCAGCCGCTGCCTGCGGCCTGAGGGTGATGGTCGAGCCGGTCTGCTTCTTAAATAACGCGATCATTTCGTTGAAGGCATTGATATGGGGCTGCCAGAGCATGCACCACATCGTCCCCGATGATTCGAGGGCCTGCGCGCGAACCGCGGCGGGGGCCGCGGCCGCCACCGTTTTGAGGCTCGTCTCCAGACCGGCGGCGGCCACCACGCCCGCTCCTACCGTTCCGGCTGCCGTCTTCAGGAAATCGCGTCTGCTTTTTGGGTGTGTACCCATAGCTTACAACTCCTCCGTGAGTTCCCACATGCGATTCGTAGGCTCTTCCAGTTCCGCCGGTTGACGAATTCCTGGTTCTTCTGCCCTCCTCGACTCCCCATTGGTCAGCACCGAGGCCGATCCGACAGGCCGGGAACCACGCGCCTCGATTTGGAGATTTACCCACTGTAGTGTACTACGTGCGATCTGTCAACAGTTGTCAGGCGCAATAACTAGGGCTTATTACGTTCATGGAAGGTTGAGGCGGCCAAGCCACCGGGCATGCGTTAACCACGTTGGTCAGGGCATGGACCAGAACGCTATCAGCCCTATCTAGCCTCGTATACTGTTGACGAAAGCCGAGGGCAAAACTATACTCTTCGTGACGCTTTATGTGGCCAGGGCGTTCACCAGTCATGGTGCCGCGGAGCCGGATGGCGGGCGGGAGTGAGATGATGCAGTCCATGCCTGGCCGAGATGGGACACCGGCCCTCCGAGTGGTCGGGCTCACCAAGACGTTTGGCGGGATCGTCGCTCTCGACAACGTCGACTTCACAGCCTATTCCGGCGAGGTCCATGCCCTCCTGGGCGAGAACGGGGCGGGCAAGAGCACCCTGATAAAGGTCCTGACCGGCGCCCTGCGTGGCGATTCGGGCGAGATCTCCCTGTCTGGCGCACCGGTCACCCTGCACAATCCACGGGCGGCGTGGGCCGCCGGCATCGGCGCCGTGTTCCAGGAATTATCCCTGATCCCCGATCTTACGGTCGCCCAGAACATCTGGTTCCGGCGTGAGGACCGGACCCTCCTTCATACGATCTCGGCCTCCGCGCTCCGCCGCCGCACGCGCGAGCTGTTCGAGGAACTGGAACTGCCGGCGGTCGACCCAAATCGGGTCGTGCGCGGATTGCCGGTCGCCGAACGACAACTGATTGAAATAGCGAAGACCATTTCGCAGCGGCCACGCATCCTGATCCTCGACGAAGCGACTTCCGCCTTATCGCCGCCCGAAGTGGCATGGCTCCTCCGGTTGTGTAAACGGCTGGCGAGCGCCGGCACGCTGGTCATCTATATCTCGCACCGACTGGCCGAGGTACGCGCGGTGGCCGACACCTGCACCGTCTTCCGCAACGGGCGACACGTTGGAACCAAGCCGATGCGCGATCTGGATGACGACCAGATCGTCGGCATGATGCTCGGCCGGGCGCGCGATCGACTGTATCCCGACCGTACACCAACGGCCACCGAGCGGGTGTTTCTCTCCGTACGCAACCTGCGGCACGGGGCACGCTTGCGAGATGTCTCTTTCGATCTGCGGGAAGGGGAAATTTTGGGAATGGGCGGCCTGCAAGGGCAGGGGCAATCGGAGGTGGTGCTGGCTCTCTACGGCATCCACCATGCCCAGGGCACTATCGAGGTGAATGGACGTCGAGTCCGCATCGCCAATCCACGCGATGCCCTCGCCGCGGGGATCGGCTTGGCGCTGGTCCCCGAGGACCGGAAGAATCAGGGTTTGCTGCTTCCCAAGCCGATTCGAGAGAACATCGTCCTGCCCATTCTCTCCCAAGTTTCCCATCTGGGCTTGCTTGATAAGAGCGCGGAGCGGCGACTGGCCCGCGGCGCGATGCAACAGCTCAACGTGGTGGCACGGAACATGGATCAACCGGTCAGCAGCCTTTCGGGCGGCAATCAGCAAAAGGTGGTGATCGCCAAACTGCTCCAGACCAAGGCTCATATTCTGCTGCTCTATGACCTCACGCGAGGAGTAGATGTCGGCACGAAGGCCGATATCTTCCAACTGATGCGCGATCTGGCAGCCCGCGGCTACGCGATCCTGTTCTACTCCACCGATATGCA
>DATBTL010000027.1:0-3242 GCA_036559345.1 Chloroflexota bacterium | reverse complement strand
CCCTCCGCCAGGGAGATTGCATCGGCTCTGGCGTCGAACAGGAGTCGCTCGCGGTCCAGGCTGATCTGGTCGGTTGCCCCGAGGAATCCCAGTCTCCGCGCCTCGGCGGCGCTGGTGGACACCGTGGCATAGGCGATCGTCTCGAAGGCCCGGCGGGCGGGCGGGAAAGGGCCATGTCCCTCCTTCCCCAGTCTCAGGCGAAGCAGCAGTTCCTTGCAGCCACCTCCGGCGGGCACCAAGCCGACTCCGGTTTCCACCAGGCCAATATACGACTCGGCGGCGGCCCGCACCGCCGCCCCGTGCATGACGATCTCCGCCCCGCCTCCCAATGCCCGGCCCGCCGGGGCAACCACCACGGGGACACGGCTATATTTGAGGGCCATATTGATGTCCTGAAAGGCGCGGATCGTCTCCTCGACCGGCTTCCACATGCGAGCGTACGAGGCCATGAGCAAACTGGCCAGGTTCGCGCCCACCGAGAAATCCGCCGCGTCATTCCCAATCACCAGGGCCCGGAAGCGCCCGCCGCCCTCCTCGACCGCCTCCCGAAGCATCTTCACCACGTCCGGATCGATGGAGTTCATCTTGGTGTGGAAGGCGACCAGGCCGATTCCCTCACCCATGTCGAGCAGACGGGCTCCGGCGTTCTCGCGAATCGTGGCGCCCGACCGGCGCAAGGCCCGCGCGGTGAGGTCCGCCGGGGACGGGTCCAGCGGCGCCGCCGCGCCGAGGACGGGATCAAAGACGGTACGCCCGCCCGCCCCTTCGCCATAAAAGCGTCCGTCGTTTTGGTCAAGCACCTCTTGTACGAGGGCCGGCACCCCGCGTCCAGTCGCCTCCAGCATCCCGGCGACTTCACGCACCCCGAGAGCGTCAAAAGTTTGGAAGGGACCGAGATCCCAACGGAAGCCCCAGCGCATGGCGTTGTCCACGTCGGTGACGTGGTCCGCGATCTCGGGAACCCGCCGCGCGCTGTAGGCGAGCAGGTCCAGCGTCACCTCCCGAGCGAACCGCCCGGCCCGGTCATCAGCATGGATCAGCCCGCGGATCCGGTCGGCGGGATCCGGCAGGGTCCGCACGGCGCCGATCGAATCGAATCGCACCTTTTCTCGCGGCCGATAGTCCATGGTTGTGGGATCCAGGACCAGGATCTCGCTCCCATCGGAGCCCTTCACGCGCTTGAAGAAGCCCTGGCCGGTTTTCTCGCCCAGCCAGCCTCGGGCTACCAACTCCTTAAGGAGGGTCGGCGGCTCGAACACGGCCCGTTGCTCGTCCTCGGGCGCTCCGGAGTGAACCCCGGACGCCACATGCAAGAGTACGTCCAGGCCCGAGAGATCACAGGTGCGGAAGATTGCCGACCGAGGCCGGCCCATCGGCTCGCCCAGAATAGCATCCACCTCATCGAACCCGAAGCCGCTGTCCAGCGTCCGCTTGAGCACGGCCATGAACCCATAGACTCCGATCCGGTTGGCGATAAAGTTCGGCGTGTCCTTGGCGACCACCACGCCCTTTCCCAGGAGGGTCTCACCGATCGACCGCGCCGCGTCCACCACCTCTGGACTGGTCGATGCCCCCGGCACGATCTCCAGCAACTTCATGTAGCGCACCGGATTGAAGAAGTGCATGACCAGGAAATGAGCGAGAAAGTCCACCGGGAGGCCCGCCGCCATTGCGTGGATAGGGATGCCGCTCGTATTGGAGGCGACGATGGCGTGCGGGGCGCGGATCGCCGCGATCCGCCGTAAGAACTCGCGCTTTACCTCAAGTTGCTCGAAAATGGCCTCGATCACCAGATCGCAGTCGGCCAATCGGGCAAAATCATCCGTCGTGTTCCCGACCTCGATCCGCCTGGCCGCTCTTTCTTCAAAGAAGAGACTGGGTTTGGCCGTCAGGGCCCGCTTGAGACCGTTCGCGGCGGTGGCGTCGCGGTCCGCCTTGCGGGTGCCATCGGCCGGCATATCGAGCAACAACACGGGGATGCCGACGCCGGCGAACAACGCGGCAATCCCGCCCCCCATGGTGCCGGCGCCCACGACCCCCACGCGGTTGATTGTAGCGCTCATGTGGTCTTCCTTCCTGATGGGCGGGGTGAATTGCCGGGAGCCGCTTTAGAGCCGCTCGATGATCGTGGCCACTCCTTGCCCACCTCCGACGCAGAGGGTAGCGATTCCGATCGTTCCGTCCACGGCGGCAAGCTCGCTCAGCAGTTGGGCCACCAGGCGGATCCCGCTGCACCCAAGCGGGTGGCCGATCGCGATCGCCCCGCCATGCATATTCAACCTGTCCTCGGGGATCCCCAACTCGCGCTGTACGACAATCGACTGGGACGCGAACGCCTCGTTGAGGTGTACGGCATCCACGTCCGCCATCGTCAAGCCGGCCCGTTGCAGGGCCTTCCGGGTGGCCGGGATTGGCCCGATCCCCATCACCTCGGGGTCCACCCCCGCGACCGCGATGGTCCGCACTCGGGCCAGCGGCGTGATCCCGAGATCGCGGGCCCGCTCGGCGCTCATCAACACGGCGGCCGTCGCCCCATCGGTCAGCGGGGAGCTGTTGCCCGCCGTCACCGTCCCGCCTTTGATGAAGGCCGGTTCCAGGGACGCGAGGCGCTCGGCGGAGGTGTCGCGGCGCGGCCCTTCGTCACGATCAAAAACCGATCCGTCCGGCAGGGTGATTGCCAGCACCTCGGTGAACTTGCCCGCGTCCTGGGCGGCCAGAGCCCGCTGGTGACTGCGGAGCGCGAACGCATCCTGTTCCTCGCGGCTTACCCCATACCGTTCGGCCACGTTCTCGGCGGTAATCCCCATGGGAACATACGCGCAAGGGTAGCCCTCGGCGGGTCGCGCCAATTTGGGATGGTACGACGGATTAAAGCCCCCCATCGGCACCCGCGTCATGCTCTCTACCCCGGCCGCCACGACCACATCGGCGGAACCCTGGCCGATCGCCTGGGCCGCCATATTCAGGGCTTGCAAGGCGCTGGCGCAGAACCGATTGACCGTCACCCCTCCGGCCGAATTGGGGATTCCGGCCAGGGCCGAAGCGGGTCGGGCCAGATTGAACCCCTGCTCGCCTTCGGGGAAAGCACAGCCCAGGATGACGTCCTCCACCAGGGCCAGATCGAGCGCCGGCACGCGGGCCAGGGCGCCACGAATGGCGATGGCCGCCAGATCATCGGCGCGAATGTCCACCAGCCTCCCCTTCCGGGCTCGTCCGAACGGGGTGCGCACCGCGCTCACGAT
>DATBTL010000026.1:0-2632 GCA_036559345.1 Chloroflexota bacterium | reverse complement strand
GCCCTACTCTTCCCAGCTTGAGTTAGGGCTCCGGTACGCCGAGCCCGGTCGCGCCTGGCTCCGAGGAGGCATACTCCACGCCCGCGCGAGCCAGGAGCCCGAGGCCAATCGCCGCTCGGCGCACCCGCTCGCGTCCGGTCTGGATGGCCACCGCCTCAAGATGCTGACCGCTTGGGTAGATGTTCGGCGCGTTGCGCAGGCCGAACTTCAGGTAGATGGGGGCGCCGACCCGCACCAGTTCCGGCAACTCATGGTAGCGGGTGAATCCGCCCAGCCCATCCGGGCTTTCGATATAGAGATCAAGCGGAGTGGGGACCACCTGCCGGACCGCCGCCAGTCGGGCCGGTGAAATGTCGGAGGCCACGTTGACCGTGTCGGCCCCATTCTCCACCAGCAACTTGACCCCGATCGGGTTGGCTACCCCCAACAGGGCCGAGACCTTGACCACCAGGTTGGCGGGCAGTAGCGATCGCCGGCGCGCCTGCTGAATCAGCCACAGCAATCCCTCGTCAGCCACTAGCACGCTGCGCATCCCCAGGGTCACCGCCCGCTCCACGTCGCGGAAGGCGTAGACCAGTTGATCCATGCTGGTGTGGCGCCAGCCGAACACCTTGCCGTCCGGCGTGAGGGCCTGGGCGCTCCCCTCCCAATGCGCGCGGGGCCCGACAAACAGGCAGACCTCGATCCCATGGTCGCGGCCCAGCCGCGCCATATCCTGGATCTCATCGTCGGTCAGCAGCATGATCCCGCTGCCTTGCGACACCCGGTGGAGCGGCACCCCCTGGGACCGGGCGGCCTCGATCACGGCCCGGAAGGCCGCCGGCCCCTCGACGCTGGGGATCTCGACTCGGTAGTGGCTGCCATCGGGGAAGCGTGCGGGAGAGGTGGGAAGGTCGCGCGACTCGCCGGCCGGCAAACCCAGATCGTGCAAAAGCCGTTGTGCCGTATCCATGACGAAGATACCCTCCATCGTGATTCATGTGCCGTGCCGCAAGTAACTACTCATCGTACTTGGGGAGCACGTATCGCTAAGTTTACCGTGGTGGGAGCTGCCGGTATCATTCGTAATAGGCCGGCGCCTTCTTGAGTGTTCGCCACTGCCGGCCATCATGACCAAAGACAACCAGCGCTACCCGTTCACGCTCGACCAGATCCAGGAGTTTTCGCGTGCTGTCCCGCAGCTGCCCCTCGTCCTCATCGGTCGGCCATGCCTGGCGGTCAGGGGTGAACAGGCCCTCCATGACGACCGCGTCGATAGCGAGCAGTACTGGTCCGGTCCGCGGCAGACGCACAAGCACCGACTGATGTCCAATGGCGTGTCCACTGGTCTCAAGCACGGTCAGGCCGGGGAGAAGATCGACGTCTCCCTCGATCTGCCTATAACACAGGGCCGGATGATCCCAGTGCGCGCGGGCGGCGGCAAAGCGCGGATGGCCGTTCCGCGCCAGGGCATAGTGTTCGCGCTGCACGATCAGTTCCGCCCTGGTAAAGGCGTCATGATAACCCGCGTGATCAATGTCGAAATGGGTGCAGATGAGCATATCAATGTCATCCGGACGGAGACCAAGATCGGCGAGATGCTGGAGCACGTTCTTCGTATGCGCGGCCTCCGGCATCCCCGCAGGAGATGGTGCATCCGCGGGAAGTCCGCTATCGATCAGGATATGGCGCCCATCATTGGTCTCGATGAGATAACAACCCGAGACCATTTCCAACGTTTGGCCTGCCGCTAGGGGAATGGTCGAGGTCGAGAGTCGCAGGAGGTAGAGTCGCCGAGGAACCGATCCGATCATCGCCTTACACCAATCCTTCTCTGAGATCGCGGGCGGTACGCTGCCTCGGTCAGGCGCGAGGAGCCTCCCACGATAAGCGCCGCCTCGGTGGTCAGAGCATGCCGGCGAGTCGCTCCAGCAGCGGCACTACCACCCGCAGTTGCCGCTGCTCGACCGGAGTGAACCCCTCCGCCAGGGCTTGGGCCATGCGTTCGGTGATTATCCAGCTTTTGTCGGCCAACGCTTGCCGGCCAGCCTCCGTCATCGCTACGAGCACTTTGCGGCCGTCCGTTGGATCCTGACCGCGTGCCACCAATCCCCGCCGCGTCAAAGCGTTGACAATCGCCACGATCGCTTGCGGGCGAACGTGCTCGGCTGCCGCCAGGGCGCTCGGCGTGGCGGGACCGGATCGGCTCAGGCGGGACAGCACGGAGGTCTCGGAAAACGTCACCTCCCCAGCTTCGTAGAGCTGCTTCATCCGGCGCGCGATCCGGCCGATCGCCACGCGCAACTCGCCGCTGGTCAGCGTCACCTCGGTAGGGAGCGCGTCATCCACCCGCATGGTAGTAATAGTAGGTTTAGTAAGCTGGATTGTCAATATTGCTAGAGCCAGACGCGCGGGCTGGAAGTAAGCAGACGTGACCAGCCTTGGGGAGTACACCGAGCAGGGCGTTAAGGCCGGTCAGCGGCGGTGGAGCTACTCGAAGAGAAAGAGCAGGTAGGGCCGCGTCCAACGATCGCCGAGGAGGAGCCATCGGGGTCGGAGCAGCACCGTGCATTGAGGGCCGGCGGGACGCGCTGCGCGCATCGGGCGCCGCGCGTCCCGGAGGGGTTAGGGAAGAACGGTGATCGTGCCATGC
>DATBTL010000025.1:0-7861 GCA_036559345.1 Chloroflexota bacterium | reverse complement strand
CCGGCAATGATAAGGCCTTGAGCGATCAGTTGAGCCGGTTTGTCCCAACCGGCCTGCACGAAGAATGCCCCGAGTACCACGAGTATCAAACCTCCAACCAGGGTTCGCCAGACGCCACCTACCCCACCCAGCAGTGAGGTGCCACCCACCACCACGGCGGCGATGGTGGCAAGTTCATAGAGATTGCCGTTGTTGAGCGGATCGGCGCTTTGATTGTAGGAGGCGAACAACACGCCGGCGAGGCCGGCCAGCAGGCCGCTGATGGCATAGACAAGGATCTTCACCCACTCGGTGGCCACCCCCGAGAGTCGGGCGGCTCGTTCGTTGCCGCCCACGGCGAATACATACCGCCCAATAACCGTGCGGGTGAGAAACAGCCAGGCCAGGATGTAGATCGCTAACGTGATCAGCACCGAGATGGGGATCGTGCCGAGGAGTGGCACGGAGCCCACCTGAGTAGTGGCAAGGTTGAAGAAGGTATCATAGCTACTGAGATCGAGGGTCGCGTCCGAGGCCACGAGCTGGGCAAGACCACGGGCCGCGATCATCATCGCCAGAGTAACCACGATTGGCTGGATACGCGCCTTGGCCACGATCACCCCGTTGATCCCTCCGAGGCCGGTGGTCAGGGCAATGGGGACCAGGAACGCTAAGGGAATGGGCCAGTTTTGCAGGATGAGCTGGCCGCCAAGACATGAGCCCACCGCCAGTAAGGCACCAACCGAGAGGTCGATACCGCCGGTCAGGATCACCAGCGTTTGCCCCACCCCGATGAGCGCCGTGGTCAGGCAGAATTCCTGTAATTGTAGGCGGATACTGGAGGCGGAAAGAAAGTTTGGACTGATCGCGTCGGTGATGGCGACCAAGCTAATCAGCGCCACCAGTGCGCCAAAACGCTGAAAGAGCCGTCGCGGACGCTCGCGCCGCATGCGGCTGGTGGAGCGCGCGGGTGTGACCGGTACCGGCGAGCGCGGATTCTGAGCGGCTAGCTGGCTCGCCTCGACGCGGGGCCGCTTGATGCTCATGCGCTCAGCCCTCGGAGATGATGTGCATCACGCGGTCCTCGCTCGCCTCGCCGTGCCGCAGTTCGCCTAGTTTCCGCCCATCTTTCATAATGGCGACCCGATCGCTGCCCTCGATGACTTCTTCCAACTCCGAGGAGATCATGAGGATGCCCATTCCTTGCTCGCGTGCAAGTTCGTCAATGAGCCGTTGTATCTCCGCCTTGGCGCCAACGTCAATGCCCCGCGTGGGCTCGTCAAGAATGAGCAATTTGGGCTGTCTGCAGAGCCAACGGGCGAGAATAACCTTCTGCTGATTCCCTCCCGAGAGATTGCGCACTGGGGTTTTGGGGCTGGGGGTGCGGATGTCTAGCCGCTGAATCATCTGGTCAACCACCGTGCGTTGTTTACCAGGCTGAAGCACGCCCAGGCGGGTGAATAGCGGAAGGGCCGCCAGCAGAATATTGTCGCTGACGCTCAAGGCAGGGACAATTCCTTCGGTCTTTCTATCTTCCGAGACCATGCCTATCCCGGCGCGCACGGCGTCTCGCGGGGTGCGGATTCGCCTTGCTTTCCCGCCCATGCGGATAGTACCCCTCTCGGCCCGATCAGCCCCGAAAATGGTCCGTGCCACCTCCGTGCGCCCCGAGCCAAGCAGTCCAGCCAGGCCCACGATTTCCGCTTTCCCCACGCGCAGGCTCACATCCCGAGGCGCCTGACCCCGGCTTAGCCCTTCTACCTCAAGCACCGGTAGGTGAGAGGACGCGGGATCGGCCTCGCTAAAGGCTGTCTTCCCCGAGGCGCGCACTTCCTCCGGCTTACGGCCCAGCATGAGCGCGACCAGGCTCAAGGTATCTGTTTCGCCTATTGGGAGGGTAGCCACAAGTTGTCCGTTGCGAAGAATAGTGACCCGCTGGGCGAGGGTAAAGATTTCTTCCATTCGATGACTGATATAGATAATGCCAACCCCGCTCGCTTGCAGGAGGCGAATCACCTCGAACAACACCCGCACCTCGGCGGTATCCAGCGACGACGTAGGCTCGTCCATGACCACGAGCGACGCATGAAGTGAGACAGCGCGCGCGAGTGCCACCATCTGTTGGAGCGCCACGCTCAATCGCATCACGGGAACCGAGAGGTCCACGCTTACCCCGAGCGCGCTTAGATGAGTCGCCGCGTCCCGCCGCATACGTGCCCAATCAACCTGCTTGAAGCGGCCTCTCGGTTCGCGTCCCAGGAAGATATTCTCGGGGGCGGTCAAGTATGGTACCAGATTCACTTCCTGGTAAATGGTGGCGATACCGGCGGTCTGAGATTCGGCGGGCGTGTGAAATGAGACATCTTGTCCGAGCAGGCTGATCTGACCGCTGTCCTTTGCGTAGGCGCCGGTCAGGATCTTAATCAACGTGGACTTCCCGGCGCCGTTGTGCCCGATAATTGCGTGTACCTCGCCGCGCCGGACGTTGAAATTGACATCGGAGAGTGCTTGCACACCCGGAAAGCCCTTGCGAATGGCTCGCATTTCCAGGAGGTTATCTGAAGCCATCACCATCCCTTGCGCCCATGGGCGGACGGTCGCCGAGCCGGATCGTGAGCCGCCGGCCGAGACGACCATCCACCCATCCTACCACGTGCTAGAAGCCCGTGCTAATCAGCGTGGCGGCGTTTGCTTTGGTGTAGGTGCGGTCGTTGACGGTAATGTGGGTAGGAATGGCCTTGCCGGCGAAATACTGGTCGATAGTCTGGAAGGTGACGGGGCCGAAGTGCGGGTCGGATTGGACCATCACCGACACTAAACCCGCGGCGATATCCTTGATGATCGATTTCTGACCGTCGATGCTGCCAATAAACACGTGTTTGGTGAATCCCGCTTCGTGCATGGCCTGGAGAGCACCCTTGGTCATGTCGTCATTGTGGCTATAGATCATGTCGATCTTGGTACCGAACTTGGTTATCCAATTGGACATGATCGGCTTGGCATCGGCCAGGGTGAAGTTGCCGTCATGCGCCGCCAGAAGCTTGAAACGCGGCTGCTTATCTATTACCATGTGAAAGCCGTTATGGCGGTCAATGGCCGGCGAAGCGCCCGTGGTGCCCAGCAGTTCGACATAATTGATCGGCCCTTTGGTATTTTGCACCATCCAATTGGCGACCTTCATCCCCTGGACCACGAAATTGGATTCGATGGCGGTGAGATAATCCTTGCCGGACTTCCCACGGCTGGTACGGTCAATCTCGATCACGGGGACCCCCGCGGCCAGCGCCTTGGCCGTGGCGGCGGCTAGCGGATCTACCTCACGAGGGGTCAGCACGATCAGGTCGCAGCCGCGGGCGATCAGGTCACCGACGTCGCTGACCTGCTTGTTAGTGTCACTGTTGGCCACGGTAGCTATGTAGCTGTAGCGGCTGGAAAGCTGCTTTGCGGTTGCCGCCATGCTGTCAGTCTCCGCCGTACGCCAGGGATTATTCAGCTCGCTCTGCGAGAAGCCGATCAGGTGCTTGGCTTTCGCTTTCGGATGAGCGGGAGTGACATTGGGGTTTGCCGCGGCCATCACCTGGATAGCGTTGAACGGATCAAGCACCACTACGGCGGCGGCGGCGCTCAGGCCAAGTCCGGCGGCGGCGCGCAGGAAATCGAAGCGATTGATCTTGCCGGCCCTCAGCTCGGCGCCCAGTGTTTCCAGATCACGCATTGCTTCCATCCCTCATCTTGTGTCTAAGCAGACGGATAATCTCACGCGGTTTCAGGCGTCACGTCCGCCGCCCGCCTCTCCTCCAGCGAGGGGTTCTCTCTGTTCCGCGCACCGGTGCCGCCCGCGAACTTTCCTGAACCTACCCCTGACGGGCAGTTCAGCTCCATAGCCTAGAGCATGCGCCAAGCCGGTCGCAAGGTGAGGATTGCCGGAAATGGTAGGAGATTGCCGGGAATCCACATGGCGTTAGCCCGCTTCGCCCGTTCCCCGCAGCCGGACTGAAGCGCGCGGCTCCGGTCACAATCGCGACTTTGTCCTGAAGCCGTCCCATTGGTCTCTCCTTCTATTTGAGATCGACGCGGTACTTTTCGACGGTGGCCATGTTCAGGGTGACCCCCAGGCCGGGACGCCGCGGCACGACGACGAAACCGCGCCGGTCGATCTCAATAGGCTCGTTGAACAACCCTTGACGCAGGGGGTTCGGGTTCCGGAAAGGCGGAGCGGAACGGCCAGGCGCGCCCCCAGGTATAAACCTGTTTGTCGCGCCCCTGATCTCTGCTGTACACTCGGGTCAATCGGCGCGTGGCCGCGCTGGGGTCGGACCCCAAGCGGCAGTTTTATTCCCTGGGATCCGAGGGTATTATTCTTCTCTTTTTTGGGCAGGAGGACGGATCGATTATGCGTTTTCTTTCGCGTGGCCATCAATGGAGCTCGCTCGCTCGCTACCTCTGTAGTACCGCCCTGGTGGCGGGGCTCCTCCTACCCGGCGCCCGAGCGGCTTCAAGCGCCTCCGCCCATTCCCGCGCCGCTGGGGGATTCGTCGACAGCGGTACCCTTACTCTGGTCGAGAATGGACTGGTCGCCGACATCGATCCCGCGAACAACGAATCGGAATACGGCGACACGGTCGAGCGGAACATCGATGAGACCCTGGTTCGCCTCGCCGGATCCACCCTCAACAGCTTCGAGCCCGATCTGGCGACCTCCTGGTCGTCAAATGCCAATAAGTCAGTCTGGACCTTTCACCTTCGCCATGGGGTGAAATTCCACGATGGCCGCTGCTGCATGACCGCGACCGATGTACAGTATTCCCTGGGGCGGAGCGCCGCCGCCGCCCTTGGCGGCGCCTATATGCTCGACCGCTTCCTCAACGCTACCGATCCTTTCAAGCAGATCAAGATCATCGACCCGTACACCGTACGGTTTGACCTGGGGGTCTCGCAGCCCACTTTTCTCGCGGCCATGGCCCAGGATTATAACGCGCTTATTCTCGACTCCAAGGCCGTTAAGGCGCACGCCACCAAGGCGGATCCCTACGCGCACAACTGGGTAGCCCTGCCCATCCATGACATTGGAACCGGTCCCTACATGGTGCGGAGTTGGACCGCCAGCCAGCAGATGGTTCTTACTCGCTTCGCGGGGTATTGGGGCGGCTGGAACGGACGGCATTTTGGGAAGGTGATTATCAGCGAGGTTGACAATCCCGCCACCCGGCGCGAACTGATGGAAAAGGGGCAGGGGGACATCACCTTCGATCTCACGCCTCAGGATTACGACGCGCTGAAGCACAATCCCAAGGTACGCGTGGTGCAACCGTACGGCACCGAGGTCTATTACGTGGCCATGAATCCTTCCGGGCCCCTGGCCAGCCCTCTGGCCCGTCAGGCCATGTCCTATGCCTTCGACTACAACGCCTTGATCAACGGCGTCCTGAAGGGGTATGCCCAGCGCGCCGTCGGCCCGATCTCCAGCGAGACCACCGGCTACGATCCGCATGCGTTCATGTATCAAACCGACCTCGCCAAGGCAAAGCAATTACTCCAGCAAGCGGGGGTGCCCGCCGGTACCACGCTGACCTATGTGTATGATGATGTCTATCCCAATGGACCGATCGGGGAGATCTTGCAGGCGCAATTAGCCCAACTCGGGATCACCCTACAACTGAAGCAACTGGATACCGCCGCCTACACCAACATCATTTACGGAAACGAGAAGCCCGCCGATCGGCCGAACTTCATGCCCTACCAGTGGTGGGAAGACTACAACGACCCCTACAATGCCGCCGATACCCTGGTGGACTCCGCGCAATCAGTCCCAAGCGGGAATAATATCGGGCAATACCACGACAAGCAGGTTGATGCCACGCTGGCCAAGATGCGCTATGCCGATCAGGCCACGGTGATCAGATACGCCAAGGTGCTGCAGGATCTCACCGGCCGCGTGGACCCGCCCGCTATCTGGACCGCCCAGCCGGCGCAGACTACGGTCCTGGCCGCCAGTTTACATAACTTCGTTTTCAATCCGATTGAGTTGCGTACCTTCTATTTCTACGAGATGTACCGGTAAGCGCGGCCGTGATACCTCAGCTTATCGCCCGGCGCCTCTTCTTTCTCATCCTGGTGCTGCTCGGGCTGTCGCTCATTACCTTCACCCTCTCGCATGTGGTGCCCTCGGATCCGGCCCGGCTCTACGCCGGGCCGCGGGCCACGGCGGCCACCCTGATCCAGATCCGTCACCAGTTCGGGCTCGATCAGCCGGTCTGGCGGCAATATACTACCTATCTCTACAACCTACTGCACGGGGACTTTGGCTATTCTCTCACCTCTCACCGCCCAGTCGGCGACGATCTTCGGGACTACCTTCCCGCGACTCTCGAACTGACGATCAGCGCGATCCTCTTGATTCTTCTGATCGGCATTCCTCTCGGGGTGCTTTCCAGTATTCGGCCCGGCTCGATTCTGGACCAGGTGGGACGATTCGTGTCGATCACGGGCGTGGCCCTGCCCGCCTTCTGGCTGGGCCTGATGGCTCAATGGTATCTTTTCGATAACCGCGGTTGGCTCCCTTCCGGGGGCCGCCTGGATCCCAATGTGAACCCGCCCACGCATATCACTGGCCTGTACACGGTGGACAGCTTGTTGACCGGGAACTTCCACACTTTCTTCCTCAGTCTGAATTATCTGATCTTGCCCGCCGCCGTGCTGGGGTATGGGTCGCTCGCCGTCCTTACCCGGATGCTGCGGTCCAGTATGCTGGAGACCCTGGCCCAGGATTACATCCGTACCGCCCGTGCCAAGGGGATCAAATCAACCCGAGTGGTCATTCGCCATGCCCTCCGCAACGCGCTTCTCCCCGCCACCACGGTCATGGGCTTGCAGGTGGGTACCCTTTTGGGCGGAGCGCTGCTAGTGGAGGACGTCTTTTCCTGGCCTGGAATCGGTCGGTACGCCACCAACGCCACCTTGAATCTCGATTACAACGCGATCATGGGTATTACCCTCGTGGCTGCCTTAATCTATGTATTGGTCAATCTCGCGGTCGACATTCTCTACATGGTGCTTGACCCGCGCGTGACCATCTAAGTTGCCGAGCAGAGGGTAGAAAGATGGAGCATAAGCTCGAACAGCCAGTTCTCGGGGTCGACCACCCCCCATCCGGCCCCCCATCCGCGCTCGCCGTCGAGGAGGCCAGCGCGCCCGCCCCACGCTACTCGCTGATGCAAAAGCTGCGCCGCCGTCCGCTCACTCGGCACTTCCTCCTGAACCCACTCAACCTGTTCGGCCTCGTGATTGTGATCGTCGTCCTGGTGCTGGCGGTCATCGGGCCGTATATTACTCCCTATTCACCCACCGTCCCCGACTACACAAGCATGTTGTCGGGGCCCACCCACGCCCACTGGTTCGGCACCGACTTTATCGGCAAGGACGTGTTCAGCCGGATTCTGGCCGGCGCCCGCTATTCGCTCGGCACCGCCGCCGCCGTTCTCGCGATCGCCGTCACCCTTGGCCTGACCCTGGGGGCGATTTCCGGCTACTTTGGCGGCTGGGTCGACGAGCTGATCATGCGGGTCACTGATATGTTCCTGGCATTCCCCGCCCTTATTCTCGCTCTCGCGGTGGCCAACACACTGGGCGCCGGTCTGCAAAGCGCGGTGATCGCCCTCGCGGTCGGTTTCTGGCCCTGGTATACCCGCCTGCTCCGCGGGCAGGTGCTCAGCCTGAAGAATCGCGAGTACGTGGAGGCCGCCCGGTCGCTGGGCGTGTCGAACGCGGCAATTATGTGGCGGCACATCCTCCCGAACGCGCTCAGTCCGATCATCGTGGAGCTAAGCATGGACATGGGCTATGCCGTCCTCGATATTTCGGCCCTGAGCTACATCGGCCTGGG
>DATBTL010000024.1:0-24479 GCA_036559345.1 Chloroflexota bacterium | reverse complement strand
CCGCAACGTGGTACAGTGGGAATCGGCGTCCGCTTCTTTGTGAGACGGTGGGCGGCCGAGTGGGACTGGGAGAGAACGCCATGCTGCAGGTGGACTATCTGGTGGTGGCCGAAGCGTCGCTGGCGGCCAATAACCGCCATTACATCCATGGCACCATTGACGTGTTATGGGCGAGCGGTTTCCCAGTCATTCACCCGGCCTTAAGCATCGCTATCCGCCTCCGCGTTCCCTGGAACGATGCCAATACCCCGTTTCCGATTGAGATCGATCTGGTGGATCCGGACGAGCAGTCCATTCTGCCCGAGCCGCCCCGCGGCACGATCACCATGGGACGCCCGCCCACCGCGATCCCCGGCGAGGATGGGCTGGTACCGCTCGTCTACAATCTGGCCATGCTCCAGTTCCGAACCCCCGGTACCCATGCCGTGGTGCTGCGGGTTGGCGGCGGCGAGTTGCAGCGGGCCCGCTTCCAGGTGCGATTGGTGCAGGGCCAGCAACCAGTGCCTGCTCCCCCCCCACCCTTACAGCAATGGTCGCAAGACCCGCTCCCCCCTCCTCGAATGCCGAGTCCGCCTCCACCACCTCCCGTGAGCGACAACTTTGACGCGCCGCCCGAGCCGCCGCGTCTCCCGTTCCCCTTGGGCCGGCCCGACACCGATCAGCCCACCGATCCCGATGTCCAGCCTCCTCAAGCCTAGAGTGAAGGCGCGGGGCGGGCTGCCGAGGCGGAGGCGATCTTGAGCGTTCTGAGCAGTAAGGTTGGGTGTACCAGCGCCGAGTTCCAGGCCAACGCCCGAGAAAATCTGGCCCTGGTCGAGGATCTGCGGCGCCGCCTCCGCGCGGTGCATGACGGAGGCGGGGAGCGGGCGCGCGAGCGCCATGCCAAGCGCGGGAAGCTCTTCGTCCGTGACCGCGTGGATCTCCTGCTCGACCCCGATACCCCTTTTCTCGAGTTCTCACCCCTGGCCGCCAATGGGCAGTATGACGACGCGGTGCCGGGCGCGGGGATCATCACGGGAATCGGGGTGGTGGAGGGCCTTGAGGTGGTGATCGTGGCCAATGACGCCACGGTCAAGGGAGGGACGTACTACCCGATCACGGTGAAAAAGCATCTGCGGGCGCAAGAGATTGCCCTGGAGAATCATCTGCCTTGCATCTATCTGGTCGATTCCGGCGGTGCGTTCCTCCCCTTACAGGCGGAGGTGTTCCCCGATCGCGAGCATTTTGGCCGCATCTTTTATAACCAGGCTCGGATGTCGGCCCTTGGGATTCCTCAACTGGCGGCGGTCATGGGCTCTTGCACGGCGGGTGGTGCCTACGTGCCCGCGATGAGCGACGAGACGGTGATCGTGCGGGGAACGGGCACGATCTTTTTGGGCGGGCCGCCGCTGGTCAAGGCGGCGACCGGGGAAGAGGTCACGGCCGAGGAGCTGGGCGGGGCCGAAGTGCATACCCGGATCTCTGGAGTGGCGGACCACTATGCCCAGAACGACGAACACGCGCTGGCCATCCTGCGCCGGAGCGTGGCGGGGATCGCTCGGCGCCGCCCCGATCTTCCCTGGCAGCCAGAGGAGCCGGAGCCACCCCTCTACGATCCCGAGGAGTTGGCCGGAGTCGTACCATCCGATTCGCGCCAGGCCTATGACGTTCGCGAGGTGATCGCCCGCGTAGTGGACGGGAGCCGTTTGCATGAGTTCAAGGCAAACTATGGCGCGACCCTGGTCTGTGGCTTTTCCCACATCCACGGCTACCCGGTTGGGGTGATCGCCAATAACGGCATCTTGTTTTCGGAGAGCGCCCTCAAAGCGGCCCACTTCATCGAGTTGTGCGCGCAACGGATGCTGCCCCTGGTCTTCCTGCAGAATATCGCCGGTTTCATGGTGGGGAAGCAATACGAACGCGGAGGTATCGCCAAGGATGGGGCTAAAATGGTCACCGCCGTGGCCTCGGCGCGGGTGCCCAAGTTCACCGTGATCATTGGTGGGTCATTCGGGGCCGGCAACTACGGGATGTGCGGGCGCGCCTTCGGTCCGCGCCAACTGTGGATGTGGCCCAACGCGCGCATCTCCGTGATGGGAGGACGGCAGGCGGCCGGCACCCTGGTGACAGTCCGGGAAGAGGGACTGAAAGCGCGGGGCCAGGGACTGGGGGACGAAGAACGAGGCGCCCTGGAGGCGGAGACGCTCGCCGCCTACGAGCGCGAGGGCAACCCGTACTATTCCACGTCCCGCCTCTGGGACGACGGGGTGATCGCGCCCGCCGATACCCGGAAGGTCCTGGCCCTGGGGATCGCGGCCGCTCTGAACGCTCCCATTGAGCCCACCACCTTCGGCGTATTCCGCATGTAGAGAAGGGAGAGCGGGAAGTGACCAACGGAGCCTATGAGCATCTGAGGGTCGAGCAAGAGGGCGGCATCCTCTGGGTCCGTCTCAACCGACCAGCGATCTACAACGCCATGGATGGCGCCATGATGGAGGAATTGGCGCGGTGCTTTGGCTCGGTAGGCGGCATTCCCGGCGTCCGAGTCCTGGTGCTGTCGGGCGAGGGATCGGCCTTCTGCGCCGGGGCCGACCTGGAGTGGATGCGGACGGTGGCCGGTCTTGGGATGGAGGAAAATCTGAACGACGCCGGTCTTCTGGCCGACCTCCTGTCGGCGCTGAACACCTGCCCGGTGCCCACGGTGGCGCGCGCCCACGGGGTGATCTTTGGCGGCGGCATTGGCTTGCTGGCGGCTTGCGACCTGGTGGTGGCGGCGGATGACGCCCGTTTTTCCCTTAGCGAGGTGAAACTGGGCCTCCTGCCGGCGGCGATTTCCCCCTTCGTGGTCGCGAAGATCGGCCAGGGTCATGCCCGCGCCCTGTTTTCCAGCGGGGCCCGCTTCGACGCCGAGCGCGCCCTGCGGATTGGCTTGGTCCATCAGATCGCCCCCGCCGCCGAGTTGGACGCCGTCCTGCGGGCGACGCTCAAGGATTTTCTGACCGCCGCTCCGCACGCCGCCGCCCAGGCGCGAACCTTGATCAACAAGGTGGCGGGGCGGACCCCAGCCGAGGCGCGGGCGGAGACCACGCAACTGATCGCCCGCCTGCGCGCCGGCCCCGAGGGGCGCGAGGGGATCGCCGCCTTTCTGGAGAAACGGAAGCCGGCCTGGATTGAGGACGGTGCTCTCTAGTGTTCGGGAAGATTCTGATTGCCAATCGGGGCGAGATCGCGGTGCGGATCAGCCGGGCCTGCCGGGAGCTAGGAGTGCGCTCGGTCGCCGTATTCTCGGACGCCGATCGCTGGGCCCTTCATACGCGCCGCGCGGACGAGAGCTACTACCTTGGTCCGTCACCGGCCTCGGACAGCTACCTGCGCCCGGATTTGCTGATTGCCGCCGCGCGCGCGACCCGTGCGGAGGCTATCCATCCCGGCTACGGCTTTCTGTCCGAGAATCCGGACTTCGCCGGGGCATGCCGGGAGGCCGGAATTGTCTTCATCGGCCCTTCGCCCGAGGCGATGCGATTGCTGGGCGACAAGGCGGCGGCCAAAAAACTGGCCCGCGACGTGGGTGTCCCGGTCGTCCCTGGATACGACGGCCCTAGCCAGGATCTCGGCAGCCTCCGGGCCGCCGCCGAGGAGATGGGCTTTCCCCTATTGATCAAGGCAACGGCGGGCGGTGGGGGCCGCGGGATGCGCCTGGTCCAGTCGCGGGCGGACTTTGATGCCGCCCTTGAATCGGCGCGGCGAGAGGCCCAGACTGCCTTTGGGGACGCCGCCGTGCTGCTGGAGCGGGCAATCTCGGCCCCTCGGCACGTTGAGTTTCAGATCCTGGCCGATCAGCAGGGAAACATCGTGCATCTGGGCGAGCGCGATTGCTCGGTGCAGCGCAAGCACCAAAAAGTGATCGAGGAGAGTCCCTCACCCGCCCTGGACCCTACCTTGCGGGCCGAAATGGGCAGCGCCGCCGTGTCGCTCATGCGGGCTGCTAGGTACCAGAACGCGGGCACGGTCGAGTTTCTGCTGACCGAGGAGGGCCGTTATTACTTTCTGGAGGTCAACACCCGCCTCCAGGTGGAGCACCCGGTAACCGAACAGGTGACCGGGGTTGACCTGGTCCGGGCGCAGCTTCGGGTGGCCGCTGGCGAGCCGCTGGAGTGGCGTCAGGAGGAGATCGAGTTCCACGGACACGCGATTGAGTGCCGGATCTACGCCGAGGATCCGACGCGGGATTACGTGCCCTCCACGGGCCTCATCACCACCTTTATCCCTCCCAACGGCGATGGAATCCGCAATGATCTTGGGGTAGAGGCGGGCGACGAGATCTCACCATTTTACGATTCAATGGTGGCCAAGCTCATTGTTACGGCGCCCAATCGGGCTGCCTGCGTCCAGCGGGCGCTGGAAGCGGTTCAGATGTATCGCGTGGAAGGGGTGGCGACCAATCTTGATCTGCTGCGCTTCGTGTTGGCGGCCCCGGACTTTCGCCTCGGTTCGGTAGCGACCAACTTCCTGGACCACTCTCCCGATTCGCGAGCAGTCCCCGCGCCGCTCCCCGAACATGCCCTGCTCGCGGCGGCGGGTTGGCGATTGTGCATGCCGGCCTCGCCGCTCGGATCACCCTGGCACGACGGACCTTGGCGGCACGCGGGCGAGGGAGTCACGCTCAGGTTCCATGATCTCTCGCTCCCTACCCGCCGCGTCTCCCCCGACTCCTGGCTGATTGCCTTGCCCAGTGGTGACCACGTGATCCAGTGCAAACGTTTGAGCCCGGCGACCATCCTGGTACGAGAGGGAACGCGTTTGTGGACGGTCGAGGGAACCGAGACGGCGGCAGGTTGGCACCTGAGTGTCAATGGCGAGGCATACTTGGTGGCCAGAAGTCCTTCACCCCAAATTGAGGGATACAGTTCTAGTCCGGCGGGAAGTACGGGTACCGGCCTGCAGGCACCCATGACCGGAAGGGTGGTCAAGATTACCACGGGGGAGGGTGAAACGGTGGCGGCAGGACAGACCGTGCTGGTGATCGAGGCGATGAAGATGGAGCACGCGGTGTCCGCGCCGCGAGACGGCACTATCTCACGAATTCTCTACCAAGTGGGGGATGTCGTTCAGGCTGGAGCATCACTGGCGGAAATGGAAGGTTAGCCCGATGAGTGTGCTTGTTCTCACCCACCAGAATGTCGAGGATCTGCTCCCCATGGCCCGGTGCATCGAGGTGATGGCCGAGGCATTGGCCGGTTTGCACCGCGGAGAATGGACCCAGCCCCTCCGATCCGTCTATCCGCCGCCCAACGCCAATGGAATTATGGCCTGGATGCCCGCCCATCGAGGAGGCAAGCGGCCCATCTTCGGGATGAAAGTTCTGTGCGTGATGCCGGGCAACCCGAGCCGGGGTCTGGATGGCCATCAGGGTGCGGTGCTGCTGATGGACGGCCTGACCGGTGAGCCACGGGCGATGGTGCATGCCTCGGCGGTGACCGCCATCCGCACCGCCGCCGTCTCCGCCGTGGCTACTCGTCTGCTGGCCCGCGAGGACGCGCGTGAGTTGGCAATCATCGGCGCCGGCGTGCAGGCGCGCCGGCATCTGGAGGCGATGGCCTGCGTGCGCCCAATCGAGCGCGTCCGCGTGGCCAGTCGAACCCTTGCGGGCGCCCAACGGTTCGTGGACAGCGTACGGCGGGGCTTTTCCGGCGCCATCGAGGCGGTTGGCACTGTAGCGGAGGCGGTCCAGGGAGCGCATATCGTGGTTACGGCCACCACGGCCCGGACGCCGGTGCTACGGCGGGAGTGGTTGGCGCCGGGTACTCACGTCAACGCGGTGGGGGCCAGCCAACGTACCCACCAGGAAATCGACGCCGCCACGGTGGTTGCGGCTTCATTATTCGTGGATCGTCGCCAGTCCGTGGAAAACGAAGCGGCGGACTTCAGGCAGGCGATCGAGGAGGGGCTAATCCCGGTCGATCATGTGCGCGCTGAACTGGGCGAATTGCTGGTGGGCGCCTGCGTTGGTCGCCAATCAGCGGACGAGATCACTCTCTTCCGATCCCTTGGTCTGGCGGTCGAGGACGTGGCCGCCGCGCTCTACGTGGTTGAGGCCGCGGAGGCAGCCGGGGTGGGGAGCAGGGCGCCCTGGTAGGATCGGACTCTGGCAAATGAATGGTCGCACTGCCTACGGCCGCCGTTCGAGGGTATCGGGTTTGGAGTGTCAGTGTTACACTCCTTGAGCTACACAACGTCACTCACGCTCCATGAGCGGAAGTAAGCGGATGCTCGATTTTGAAGAGGGTCTGGAGGATTCCCTCGTCACGTTTGTTCTTCAACTTTCTGGTGATCTCCCTTATAACCGGAGACTTCGTCACTCGGTGCTTCTGACGGTGGTGTTCGATCCAGAGGAAGTCGTCATTGCTGACCATCGTTTCCACATGCATGCCGCGACCCCGACGTTTGCCGAGGCCGAGTTAGCCTTTAGACGGATGCTGTCTGGCTAGGTAGACGTTCTCGAAGAGAGAGAGGCATCCCTCGGGCCGGCGCTCCGTGACCAACTGGCCTACCTCCGAGAAATCACGGAACCGCGCTAGCCATGATGCAACGGAATTATCCGCCGAACACGCTGAAGCGGGTGAAACGGTAGCAATACCCCTACCGCCGAGGCGTGGCATAGGGGCAGGTTCCTTCCGATGACTAGGAGGACTCATGCCTTTCTGGCGCCCCGTGTCACCTTCCCCGTACATTGCAATGCGACAGTGTGCGTGGCGCCGAGTGTCGGCGTGGAATGGAGAGGGCGGTTGGGGATGGCTGAACCAGAGGTGGTTTCCGCGGGGTCGGCGGAGGCGCTGGCCGAGGGCGGCATGGTGGTGGTTGAACTTGGCGGGGTGGAAGTGCTGGTCACCCGGTCGGCCGGCGCCGTGTACGCACTCGACAATGAGTGCAGCCATCGCGGGTGCAACTTGAGCGATGGCGACGTATCGGGGCATGAGATCGCCTGCCCGTGCCACGGTGCCGTCTTCGACCTCCGAAACGGCGCCGTGTTGGACGGCCCCGCCCCCACGGCCCAGCATATCTACCCAGTACGGGTCGCCAACGGCCAAATAGAGGTAAGCGCCGATTGAGAGCTTTCCACGCTGTGTTCCCGCGCCAGATCGCGTTGCATCACGCGAAGGCCGCGGCGGCGAACCCCTGCACGAAGGGGTGGCTTCTTTGGTATACTCAGGGTGACAACTCGTGCGATTCAGCGGACCGCCCCGTAGTCCGTGGTGTCGAGCCTGTCTACTTCATCGTCCACGGTGAGGAGGGAACTTAACCATGCCTACAGGCGTTGGCGCCTACACGCCCGTATTACTGATCATGGCCCTTGCCTTGGGGCTGGTGATGCTGTTGACCGGGGTTTCCATTTTTCTTGGCCCCCGCCGTCCCACCGCCGCCAAACTGGCGCCGTACGAGTGCGGGATCCTGCCGGTGACCCAGGCGAGACAACGCTTCCCCGTGAAATTCTATCTGATGGCCATGTTGTTCATCGTATTCGACATTGAGGCTATTTTCCTGTATCCTTGGGCCGTTTGGCTCAAACACCTCAAAGTGTTTGGTCTGGAGGAGATGGTGGTCTTCATCGGCGTCCTCTTCCTGGGCCTCGTCTACATTTACCGGAAGGGAGTCCTGGAATGGGACTAGAAACCGCCTTTGGCGACAGCATCATCACCACCTCTATCGAGCAAGTGGCCGATTGGGGGCGGAAGTCCTCGCTCTGGCCGGCTCTCTTTGGCCTGGCCTGCTGCGCCATTGAAATGATGGCCACTGGCGCCAGCCGCTATGACCTGGCCCGTTTCGGCTCCGAGGTATTCCGAGCCTCGCCGCGGCAGGCGGACCTGATGATTGTCTCTGGGAGGGTCTGCCAGAAGATGGCGCCCGTCCTGCGGCAGATTTACGACCAGATGCCCGAGCCCAAATGGGTCATCTCCATGGGTGCCTGTGCTTCCTCCGGCGGGATCTTCAATAACTATGCGGTGATTCAGGGGGTTGACAAGATTGTGCCGGTTGACGTGTACATCCCCGGCTGCCCGCCCCGCCCCGAGGCTCTGATGGATGGGATCATGAAGCTCCAGGAGAAGATCTCCCGTGAGCGCCTGGTTGCTCGGCGCGCGAGTTAGGTCCATGGCCGATATGAACGCCACCGCTTTGACCGAGAGCCCGGCCGAGGCCAATAGCGCCGTGATCGCGCTCCGGGCCGCCTTCCCGGATGTGCCGATCCGGGCCGTTAGCATGTATGGGCAGGATTGGGCGATCGTACCGGCCGAGGCAATCGTGGCCGTGGCCCGCTTTCTGCGCGACGACGAGAGTCTGCGATTCGACTCGCTGGTGGACATCACCGCCAGTGATCTCTTACCGGTCGCCCCTCGCTGGGAAATCGTCTATCAGCTTACCTCCATGGCGCGGAACGTCCGGTTCCGCCTGAAGGTAGAGGTTGAGGATGGCCCCGATCCGGAAGTCCCCAGCTTGACCCCGGTGTATCTGGTAGCGAATTGGTTTGAGCGCGAGATGTTCGACCTGATGGGGATCCGCTTTAGCGGCCACCCCAATCTGCGGCGGATCTTGCTGCCCGACGACTGGCAGGGTTTTCCCCTCCGCTATGACCACCCAATTGGCGGCGAGGAAGTGGGATTTACTTCATGAACCGCCCCACTACGATCTTCTCATTGGTTAGTGACTGGCGGCTCCCATGACCCCTGAAACGCGCATCACGCCAAGCTCCGATGGGCGCACCGCCGTCCTCGAACGTCCCGATACCCGCCATGAAGGCGACCTGATGACCGTCAACATGGGCCCGCAGCACCCCAGTACGCACGGGGTCCTACGGATCATTCTTACCCTTGACGGCGAGACGGTAGTGGACGCGGTGCCCGACATCGGGTTCCTCCATACCGGGATCGAAAAGTCGATTCAGTGGAAGCGGTATGAGGCAGCTCTCACCTGCACGGACCGGATGGATTACCTCTCCCCATTATCGAATAATTTAGGGTACTGCCTGGCGGTGGAAAAGCTTCTCGGTCTGGAGATTCCACCCCGCGCCACCTGGCTCCGCGTGATGTTGGTCGAGTTGCAGCGTATCGCCAGTCATCTGGTTTGGCTGGGCACCCACGCGCTGGACCTCGGGGCGATGACAGTCTTTCTCTACTGCTTCCGCGAACGTGAAATAATCCTCGATTTGTTCGAGGAATTGACCGGCCAGCGGATGATGACCAGCTATATCCGCTTCGGCGGGGTCGAGCTGGAAGTACCGGATGGTTGGTTGGATCGGGTCCACGCCTTTATTGATCCGTTCCCGAACCGGGTGGACGAGTATGAGCGGCTCCTGACGCGGAATGGGATCTGGAAGGAGCGGCTTACCGGAGTTGGGGTGATCTCTGGCCAGGAGGCGATTGAGTGGGGATTGAACGGCCCCAGCCTCCGCGGCTCCGGGATCGCTCGCGACCTTCGGCGGCAGGAGCCCTATCTGGTGTACGACCAACTCAAGTTCGACGTGCCGGTGCGCGCCGAGGGCGACTGCTACGCGCGCTACCTCGTACGGGTAGCGGAGATGCGCCAGACCCGCGAGATCGTGGTCCAGTGCTTGAAGAATTTGCCTGGCGGGCCGATCCGCTCGGACGATCGGAAGGTGGTGCCTCCGCCCAAGGAGGAACTGGCCAACAGTATGGAGGCGGTCATTCACCACTTCAAGCTGTTAACCGAAGGTCTGAAGCCGCCTATTGGCGAAGTCTATCAGGCGATTGAGTCTCCCCGCGGCGAATTGGGATTCTACTTGGTCAGCGACGGGAGCAATCGCCCCCGGCGGTGTCACGTCCGAGCGCCTTCGTTCGCTAACCTGCAGGCGCTGCCCCGCCTGTGCCGGGGCCATCTGGTGGCCGACGTGGTGGCGATTATCGGCAGCATTGATATTGTGTTAGGTGAAATTGACCGATGAGTTCCGTAGTGCTTTCGGAAGCGACCCGCGACCGGATCACCGAACTGATGAGCCGTTATCCTCATCCCCGTTCGGCGCTGTTGCCGTCGTTGTATCTGGTGCAGGAAGAGAAGGGCTTCGTCAGCGAGGAATCGATGGCCGAGGTCGGAGATCTCTTGCACCTGACCGCCGCCGATGTGAAGTCGGTGGCCAGCTACTATACGATGTTCGCCAAGAAGCCAGTAGGCCGGCACATGCTGGAGATCTGCACCAACCTGGCGTGCAAGGCGCGCGATTGCGACGCGGTGGTCGCCCATGTGCTGAAGGCATTGAACGTGGAGCTGGGCGGCACCACGGCCGATGGGCGCTACACAGTGGAAGAGGTGGAGTGCCTGGGCCAGTGCGAGTTCGCGCCGATGATCGAGATCGACCTTGAACCGATTGGGCCGCTGAATACGCCCGAGCAAATCGACGCGGCCCTGGCGAAATATTCCTGATACGGCGAACGTGGAGCCCGGAGGAGCGGATGGCTGAACTGGTTTTGACCAAACACCGGAATGTGCCGGACCTCGAGCGACTGGATGTGTACGAGCGTCATGGTGGATATACCGCTCTGCGCAAGGCACTGACCGAGATGCAGCCATCTCAGATTACCGACCTGGTGATTAAGGCCAACCTTCGGGGACGAGGAGGTGCCGGTTTTCCAGCCGGTCGGAAGTGGAGCTTCCTGCCAAAGGATCCGGACCTGGCAAAATACCTCCTTTGCAACGCGGACGAGGGGACGCCGGGCGCCTTCAACAACCGCCTGTTGATGGAGTTTAATCCTCATCAACTGATCGAGGGCTGCATGATCGCCTCGTACGCGATTGGGGCGAAGCACGCCTTTATCCTCATCCGCGGCGAATATGAGCATGCCCGACGGCGTCTGCAGGCGGCCGTGGACGAGGCGTATGCCAAGGGCTACCTCGGTACGAACGTCATGGGCACCTCATACAAGCTGGATATGTTGGTGCAGCGGGGCGCGGGCTCCTATGAGGTGGGCGAGGAAACCGCCCTGATCGAGTGCATGGAAGGGAGCCGCGGCCAGCCTCGCCAGCGCCCGCCCTTCCCCGCGATCAAGGGACTTTACCAAAAGCCGACCGTGGTCAACAACGTCGAGACCCTGTGTAACGTGCCGCATATCGTGAACAACGGCGCGGAGTGGTTCCTGGGGATCGGCTCTCCCAGTTGTCCCGGCACCAAGGTGTTTTCGATCTCGGGGAACGTGAGGAATCCCGAGAACTACGAGGCGCCAATGGGGACGACCTTCCGCGAGCTAATCGAGATTGCCGGCGGGATGCAGGATCCCAAGCATGGACTCAAGGCACTCATGCTGGGATCGGAGCCGCCGATCCTCCCCGCCTTCCAGCAGGATACCCCCGCCGATATCGACGCTGTGGCCAAAATCGGCAGCGCCCTGGGCGCGGGGGCGATGATTGTCCTGGACGATCGCCAATGCATTATCGACTTCACCCTCCGGGCCACCGAGTTCTTTGCCCACGAGTCGTGCGGGAAGTGTACGCCGTGCCGCGAGGGCTGCCCCTGGATGAGCAAGATTCTGCAACGGATCGAAGCGGGCCTGGGCCGGATGGAGGACATTGACCTTCTGGCCGACATCGCCAATAACATGGCGGGCAAGAGCCTCTGCGCCTTGGGTGAGTTCGCCACCGGACCGATTCTCAGTAGCGTAAAATACTTCCGCGAGGACTACGAGCGACATATCAGCGGCTATGCGTGTCACATGCCCCGCGAGTTGATGGCGGCAGGAGTGTAAAGAGGATGCAACAAGAGAACCTGGTCACTCTGACCATCGATGGACGGGAGGTTTCCGTTCCCCCCGGCACGACGGTGCTGCTCGCCGCCGAGAAGCTGGGGATCGAGATTCCCACGTTCTGTTACTCACCGAAGATGGACCCTTTGGGTGCCTGCCGTATGTGCCTGGTCTCCATCGAAAGGGCCAAGGGCTATCCTCCTGCCTGCGCTACTCCGGTGGCTCCGGGCATGGTGGTGCATACGATCACCCCCGATGTCAAGCAGACCCAGAAGGGCATGCTTGAGTTCCTGTTGATCAATCATCCCCTGGATTGTCCCATTTGTGATAAGGGCGGAGAGTGCCCGCTCCAGAACCTTACGTTCCAGTATGGGCCCGGGAAGAGCCGGTATACCGAGGAAAAGCGACACTTCGTCAAGCATCTGCCGATTGGGCCGCAAATCGTGCTGGATCGCGAGCGCTGTATCGTCTGTCAGCTTTGCGTGCGGTTCATGGAGGACGTGGCGGACGATCCGCAGATCGTGCTGCTCTCGCGGGGTGGGAAGACCGAGGTCAACGTGTTCCCGGATCGCCCGTTCGATAGTCCTTTTGCCGGAAACACCATTGAGTTGTGTCCGGTGGGCGCCTTGACCAGCAGCAAATACCGGTTTCGCGCCCGGCCCTGGGATCTCAACCATGAACCGAGTATTTGTCCCTCGTGCGCGGTAGGGTGCAACGTGTCGGTGGATACGCGCCGCAATGAGCTGCTCCGCCTCTATGCCCGCGAGAATCTTGAAGTGGATGATGGCTGGCTCTGCGACGTTGGTCGATTTGGCACCCTGGACCGCCTACGTCAGGGCGAGCGGATCACCAGCCCCATGGTGCGCCGCGACGGGAACCTTGTGGAGACGTCTTGGGAGGACGCCCTGCAAGTTGCCGCCGAGGGCCTCGATCGAGCCCGCCACACGGGGGTAGCGGCGCTGGCCGGGCCCCGGAGCACCAACGAGGAGTTGTATCTGCTGGCTCGGATCTTCCGCACCGTGCTCAGGAGCGCCGATATCGCGGTTCCCGGTGGCTCAACCGCTCCTACCTCCGTACTGGGCGGGGCTCGAATCGTGGACATGGAATCCGCGGATCGGATCGTGCTGATCGACGCCGATCCAAAGGCGCGCCAGCATGTCCTGGATTTGCGGCTGCGGAAGCAGATCAAGCGCCGGCAGATTCCCGTGGTCATTCTGGCCAACCAGCCGACCGCCCTTGATTATCGCGCCGCGGCCACCTCTCCCTTCGAGCCGGCTTCGCCCGCTGCTACGATACGGCAACTGATCGCCGTGCTGGACGACCCGGCCGCTCCCGCTTCGGACGCCGTGCGGAAGGTGGCCGAGACCCTCCGCGGCTCGACCCGCGGACTGGTGGTGTACGACGAGCGGTTGCTGGCGAACGACGCGGGCGATGAGACGCTGGCCGCCTTGGTTGCCCTGGCCGAAAAGCTGGGCACGGCCGAGGGCGCCCCCACCCGGCCTCTTGCCCTGGCCCGCGCGGCCAATAGCCGCGGCGCGGCGGAAATGGGCGCCCAGGGCCAGTGGATGGCCGGCGGGGTGCCGCAAGGGACCGCTGATATTCACGCCCGCTTGGGGAAAGCGTGGGGACTCCAACCGGTGGGCGGGGTGGGCCGGACCCAGGAGGACATTTTCGCGGCGGCGCGGCAAGGGACCATCCGGGGTCTGTTCCTTCTGGATTACGATCCGCTCGCGGATGGGGGACCGGATATCCAGACCGCGCTCGAACGGACACCCTTCGTGGTCGTGCAGACCGCGCGCACCTCACCCATTCTCCAGTATGCTAACGTGGTGTTTCCCACTACCGACTTTCCCGAGACCCCCGGCACCCTTACCAATACGGAAGGGCGTGTGCAGCGTCTCCGTGCCTCGATCGTGCCGCCAGACTACGTACGCGAGGGTTGGCAGACGCTTGCCGATCTCGGCGTCCAGCTTGGCGGTACGTATCTGTACCGCACCGGTGAGGACGTGACCCAGGAAATAGCGCGGGTCACCGGGCTTCCCTCGTGGGCGGGGCTGCTTGAGACCGCGCTTGAGCCGATGGCTGTCGGAGCCGCGCGATGAGCTGGCAGCAGGTTATTTTCGACCTCATCATTGCCCTGGTCCTTGTTTTCGTCCTGATCACCGGCTTTGCCTATATGACCTTCGCCGAGCGCCGGGTGGTGGCGCTGATGCAGGTGCGTATCGGGCCGAACCGGGTGGGACCATTCGGCTTGCTGCAGCCGCTGGCGGACGGGATCAAGTTGCTGTTCAAGGAAGACATCGTGCCCACGCAGGCTGACAAGCCGGTGTTCGCTCTGGCCCCGATGTTCTCACTCTTCATTGCCCTGGTGGCCTTCGCGGTGATTCCCTTCACCGTGGCCTTCTCGTTTACGATCAAGGGGACGCAAATCGTCCTGTCCGGCGCGCTGGCGGACCTGAATATCGGCGTACTCTACGTTTTCGCCGCCACCTCGCTGGCCGTGTACGGGATCGTGTTGGGTGGGTGGGCATCGAACAACAAGTATTCGCTGCTCGGAGGAATTCGTTCCTCGGCGCAGGTGATCTCCTATGAATTGGCGCTCGGCATGTCGGTGGTCGGCGTGCTGGCGATCACCGGCTCGCTGAGGCTGACCGACATCGTTTCCTACCAGGCCCATCACATTCCCAATATATTCTGGCAGCCCCTGGGGTTCGTCCTCTATTGCATCGCGGCGATCGCCGAGGTGAATCGGGCCCCGTTCGATCTGGCGGAAGCCGAGCAAGAGCTGGTGGCCGGCTACCATATCGAATACAGCAGCTTCCGCTTCGCGATGTTTTTCATGGCCGAATATATCAACATGATTACGGTCAGCGCCTTCGCGACCACGATATTCCTTGGCGGTCCGCTGGGGCCGTTCACGATCATCTGGCCCTGGTTGTCGGGCCTGATCTGGTTCCTGATCAAAGTGATCATTCTGCTGTTTGTCTTCATCTGGTTACGGGCCACCCTCCCACGGGTGCGTTACGATCGACTGATGACCCTTGGCTGGCGATGGCTCATCCCGCTCGCGTTGCTGAACATTCTGGCCACCGGAGCCGTGGTCGCGCTCACCGCCTGATAGACAAGCGATTCCGCGTCCCGGAAGGGGAGGCGGGGCCTGGGAGGCCATCATGCCGCAAAATGCGTTTCTGGAAGGTACGACCGCCATCGTCAAAGGGATGGCGCTCACCTTCGCTACCATGTTCAAGAAGAAAACCACGGTCCAGTGGCCGGAGGAGCGCGAGGGCGTAAAGCCGCGTTACCGCGGCCGCCATGTGCTGGAACGCTACGACAATGGTCTGGAAAAGTGCATTGGCTGCGAACTCTGCGCCGGCGCTTGCCCGGCGGACTGTATCCTGGTGGAGGCAGCCGAGAACACGGACACCAATCGAGTGTCGCCGGGAGAGCGCTACGCTCGCCGGTATGAGATCAACATGTCGCGCTGCATCTTCTGCGGCCTGTGCGAGGAGGCGTGCCCAACCGGGGCGATCGTGCTCAAGCATGATTATGAGTTGGCGGACTTTGATATCCCCCATATGATCTACACCAAGGAAATGATGCTGGTCCCGGATCCGCGGGTGGTCAAGGAAACGTTGGATCGCTTAGCGCAAGAGGCGGGAGCAATACGGTGACGGTGGTTTTCTGGGTCACGGCGGTGATCGCCGTTATTACCGGTCTCAATGTGATCCTGCAACGGAATCCCGTCTACAGCGCGCTCTTTCTGGTGGCCAATTTCTTTTGCCTGGCCGTGTTTTACGTCCTCCTGGACGCCCAGTTCCTGGCCGCCGTCCAGGTTATCGTCTACGCGGGCGCGATCATGGTGCTGTTCCTGTTCGTGATAACCCTTCTCTCACCAGGGCGCGAGGAGAGCGGGGACGACCCACTCTCCATCCTGCGGATTCCGGCCCTGCTGCTCGGCGCGGTGTTGGCGGCGGTCCTGGCGGTTCAGGTGGCTTCGAACGACCTCCAAGGGCCCGTCGATACCACTCACTTCACCCTTAACTCCTCCTGCCCGCCGCCGCTGCCCAATCATACGGGCGGTGGTCTCGGCTGCGTGAACACCATTGGCGATCAACTCTTCAGCACCTACCTCCTGCCCTTCGAGATCACGTCGTTCTTGCTCTTGCTGGCCATGTTGGGGGCGGTGGTACTGGCGAAACGGAAAATCAGCTAGGACAGGATGGAGGCGTCCCCGAGGGAAGACGCCGGAGTGAGATGGGCTCATCGGAGGCCCATCTTCGTTGTGGGGAGACGATAGTTTGGTATCGACATCGACGTATCTGGTGCTGGGGGCGATCCTGTTCACCCTTGGCGCGGTCGGAGTGCTCATTCGCCGTGATCCGCTGGTCATCTTCATGAGTATTGAGATGATGCTTAACTCGGCGAATTTGACCCTGGTCGCCTTTGCCCGCCGCCTGCACTCGATGGATGGGCAGATATTCGTATTCTTCGTGATGACGGTGGCGGCCGCCGAGGTGGTTATTGGTTTGGCGATCATCGTCTCGATCTTCCGCACCAGGGAGACCATAAACGTGGACGCTGTTAATTCGATGAAGGGCTAGTTGATGCACGGCTATGCGTGGCTGCTGCTTATCCTACCCTTGTTAGGGTTCGCGCTCAACGGGGCCGTGGGACGGCGTCTGAGCAAAACATGGATCGGCCTGATTGGCTGCGGAGTGATCGGAGCCGCGTTCGTGGTGGCCCTGATCGCCTACTTCCAGGTTATGGGCTGGTCACCCCACGATCAAGTAACCAAAGGGAACCTGGACTATTATCAATGGGTCCAGGTCGGATCACTGAAGATCGACTTCGGCATGCTGATCGACCCCCTCAGCGCGACCATGCTCCTGATCGTGACCGGGGTCGGCTTCCTGATCCATGTTTACTCGGTCGGCTACATGCACGATGATGAGGACTTCTCACGGTTCTTCGCCTATATGAATTTCTTCATCTTCTCGATGCTTCTCCTGGTCGTGGCCAACAACTTCCTGTTCCTGTTGATTGGCTGGGGCCTGGTGGGTTTCTCTTCCTACATCCTGATTGGCTTCTGGTACCAAAGCATGGCCGCGCTCCTGGCCGCCCGCAAGGCGCTGATCATGAACGTGATGGGCGACGTGGGGATCATGCTGGCTATCTTCCTCATGGTGCGCCAGTGGGGGACGTTGACCTATGCCGGGGTATTCGCCAAGGCGGCCGCCCTGCATAGCGGTGATCCCGTGGTGACCGCGCTCTGCCTCCTGCTGTTGGTAGGGGCAATCGCGAAGTCGGCGCAGATTCCCCTCCACACCTGGTTGCCGGATGCCATGGAGGGCCCGACCCCGGTCAGTGCCCTTATTCATGCCGCCACCATGGTGACCGCCGGCGTGTACTTAATTGCCCGATGTCATGTGCTCTATGACCTGTCCCCATTCTCGGCCGGCCTGGTGGCGATCATCGGGGCCGTGACCGCGCTGGTGGCGGCCACGATCGCCATCGTCCAGGTGGACATCAAGCGGGTGCTCGCCTACTCGACCATGAGCCAGATCGGCTATATGTTTCTCGGGGTGGGAGTAGGCGCGTACTCATCCGGGATGTTTCACTTGATGACCCATGCGTTCTTCAAGGCCCTGCTCTTCATGGGAGCGGGCAGTATCATTCATGCGCTCGGCGGCGAACAGGATTTGCGCAAAATGGGCGACCTCCGAAGCAAGCTCCCCACCACCTATATCCTGTTCACGGTCGGGGTGGTGGCGATCGCCGGTATCCCGCCCCTCTCCGGCTTCTGGAGCAAGGACGAAATACTCACCCACGTCGCCGCCCGTGGCGACTGGTATCTGATTTTGTGGGCCATGGGGGTGGCCACGGCCGGGATGACCGTGTTCTACATGTTCCGCCTGTGGTATCTCGCCTTCCACGGTCGTTCAAGGGTCGAGAAGGACGCGGCGGCGCACGTGCATGAGGCCCCTACGGTCATGCTGGTTCCCATGTGGGTGCTCGCAATTCTTGCCGCCGTGGGTGGATTCATTCAGCTCCCGAATTTTGGCCACTTCCACGATTGGCTGAATCCCGTTTTCAACCTCTATGTGTTCTCACCGCATAACGTAGAGGTAGACTACAACTGGTTGAGTTTCGGGCTCGTGATCGCCTTGATCGTGGTGGGCTTTGTCTGGGCGCGCGATCTCTATCGGCTGGGACCTCGGCCCAAGCTCAAGGGGCCGGCCGCGTCGGTCCAGAAGTTCCTCCTGGAGAAGTGGTACTTCGACTATCTGTATAACCTGTTGGTTGAGCTGCCGACCTACTGGTTGGCCCGAGTAGCCTGGCGCGGCCTTGACCGGAAGTTGATCGATGGCCTGGTGAATGGGGTGACGCGCTCGATCGAAGGGGCCAGCACGGACATCGGCCCCGTACAGTCAGGCTACGTGCGCACCTACGCTATCACCTTGTTCGTCGGCATGTTGGTGATCGTAGTGCTGGCCGTGGCCCAGCGGTAGAAAGGGGAGAGACAGACCATGCTGCAACTCGAACTGCTCACCCCGTTCGTGGTAGCGATCGCCGTGCTGCTGCTGGGGATCACCCACCGGGCCGCCGTGGCCATAGCGCTCACGGGATCCCTGATTAGCCTTGGCATCACCATCGCGCTGTTTTTCAAATATGACGGCGCCCCGCTGTCCAGCGGCACCTGGGACGTGAGCGCTCCCTGGATTAGCGCCCTCCATGTGAACTTTCATCTGGCGGTTGATGGGATGAGCATCCTGTTTTTGCTCCTTACCGCCATCCTTACGCCGGTGACCGTTTTGGTTGCCGCCTCGACCCAGCGCGATCGCAGCAACGTCTACCTGAGCATGCTGCTGTTTTTGCAGGGGGCCCTGATCGGGGTCTTCATGTCGATCGACCTGGTACTGTTCTACTTCTTCTGGGAAGCGGTCTTGATTCCCGCCTACTTCATGCTGGGGATCTGGGGCGGGGATCGGCGTATTTACGCCGCGCTCAAGTACGTGCTCTACACCATGGTCGGCAGTCTGCTCATGCTGGTGGGAATTCTCCTGCTCTTCGCCCTCAGTACTCCCCACAGTTTCGACCTTCTGGATCTGCTGGCCCATCCTTTATCACCCGATGTGCAGCGTCCGGTGTTCCTGGCCTTTGCCCTGGCCTTCGGAATCAAGGCAGCGGTGTTTCCCTTTCATAGCTGGGTGCCCGATGTCTACGGCGAGGCATCGCCCGCGACCGCGATTATTTTTTCCGGTGTTCTGAGCAAGATGGGAATCTACGGATTCCTGCGCTTTTGTCTGCCGCTGTTTCCCGACGCGGCTCGTTTTTACGCTCCCTTGATCATGGTGCTGGCGGCGATTGGAATTATCTACGGCGCGCTCCTCGCCCTGGACCAGCGCGACATCCAACGTCTGGTAGCCTGCAGCAGTATTCCGCACCTTGGCTTTATTACCCTCGGGATATTCAGCCTCCGGTCCCAGGGTATCGAGGGCGCGACCTTGCAGGCCGTGAACCACGGGATTACCATCGCGGCCCTCTTCGCCCTGGTGGCGATTATCACCACCAAATGGGGGACCAGGGATCTGGACAAATTGGGCGGCCTCGCGGTCAAGGCGCCGATCGTGGCGGCGATTTTCCTGGTGGTGTCGCTCTCGGCTTTGGGGTTGCCGGGCCTCAACGGATTCGCCGGTGAGATTCTCATTCTGATCGGGACGTTCCAGGCTAACGCGGCGGACGCCGTGGTGGGGACGATTGGGGTGGTTCTTGCCTCGGCCTACATGCTTCGTCTGTTCCAGGGAGCCAGCCATGGTCCGCTGGGGCCGGCGGGAAAGGCCAGTCCCGATCCCTTGCCGCCGGGGACCGTGGCTTCCTGGTGGGATCAATTGTCGGTGGCTGAATATGCATCGGTGCTTCCCCTGGTAGTGCTCATGGTGTGGATCGGCGTGCAGCCCGCCGGTTGGCTTGACCCGGCCTTGAGTTATGCCAATTCGGTACTCACGTCGCTTGGAGGGCACCCGTGATCGTCGATTACACGGTCGTCTTGCCGGAACTGATCGTCGCTGTCAGCGCGATTCTGGTCATGCTTGCCGACCTCTTTTTGCCTCGTTCACAGCGCCGGGCACTCGCCTATCTCAGTTTGGTCGGGCTGGTGGCGGCCTTTATCGCGGTCCTTGTCCTGCGCGACGAGAACAAGAGTGGGTTCTCGGGCAGCGTGGTGCTCGACGGCTTTTCTCTGTTCACCAGCGGCATATTCCTGCTGGTGGGGATCCTGACGGTGCTCCTTTCCATGGACTACCTGGAGCTGGAGCACATCAACCTTGGTGAATATTACGTGCTGGTTTTGGGGACGATCAGCGGCATGATGCTGATGGCGTCCGCGAACAGCCTGATCGTGATTTTCCTGGCCCTCGAGACATTCTCCATCTGCATCTACGTCCTGGCCGGCTTCGAGCGCACCAAGGACCGGTCGCAAGAGGCCGCGCTGAAATACTTCCTGCTCAGCGCCTTTGCCTCCGCGTTCTTGCTCTATGGGATGGCCCTGACCTACGGCGAGACCGGATCCACGTCACTTCCCGCGATTGCTTCATACTTGAAGGGGCATGCCGCCACGGGAGATCCAATCCTCTACGCTGGACTGGCCCTGATGATTGTGGGCTTTGCCTTCAAAATGTCGGCGGTCCCCTTCCACACCTGGACCCCGGATGTCTACGAAGGATCGCCGACTCCGATCACCGCCATGATGTCGGTGGGCACCAAGCTGGCCGCGTTCGCCGCCTTCGTTCGCCTGTTCGTGGTGGCCTTGCCGGCCCTGCATGCCCACTGGGTGGCGCTGGTCTGGCTGCTGGCCATGCTTACCATGGTCCTGGGAAACCTCGCCGCCGTGGTACAGAACGATGTCAAGCGGATGCTTGCCTATTCGAGCATCGCCCACGCCGGCTATATCCTGATCGCGGTGTTTACCGCGCGAGGCGACGGAAGCTCAGGTGACGGCGTACCGAGTCTCCTCTTCTACTTCGTGATCTATGCCTTGATGAATATCGGCGCCTTTGGCGTGGTCGCCGCGGTGGGGCGGACCGGAGACGCGAACACCCGCCTTGAGCATTTCGCGGGTTTGGCGCGGCGCCAGCCCTGGCTAGCCGCGGTCATGGCCCTGTTCCTCTTCTCGCTGGCCAGTTTCCCGCCCACGGCCGGATTCTGGGCGAAGTTTTACGTGTTCCAAACCGCGCTGCAGGCAGGACACGGGGAGCTCGCGGTAGTCGGCGTGCTGACCAGCGTAGTCTCGGTGTACTATTATCTGCGGGTGATCTTCTACATGTATTTCCGGTCCTCGACCGACGCCGCCCTGCCGTTTACGGTTCCCCCGGCCCTCTGGCCCTCGCTGATTATCTCCGCCGGCGGCCTGATTGTTCTTGGCCTGTGGCCATCCGGCATGCTGACTTTGGCGCAACACGCAATGCTGTTACACTGAAAGCGAGGTTCGTAGCGGCTTTTATTGCATGTTCGTGGTGTGTTTACCCATTTGGGTGATGGAAGTACGCCGCTCAGCCCATACAATGAAGGTAACGGACGGACGCCTCACGGTCGGTTAGGAGAACATACAGTGATCGCCACATTGCTTGCGGGGCTGATTGGGGTCATCATCGTGACCCGTGCCAAGCCCAAGGTGATTCCAGCGCCCGCGAGGGTGCGGCCTCAGACTCCGCGGGCTTACCGACGCCGGTAAGGCGGGGCTTCCCCCACTATTCTGCTCGAAATCACTACAGTTCAGAGAGGTCCGCCGGTTTCCGGCGGACCTCCTCGGCATTCCGAACTGGCATTTTCAGGCGGAAGTGGTACGATCAAGGTGATAGGTAGATTTCACGGGCTTTGTGCCACACGGTAAGGAGATTCCACGATGAGCAAAGCACCCGGCGATGTGGCGAAGGCATTTTTAGATGCGTTACCTACCCTTGACTTCAACAAACTCGTCGGTGAGGCCCGGCGTGAAGTTGGCATCGCAGTGGTGGGCAGCCCAGAGGCCACCCAACAACTCATCCAATTGCTCCGCGGTTCCGGAGCCATCCCAGCGGATGTGAAACTTGCATTGTGGGCCCACGACCCGGGGACAAAGGCCCCGCTTCCGGTGGGCAAGACTGAGATGGTGATTGTTCTTCCCGCGTCCGAAGCCCATCTCGCGCAAGCCAAGGAAGCCTTTCCCGGGGTGGCCCAGCTTCCTATCCTGGTAGGTGAGGAAGACCGGCCGGGCGGGGTCGTCAACCCGGTCGTCCTCAAAGTGCTGGACGCTGATCAATTCCGTGGGGTGCTGCTGCCCGCGTTGCTCACGCGCCTATGGGATCGGAGGCTCGCCCTGGGCCGCGCCCTTCCCGGCATGCGGGAACAGATTGCCGGCCGCATGATGAGCAAGGCAGCGCGCGATCTGAAGGTGGTGCTGGGCTCGGTGGCCGGCGCGGGAAGCGAACGCAGCGGCGTACCCACGCCCGCCACGGCGCAACTCCTGCTTCACCAAGCGGTCCTGGTGGTGGGACTGGCGGCGGTCTATGGGATAAGCCTTGACGACAAGGCCCAGATTTTCCGTCAGGTCGCGTCGAAGCTCACGCCCACCGTGTTGCTCGATGGCGTGGAAGCCGGTCTCACTCGTCTGGCGGCGGCGGCGGGAAAAAAGTCGAAGTTTGGCAAGCTCTACGGACCGCTGACCGCGTATGTCGCCCGGCCCACCCTGAGCGCCGGCAGCACCCTGCTTGCCGGCGTGGTCGCGCGCCGGGTGTTCCGCGGAACCGCTGCCCCTGGTCGATTATCGGTCGCTCTCGCGCGGACGCGAAGTCTGGGCAAGAAAGCACTGTCGAATGCCGGGCAGGGATTGGACGCGGTGTCGGGTGCTCTGGGAAGCAATCAGGGCGGCGCCGATCATCCAGCGCCGAGCGAGAATGCCCGGGCGGCCGCCGAGGATGGCTCGGCTGGTGGCGACACAGCCGGCACGTGAAGGCTGATCGGGGCCATGTCCTGATCGTGGGGAGCGCTCCCGTAGACCCAGCGCGCTTGCGCGAGCTGGCGGCCGGCGCCGACTACCTGATCTGTGCCGATGGCGGCGGAGACGCCGCCCTCACGGCTGGACTGACCCCGGATCTCCTCCTGGGAGATATGGATTCCATTTCGTCCGCGGGCCACGAGCGCTTGCGGCAATCGGGCACGCGGATGATTCAGCACCCACTTGAGAAAGACAAAACCGACCTGGAACTGGCTCTGGATTACGCGTTGGGCCGGGAGCCTGATCGGATTACGATCACTGGGGCCCTGGGAGGGGCGCGGCTCGATCACACGTTGGGGAATCTCCTGCTGCTTGCCTTGCCAGTCCTCCGCGGGGTCGAGACGCGCGTCATGGACGGTGAGACGGTTGCACAGGCGACCTGGTCGCGGGCCGAGATCCGGGGCCAGGCGGGTGACTACGTCAGTTTGCTTCCGGTCACCGACCAGGTAGCGGGCGTGAGGACCGAGGGGCTCCGCTATCCACTGCATGGCGAGCCGTTGATCCGGGGCCACACTCGCGGAGTGAGCAATGAGTTGCTTGGCGCCACCGCCTCCGTGGAGATCACTGGTGGGTGTCTCCTGATCGTTCGAGAGGGCACTCGGGCGGAATAAGGCAATCAGGACCGTGCCAGAGCTTCTTGTCGCATCAGGGCATGAAAATTGCGGCAGAGTTGGGTCGTTTGGGCCGCGAATTGCTGGTCCAAGGCGCGTCCCCGCGCCAGCAGGGTTTCCGGGGTGATTCGATCCGCCGATTCGGCCATCCCGTATACCACGGACCTGGCCCAGATGGCGAGGGTCTCCAGGCTCACCTCGGGATGGAACTGCAAGCCTACGCCGGTACCCATCCGGAATGCTTGCAGGCTGTCGCGAGGGGAATCAGCCAGTAACGTAGCGCCCTCGGGCAACTCAAAAGCATCCTCGTGCCACTGAAACGTGATCGGCTGGCTGGGTAGGCTCTGGAACAGCGGGTCGGCTCGGCCGGCCGCCGTCAATTCCACTGGGTAATAGCCAACTTCCGGAATCTCTTTCCGGTACACTCGGGCTCCCAGGGCGCGGGCGAGCAGTTGACCGCCAAGACAGACGCCCAGGGTAGGCAGTCCGCGTTGGCAAGCATCGCGCATGGCCTGAACCACCAGGGGCAGGTAGGGGAAGTGCGCGTCGTCCAGGGCGTTCATGGTGCCGCCCATCACGATCAGGCCCGCGTATGAATCAAGAGGGGGAAGCGCTTCGCCGCGATCCATCCGGATGCTCTCGATCGTGGCTCCCAGAGCGATCAGGCCGTCACCGAGCCGGCCGGGGCCATCATCCGGTTCGAACTGCACAAACAACACCCGCATTGGCGTCCCCTCACTCACTGCCCCTACTGGTTGGGTCTTCCTCCAGTGTGCGGGATGTGCTGGAACGTAGGCAATAGGTTCCCGCATTCGGGCGCCGCATCGCGATTGTGGGCCACGCTGCTTGTCAGGGGCGCGGGTCTCCAGGCCCGCCGTGTCCGCCCGCCGGCCTTCGGTGAACGGTGAGCATCCGTACCCTGACGACGATCCGTGGCCGAGGCAAGCGGGCCTGGAGACCCGCGCCCCTGGAACGTGACCGCGATATCACGGTATCAGACGTGAGGCGCGCCCTATGCGAAGATGTGGAATCCGCGTAGAAGGGCGGTGTGCGAGGCGTCGAGGACGGCAAGGGTGTATAAGAAGAATTCCTACCCACTCAGCCCGGTCGGGG
>DATBTL010000023.1:0-1574 GCA_036559345.1 Chloroflexota bacterium | reverse complement strand
GCTCTGGTTCCGTGGCGGCCCGCAACGGTGGGGCGCACTTCCCGAGAGATCCAAGCTCCTCGATGTCATCCTCGGAGAACACAAGGTACTGCGGGCAGGTCTCGCAGCTTACATCGACTCCCCGCGCCTGGGCCGCCGCGACCAGCGCGACCCCTTTAGCCGTGGTCACATGCACGATATGCAGCGGGCACCGGGTCTCCTCGGCGAACAGCAGGGCCCGAGCAATGGCCTCGTTCTCCGCGATGGTGGGCCGCGAGGCGATGAAATCGCGCGGGCCGGTTCGTCCGCCGGCGCGCGCCCGTGCTGTTAACCGCGCCGTAATCTGCTCGTTTTCCGCGTGTACCGCCATCAGGCAGCCCAAGTCGGCGCAGCGGACCATCCCTTCGTAGAGAGCCAGATCGTCCACGGCTGGGAAATCCTCCGTCCCATTGGCCATGAACGCCTTGAAGCCAACCACCCCACGGGCCGCCAGTTCCTCCATCCGCTCCAGGTTGCCGGGGACCAGTCCGCCCCAAAAGGCGAAATCCACCAGCGAGGATCCCTGTACCGCCTCACGCTTTCGGTCGAAGCTGGCGCCGTCGATCGTGGTTGGTAGGCAATCAAGCGGCATATCGAAGACCACCGTCATGCCCCCGGCGGCCAGCGCCGCCGAGCCGGTGGCAAAACCCTCCCACGACGTATGCCCCGGTTCCTGGAAATGGACGTGCGGATCCACGCCGCCGGGGAAGACGTGCAGGCTGGTCGCGTCGACTTCCGTGGCGCCGCTTCCCGCGATAGTGGCCCCAAGCTCGACAATCACCCCATCATGCACGGCGATGTCCCGTCTGTCCACGCCGGCACTGGTGACAACCTGCCCGTTCCGGATTACAAGGTCAAAGCTCGGCATCCTCCTGTCGATCCTCCGCCTTCATACAGTACACTCCTTGGACAACCGGCGTGAAAGAGGGATGTGGGCGTGAAGCTGTTGATTATCAATACGAACGGCCTGGAGACCGACACCCGCGCGATCGAGGCCGCCGCGCGCCGCTACGCGAACCCCTCGACCGAGATTGTCACGATCCATCCGCCCCGCGACCCTCGGGCGCTCGGCGGCTATGGCGCGGTCGCCCGGTCCACGGAGGAAACCCTGGATCTGGTGCGCGCGAGAGGGGCCGAGTTTGACGCTTTTGTGATCGCCTGCTTTGAAGACCCCGGACTCTACGCGGCCCGCGAGGCAATCAGCGCCCCGGTCTTTGGGATCGCCGAATCCGCCATGCTCCTGGCGTGCACCCTCGGTCATACCTTCTCCATCATCACCATGCCGGCCCGTTACCGGCCGATTACCACGAACCTGGTCCGGCTCTATGGCCTGGAGCACCGCTGCGCCTCGGTACGAACCGTCGATCTCCCGGACGAGATCGAGCCGGGCAATGACCCTGAAACCCACGCCATTCTGGCGGCGGAAGGCCGCCGCGCCCTGGAAGAGGATGGGGCCGAGGTGCTGATCCTCGGCTGCGGGAAGCTTTCGCGCTTCGACAAGCCACTGGAGCGCGACCTGGGCGTGCCGGTGCTCGATGGGGTGGCGTGCGCGGTGG
>DATBTL010000022.1:0-11059 GCA_036559345.1 Chloroflexota bacterium | reverse complement strand
CTTCCCCAGTACGGACGCGCGACGCCCGCCTGTCGCTCCTCAAAGCGGTTATTCTGGCTGGGCCATTCCGCGAACTGGACGACAGTCGGCCCTGGCGGCCGCGTTCATCACCCAGATGCTGAGCGATCCAACCGCGCGCCGGCTCGCGGCGGACGGCTTGCTCCCAGCCCGGCCACTCGCTCCGGCGGAGATTACCAGTCTCACCCCCTTCCAGCAGGATTATGTAAGGGCGCTCCGCTCGGCCACGCCCGGCGTCTACCTTGATGGGGCTCCGGTACCAAATCTGAACGCCACCATGGAAGCAAACGTGCAATTGCTCCTGCAGGGCTTCGAGACTCCCGCCTTCCTTCCTCGTAGCCTGCGGCTCGTGTACGATTCGCACGGGACCAAAGCCTCCGGCACGCGCACCGATGGTGAGTTCTAGCCTTCCCGTGGGTCCGGCGGATCGCCCGTTACCGAGATTCACAGCCGGAAAGGCGCGCGCCCGGATCGGCCTGATCCCCTACGTGCTTCCGGCGGCCACGGTCTACGCGCTGTTCGTACTCTGGCCATTGGCGCGTCTGGTTATCCTCTCTCTACAACAGTGGGATGGGTACACATCCCCGGTCTTTGTCGGACTGCGAAACTATCGCGGCCTGGGAGCCGATCCCGGCTTCACCCAGGAGGTTCAGCACTCTCTCATCTGGCTGGCGGTCACTCTGACCATCCCGGTTTGCCTGGGCCTTGCCCTGGCGCTGTTGCTGCGTATGGCGCCTCCCCCCTTGCGCGCGGTGCCGCGGGCGCTCCTCCTGACGCCGTTGTTGCTACCCACTGTGCTGATTGCCGTGGCCTGGCGGCTGTTCTACAACCCGCTCTCCGGTCCACTGACCGGCATGCTGCAAGACCTCCGGCTGGCAGGCCTGGCCGGTGATTGGCTGGGCGACCCAAGCCTGGCCCTACGGTCACTCCTGGTCATCGCCTGTTGGGCCTCATTTGGGCTCAGTATGTTGACCTGCGAGGCCGCTTTGGGCGGAATCAGCCCGGAAGTGTTGGCCGCCGCCCGGATTGATGGGGCCGGCGCGGGCGCCATTTTCCGGACCATTACCCTTCCCGCCTTGCGCGGTGTTCTTCCCCTTGCCACGGTGGCTACCGCCTTTTGCGCGGTCCCCTCGTACGATCTGATCGCCCTGATGACCAATGGTGGACCCGGCTATGCCACCACCACTCTGGCGCTGGATGCCTATGGGCGGGCCTTCGGTGGGATGGGCCAGATTGGAGTCGGCGCCGCGCTGGCGTCCCTGCAAGCCCTGGTGGGAGTGGGGCTGGCCCTCGCCGCCCTGGCAATCGCGCGCGGCTATGAGCCTGGTGAGGCGCATGGTTGGGACGGGCCATTACTCCCGCGCCGCGGCTGGGGGTCCGGCTGGGCGGGGGCGATGCTGATCGTGGCTACCGGGATTATCCTGGCGCCGCTGGCCTGGCTGGTGGTCCTGGCCCTTCGCGCGCCCTCCGGGGCGAATCCCCTGCTCGCTCTGGGTGCCAATCTCAGGGCCATTGGGGGACAGGGCTTCGCCGGGGCTATTGTCACCAGCCTGGAAATGGCGTCACTGGTGGCCGTGGTTACCGCCCTGTTGGCCCTCCCAGCCGCCTTCGCCATTGCCGCCAGCAGTCGCGGCGTTCGCCGGCTGGCGGCGGCGCTGCTGGCCCTCGGCCTGTTCCAACCGGTCGCGGTGCTGATCATTCCCCTGTTTTCTCTTCTGGAGCGCGCCGGGCTGCTCAATACGGCCGCCGGCGTGATGGCGCCGGAGGCGGCCCGTGTCTTGCCTCTGGCCGTGCTCCTCCTCTGGATTGGTATCCGATCCCTCCCCACCGGAGTCCTGGAGGCCGCGGCGACCGATGGCGCGGCTCCTCGCCACGTGCTCTACTACGTGGTCTTGCCCCTCCTCGGGCCGCTCCTGGCCGTGATCCTGGTCTGGTCATTCTTGGTAAGCTGGAATGACTATCTGCTACCCACCGTGGTTATCCAGGACGATGGAGTGATCACCGTCCCCACGGCCCTGGCGCACTTTGTCGGCCGATTCGATACCGAGTATGGGCTGCTCGCCACCGGAGCACTGATGGCGCTGCTTCCGATCGCTATCCTCTATGCCGGCCTCTATCGGATACTGGCTCGCGGAGCACGCTCGTTGGGGAGAACCATGTGAGCTGTCCACTACGACTGGGAACGCGGGCGCCGGCGGCGCTGATCAGCCTGGCCATCCTACTCGCCACCGCGGGCGGAGCCGGACACGTGGTGGCAACCGCGGCCACGCATGTCACGGGGAGCCCCACCCCTCAGGCCCCGCAACCAGCCAGCGCGTACCCAACCGTGGTCAAGGCACGTCTGTCCGCGCCCGCCTACGCTCTCACTCTTTCGGGAACGGCGGTGGACTTTAACCTCAGCGGCCTGGAGCCGGACTTTGACCCCTTGTATAAATTGATCGTGTCCGCCAGGCTGCATGATCGGCGGGCGAAGGCCCTCGCCCTTCCCGATGCTACCTTGGTACTCTCAGCCTATCTCGAAGTGTTTCAGCCCGACACCACCCCCATATTGCCTGACCTCTTGCATCCCAACCAGGTCGCGAACAATCTGGCTGGTTTCCTCTCCGGCGCGGCGGCGCTCGTCAATGTAGGCGGCCGGGTCGTCTACCGGGGCAGTCTGGTAGGCGAAATCTTCCAGAATAGTATGGAGAGTCTGGTGGTGGATCTTGAGCCAGTCAACCCGACGGGTAACGCGCGGGCCATTCGTTTGCGGGGAACTATTATTTTACACAAGGGAGGGGCCGAAAGCGGAACCTTGCAGGCACTGGGTGCCCTGTCCCGCGTCGCCCTGGCGGTACCTCATGGCCCCATGCCAACCTGGCAGGCGGTGGTGGCTGGGATGAGCGTCCATTCTCCGGCCATGATGGGTACGGCGGGTACGCCCGGCAAGAAGGCGCCCGCCAAGGTCGTGACCATCACTCCCCTGTCGCCCGCCCAGCAGTCTCCAGTGCGATGCGATCTTCTCTGCCGCGTCCGCCGGCCCACCTCGCTGGTCCTGCCGGTACTTGGCGGGCTCATTCTCCTCGTGGGACTGATCACCGGTTGGCGCCGCAAACTGCGTAGGTTACCTCGGCCGGGTCACCCCATCCGGCCATAACCCGGCGCGGCGTCGATGGCAGGTAAGGTAGGCAAACCGGGTGCCACCGGCGTGAATAGCGCGACGTGCTCCGACGGGAACCAGCATGGCCTGGCCCGCTCCCAGCCTGTGGTCCGTTCCGGCGATGGAGACTATTCCGGTCCCGGCCACCACCACGACGAGCACATCGACTTCATTATTTACGTGCTCTGCCACCCCATCGACGCCGTCAAACACCAGCAGATTCGCGTTGAGGTCGGTGCTTTGCAAGGCCCATGCCGGTTGCCGGGCCAGAGGCTCTCGGGCCAGGGCGGCCAGGTCGATGACGACGGGAGTTGGATCGACCTCCGCTGGCATGGCACACATCCCGGTCCTGGCGTGGCCTCCGACGGGATGTCCCGCCGGAGGCCAACGGTCATCCTATGGTTGGAGTAAGCCCGATGCCGTGTGTAGGGGATCCGAACCGGGGATCGGCTGGTAGCTGATGTCGCCACTGGCATTCAGCCGCGCCTGGGAATCACCCCACACAACCCAAACACAGTCGCAATGGCTCCGCTGGGCGGACACACTCACCAGTTCAGCGGAACCAGGGGCCCCGCCAACCGCCAGGAACGGCACGACCTCGCCCGAGGCCAGTATGTGGGTCACTTGCCCAGACCAATCAACTTGCCACCAGGTGCCGTCTGGACCGCAGACGGTTGGATTCATGTCCACCTCGGCGGGGCTTGCCGGAGGGGTACACTGGGTCTGGCTACTATCCGATGCCTGGCTGCCATCGGTAAAGGTGAAATCGGTAGCGCCTCCCGAGATAGGCTGTTGACTCGACCAGGGATCACCTCCCGTAACTTGCTCGGCGTAAAAGCCGTTCTGGAGAGGAATCTGGGCAATCCGAAGCATCTGGGTCAGCATCAAGGGAAGGAGGAGCACAGCGGCCAGCACCATCATGGCATGGCGGCCGGCCGGCGACGTACGAGAGGTGGTCCCCCGGATCCGGCGGGTGGCCAAACCCTGGAGAGCAGCGCGAAACTCGGACGCATTCGCATAGCGATCCGCCGGATTGAGCGCCGTGGCCCGTCCCAGTATGTCCTCCATGCGCGGTGACAAAGCGGGATTGAGGCGGCGGGCGGGCGGGAAACTGAAGAGCGGCTGCTCGGGACCGGGGTGCTCCGGGTTATATCCAGTGACCATCCGATGCAAGGTGGCTCCGAGGGAGTAAATATCGCTCTGGGGAGTTGCCAGGCCCTGATACTGCTCGGGAGGAGCGTAGCCAGGGGTACCGATCACCGTGCCAACCGCCCCAGTCTGAAACTGGCGCGCGATCCCAAAGTCCACCACCGCCAATCTGCGATCTCGATCGCTCCAGGGAGCGCGGGCCAGGACGTTCGCGGGCTTGAGATCGCGGAAAATCACCGGCTCCAGGCGGCCATGGAGATAGCTCAACAAATCGCAGAGCGCGATCCCCCATTCAACCGCGGTCTGCTCGTTGACCGGCCCTTCCCGGGCCACCTGCTCCTCCAGATTCACCCCTGGAACATATTCCTGGACGATATAGCTGCGATCCTCGTCGCGAAACACGCTGTAAAACAGGGGAATGAGAGGATGGCGGAGCATGCTCAGCAACGCGCTCTCCCGCGCGAACCATGCCTCGGCCTCCCGTACCTCGTCCGGACTGGCGTCCGGCGCGGGCCGCAGTTCCTTGATCGCTACCGCTCGATTGTCAAGCACTGTGTCAATGGCAAGATAGACCGTGCTCATCCCACCGTGGTGGAGCACGCGGTCCACGCGATAGCGGCCGGCGATCGTTTCACCAGGGCGACGAGCGCCGGTGACCGATGATCCAAGGAGACCGCTGACCGGGCAGCCATTATCGGACGGATGGAACAGCCCGCAGCGTGAGCATGGCGTTTGCATGGGACCCTCCCTGCTTGTTCCTGAAGTGGGTCATTTCCTATCTGTTAGGATAGCGTAACGCGGCTTCGTTGTCGCTGCCAGTGGTAGGGGAAATTTGGGCGTACCTGGCGCATCTCCATCCCTGGTACACTGCGGGGAGAGCACCCTGTCCAGCGCCGGAGGAGATGTGAGCCGTGTTTGCCCGCGTCCGTGCCCCGATCGATTACGCGATGTATCCGACCAGCGACGGCAAGCCGATGGCTGAGTCCGAGGTCCATCGGATCCAGATGAACGACCTCATCTTTAATTGCGTCAACCTGCTGGCCGACGAGCCGGACGTGTACGTGGGTGGGAACATGCTCATGTATTACCACGAAGGCTATGGGCGAGACCACGTATCCGCCGACGTGTTTGTCACCTTCGGAGTGGAGCGGGGGATTCGTGAGTGCTGGATGACCTGGGAGGAGAACGGTCGCTTCGCGGACGTCGTGTTCGAGATCTCCTCGCCCAGCACGATCAAGGAGGATCTGGGCAAGAAGATGCGCCTCTATGCCCAGTTGGGAGTGACCGAATACTACCTCTACGATCCGCAGCGGAACAATAAGCCGCCCTTGGCGGGCTACCGGCTGGTGGATGGCGCGTATCAGCCGATGACTCGGCTCGTGGGGGTGGAGGGATACTCTAGCGAGGTCTTGGGAGCGGAACTGCGAGTGGTGAACGCGCGGTTACGGGTCATTGACCCCGCGACCGGTGAGCCGCTGCTGGTTCCGGCCGAGTTGGAGGTGGTTCGGGCGCGGGCCGAGGCGGCGCGCAAAGCGGCCGAGGAACGAGCCAGGCAAGAGGCCGCGGCGCGCAAAGCGGCCGAGGCGCGAGCCGAGCAAGAGGCCGCGGCACACCATGCGGCGGAGCTGCGGGCCGCGCACGAAGCGGCAGCCCGCCAAGCAGCGGAGGATGCGCGCCAGGCCACCGATACGGCCTTACGGCAGGCGCTGGAGGAAATTGCCCGCCTCCGCGCGCCGCTGACCAGGGATGAGGCTGGGGCCGGGTAGGCGGCGCACCCGGGAAGGTTGGCCGTGCCACGCCCCCGTGAAAGTTGAGACTGCCCAGATGAGAGCAGGCTTGACCACGAGTCCGGGATGTACCAAGGAAACTTCGGTTCCCCACCCTTAAACCAGCAGGCGGGCCAGGTACCACGGGCTCAGCACCTCATACGGCGAAATGAAATCACCGGTGACCCCAAGCAGCGCGTCCGCCAGATAACGGCGCCGGCGCAAGCGGCCCCCAATATGCTCGAAGAGCGGTCGTCGGGTGGTTACTGCGTGCACGATGATTTCAACCGCCCGCTTCGGGGCAAACTCCTGGTGGTACTTCCAGGCAAAGCCACGGAGCGCGCGGGATCCGACATCGCCTCGGGCCAGGGCGGGGCCGCCTACTTGCGCCGCCAGATCGGCGCCGCGCATCCCGCGATAGATACCCTCGCCGGTAAAGGGATCATAGTACCCTCCGGCATCTCCGATCAGGATCAATCCGTCATCCACACGCCGCCGCACCCGCCCGGCCAGTCCGCTGGTCGTCCAGGGTCCGGCCACGATCTCGGCCTGACGCAGCCGTGACCCTAGCTGGGGGAAGGCGGCGAGACGCGAGAGAAAATATTCCGTGACCTTCGCCGAGCCTCCGCCCAAACGATCGCCTTCCGAGCGGGGCACCACGATAGAGACATTGGCAACACCACCGGCTTGCGGCGCTATCCCGGCATAACCGCATCGAGACATGTGCATCTCGCCATAGCCGCCGGTATCCGCCAGCCCCCGCATATGAGCGACAACGGCAATCTGGCGTAGCCGCCGGGACGGCAGGGCCAGGCTCAATCGGCGGGCCACGGTGGAATGAACCCCATCGGCCGCGATCAGGAGCGGCGCCCGGAGCGAGAACGGCCGCCCGCCCGCCGAGAGGCCGCCGACCAGCCGCCCGCCGTGCTCGAAGGCGCCGACGCTCCGGACCGCCCATCCCTCTCGCACCTCCACCCCGGCGCCGCGCGCGGTCTCTAACAGCACGGTATCAAGCACCAGCCGCGGAATGGTGAGGCCGACTGCCCGCACCGGATCGCCGCCCGCGCGGGCCGCGTAGGTGCCGCGGAACGGCGCCCGATCATAGGGGAAAATCTCGAAGCCGCGGAGGCAGCCATGCGGGACGGCCCGTAACGCCTCCAGAGCTCCCAGCCGGTCGAGCAACGGCGTGGCCTCCGGACTGAGCGCCTCGCCGCACGGCTTGGGCCGCGGCATGTGCCCCTTTTCCAGTAAGGTCACCGCGAGGCCCTGGCGGCGGAACAAGATTGCCGCCGCCGCGCCGGCCGGCCCGCCGCCTACCACGACCACATCAGGATCGCTCTCCGCCATGCACGCTCCCCCATGATCGGGCATCCTTATACAGGAGAAGTGTAACGACAAAACAGGGGGTGGACCATCCGCGTTGAAAATCGCACGACAATCGCGGCGCCGCTTGAGATTATCTTTGGCCTGGCATCGCGGGTAGAAGACTGGCCGCGGATCCTCCCGCATTATCGGCGGGTGAACGTGCTGGCCGAGCGGCCCGAGGGGCGGATAGTGTCCATGGCCGCGTTCCGGACCGGCGTGCCGCTGCCCGTGGGTTGGAAAACACTCCAGAAGCTTGAACCGGACTCCAGCCGTGTGCGGTACCTCCACATCGGTGGGGTGACCCGTGGGATGCGCGTGGAGTGGCGCCTGACCTCTGGACCGCGCGGCGTGGAGGCCACCATCGTCCACGACTTCGCCCCTCCGTGGCCCTGGCCCGGTCCCTGGATCGCCCGCGTGATGATCTGCGGCTTCTTCGTACACGCGATCGCCGATCAAACCCTGGCCGGGATCAAGGCCGTTGCCGAAGGACTTGCCTGCCCCGAACGGCCTGTATCATGAGTGCTCCGGGGCGGCTGGAGCAGCGACATCGGCGGGTTGTCATCACCGGTATCGGCGCCGTCACGCCGATCGGGATTGGCCGCGGACGGTTATGGGAGGGGGTGACCCGCGGAGTCTCGGCCGTGGACACCATCCGCTCCTTCGATGCCTCGGCCTTCCCGTCGACCATGGCGGCGGAAGTGCGCGATTTTATCCCGAGGGATCACCTGCCCGCCAAACTGGCGCATCGGATGGACCGCTATGCCCAGTTCGCGGTCGCCTCGGCCCGCATGGCGCTTGAGGACGCGGGCCTCGACCCAGGGGCGATTGAGGACGGACGAGGAGGGGTGTATTTGGGTTCGGCCCTCGGCGGCACGGCGGGCGCCGAGGCCGAGCACGTCAAGTTCATGGCGGGCGGTTTGCGGGCCGCCAATCCTTTGCTGGCCTTATCGGTGTTTGGCGCTTCCGCCAGTACCAACGTGGCCATGCATCTGGGCCTGACCGGCCCCTGTACCTGCAACGCGGACGGCTGCGCCGCCGGGGCGATCGCGGTGGGACAGGGGTTCCGCGCCGTCCGCGAGGGGCTGCTGGATGTCGCTCTGGCGGGCGGAGCCGAGGCGCCGTTGATGCCGCTTACCTATGGTGCCTTCGCGATTATTCGCGCCATGTCCACGAGGAACGACGATCCGGCCCATGCGTCGCGCCCGTTCGATATCGATCGGGACGGCTTCGTCATGGGTGAAGGAGCGGCCATTCTGGTCCTGGAGGAACGTGACCACGCGATCCGCCGAGGCGCCCGACCAATCGCCGAGATCCGAGGCTTTAGCCAAAATTGCGATGCCTACCGAATGACCGCGCCCTTGCCCGACGGGTCGGTGGCGGCTCGCGCGATCCGGCAAGCGCTCCAGGACGCCGGAATCGATGCCGAGGACATCGGGTATGTCAAGGCGCATGGGAGTAGCACGCCGATGAACGATGCCACCGAGGCCGTGGCGATCCGGCGGGCCCTGGGCTCCCATGCCTCGCGTATTCCGGTGAGCGGCACCAAGGGCTTGCACGCGCACGCATTGGGGGCCAGCGGGGCTATCGAAGCGGCGATCACCGCGCTGGCGCTCAGGGAGGGCTATCTGCCGCCAACCGCGAATCTGGTCGATCCCGACCCGGAATGCGCGCTCGACCTCATTCAGGGGCGGGGTCGGGAGCAGCGCGTGCGTCACGCCCTGTGCGATTCCTTCGGATTCGGCGGCATCAACGCGGCGCTGATCCTGCGCGCCGCCGAGGAGACGTAGGCGGGCCCGTGCGTGGAGGCGGCCGTTCGGTCGGATTGGTCGGATCCGACCGATCGGTCCGATGCTCAATCATTCATACCGCAGTGCCTCGGCAGGGTAGACTCTTGAGGCTTGCCAGGCCGGCAAGTAGGTGGTGAGCAGGGAGGCCAGATAGGCGATCAGCACGATCACCCCGATCTGGAGCCAGGGGACGTTAAGAGCAATACTGTTATCGGTCTTCGCCTGAAAGTTTACCAGATTGCGGGCCAGCCCCAAGCCAAGGCCCAGGCCGAGCACGGTACCAAGGATCGCCACGAAGCTGGATTCCAGAAGGAACGTGGTACGGACCATGCTCCGCTGGAAGCCAATTGCCCGCATCATGCCAATCTCCTGCCGGCGCTCCACCACGGACCGGGTAGCAACCACCCCCAGGGCGGCAATACCCACGATCAGGCCCAGGCCCATGAAGCCCTCAAGAAGGTCGAACAGGCCAGTCGCCACTGCTTCGTTGTTGTTGAATTCCTTCTGGGATTCCTTGACATCCAGCCCATTCCGCAAAAACGCCTTCCCCACGGCAAGAGCGGTTGCGTGAACGTCCACTCCCGGCGCCACGCGGAAGACGAAGAGGTTTGGCTGCACCATGGGCAGGCCGGCGGCTGTGAGCGTACGCTGCCCGGTGTAGACGCCGGTGGTAAGGTTCGGCAGTACGGCGGCGCGTCGATCGAGGATCCCGATCACCTTCAGCGACAGGATGGTCCCAGTCCGATTGTCGCGCACCTGGATGGTGACCGGCTTGAAGGTACTATCCTTGTAGTAGACTCCGCTGAGCGCGAATGATCCATTGGCGCCGCCGCTGGAATCGGAGTTGATGATGCTGCTGTCCACCACCGCGTAGCCAGGGTGGTCGCGAAGGGCCTGCCACACCTGAGCGTCCGAGCCAAAGCCGTTGGCGCGCGAATGGAGCGTGAACTGCGTGGTGTTGAGGTAGCTGTCATCGAGAACGTTGGCGAAGTAATCTTGCCAGTTCTGCTTGTCCTGGCCCGGTTGTCTTAGCCCCACGTTGAGATTCGCCATGCCGCCCACGGCGGTAATCCCCTTCAAGGTGGGATTGGCGGCTACCTGGGCGGGGGCGTTCTGAATCGGGTTGTTGGGGTTAGCCGCGCCGTAGATTTGGTAGCCGCCGGTGTCGCGGTTCAGCGCCAAGGTGGCGGAAGTACTGCCAACCAACACCGACATGAACATCAAAGTAAAGATAACCAAGCTGAACATGGAGAGGGTCAGTCCGGTACGGAACTTATGCTGGGTGGGATAGGTCACGGCCATCTTGATCATGGGGGCCAGATGCCCGATGCCGCCAAACACCACGAGCAGCCCGCCCAGCAGGATGTCGATGTTGTACATGACGGTCCATACGGCGCCCAGCACCATCATCAGACCGGAGAGGAAGAACATCTCTGGGCCCGCGTTCAGGGTCGGCACCCCCAGGTTGCTCCAGAAGTCGAACGGGAGCAGCCAGAACACCACCAGACCGAGCCCGGCGGCGGAATAGCCAATTCTGTTCCTGATCGGATCGGGCACATGCATACCCTGCATGATCCAGCGCGCCAGCATGGCCGCCCCGATGATCAGCAACGAACCGCCCAGACTGAAGAATCCCTGCTGCTTGGTGCTCAGTCCAAGGAGCAAAATGAGGAGTCCCGCGATCAAAAAGAGCGGCCCACGGGCGAGAAAAGCGAGAAACAGGTGCCGAAGGTACCACAGCACCCGAAGCACCAGATAGCTAATGCCGAGCGACGGCTTAAGGCCCATCGGCAGCGCCACCAGCCAGAAAATGATCCGGAACTTACTCTTCCGAA
>DATBTL010000021.1:0-16013 GCA_036559345.1 Chloroflexota bacterium | reverse complement strand
CGGAGCGTAAGTTCCCCGGCGATTTCTTGTAGATGCACCCCTACAACTGACAGCGGGCTTGCGCCAAGCTGTCTTCTAGAGATAGCCCGTAAAACCCAATACTTCAGCTTTGGGATAGAAGGGCTTCACCTGCTTTAGCCGCTGTAGCGTCGTCTGTTGTGCTCTAACTAGGGTTTACCCTTGGGAGTAGTCACTGCAGTTTCACGAAATAGCTCTTGCACGCCAGGTCGATCAACTCCTTGGCCAGCATCGGACGCACCCGCAGGTACTGGGCAATGTCCATCAACTGGTCCAGAAGGTCGCGTGGGTGACATGAACGCATTTGCATGCCTAGTTTCACATAATACTCGTTGTAGATGTAGGCCAGGGCCGCCTCGTTATACTCGATGCTCCGTTGAGCGCAGGTGCGCTTGAAGATCTCGCGGAACTCATCGATGGTGGGCGGGGTGATGTTGATCTTATAGCGAATACGGCGCAAAAATGCGTCATCCATCAGATCCTTGGGATCCAGATTGGTGGAGAAGATCAGCAACTCATCGAAGGGGACTTCCATTTTGTTGCCAGTAATCAAGCTCAGGTAATCGATGCGCCGCTCCAGGGGGATAATCCAGCGGTTGAGCAGGGCGCGGGGGGAAATCTGCTGGCGGCCAAAGTCATCGATCAGGAACATGCCGCAGTTGGCCTTCATCTGGAGAGGGGCTTCGTAGATGCGGCTCTCCTCGGACATCCTGAGATCCAGCTCACCCAGGGTCAACTCACCGCCCACGATCACCACTGGCCGCTTCGAGAGAACCCAGCGCTGGTCCACCAATTCGGGGTCGGTATCCTGCGCCTTGTTGTGGTGGGCATCGTCGAACACCCGGATGATCTGCCCCTCGACCTGGATGGAATGGGGAATGTAGATATGTCCGCCCAGAAGGGTGGCCGACACCTCGGCGATCGTCGTCTTGCCGTTACCGGGCGGTCCGAAGAGGAAGATGGAGCGGCCCGAGTTGATCGCGGGGCCCACCTGATCGAGGGTTTGCTGGTTGAATACGAGGTGGCTAAAGGCGGCGCCCAATGCCTCGCGCGTCACGACCACGTTGCGGATGGTCTGCCGCTGCACGGCGAACGTGTAATCCTGCAAAGTAACGGGGCACGGCCCAGCGTACATATTCCGCTCAAGTGCTTCCTTGACTCGGTTCTGGCCCTTCTCGGTGAGCGAGTAGCGATAGGTCGTGGAAAGCACGCCGGTACTGCCGCGAACCTCGACAAAGGTCTGGGTTTTCAGACTCTCCAGGATTCCCTCGATCACCTGATAGTAGGGAAGGCACATGTTGGCGGCCACGGTGGCCCCAGCCATCACGCCGCCAAAATAGATGTGCTTGAGCAAGAGATCGCTGATGAAGCTGGCATCCAGGCCCGTGTCCTCGATTGAGTTGACACTGGGCGGAACCATTGTCGCCGTTTCCTCCGGGGCCACTAATGTCGCCATACGTTACTCCAGGTGTAGACAGGTTGTTGGGCCCGGAAGACGCCCTTTTCCGACATCCTCCTTCCTCTGGCTTCAGGGAACACTTTCACCTCAGGACCGCCGTCCGATATCACGGAGGTTGTGCGGGCTGAGCAAGCCGCGGAGTTTCTCGATCCGCCGCTGCCGTTTCTCCTCCAAATCTTGGTGGTTATAGGCTTCCAGGGTCTCTCGGATCGTGGGAGCCAGGGTGAGAGGATGGAAAGGCTTGGTGATATAGTCGAATGCTCCTTCCTCGTAGCCACGCAGTTCATCCTCGAACTGGCCCTTGGCGGTGAGAAAAATGATCGGGATCTCGCGCGTGGCGGGGTTGCCGAGGATGGTCCGGCATACCTCGAACCCATTTATGCCAGACATCATAATGTCCAATAAGATCAGATCGGGACGCGCGCCTTCCAGCATGCGCAGGGCCTGTTCGCCGCTGAACGCGGTTTCGACCGCGAAACCCTCGAAATTCAGCGTCTCGCTGACCAGGTCGCAGATCAACTCATCGTCGTCTACTACCAGGATCCGATCCGCCATGACATGCTCCTTCCCCAACCGTCCTCGGCTGGCACCCACTATAACACGCGCGTCCGCGGCCATAAAATAGCCAAATTGAGGGGTGACATCCTCCATGCCTATCCCAGCAGCCTAGCTTAGCCTATACTTTCCTATGCTATACTAGGGCGAAAGTGGAGCGGAGTGGAAAGAAGAGGCGGATGGAACAGGTACTCTACCGGATTGGCGAGGCGTCGGCTCAACTTGGTCTCTACGACAAGAATAGCAATACCCTGAGAAGTTGGGTGGACGAATTCAAGGACTTCCTTGGTAGCTCGGCTAATCCGGAGGCGGGCCGCCCCCGCTTTTTCACCGAGGATGACTTGCGGGTGCTGCGCGCGATTCGGGACTTGCGCGGCAACCATTTGCCCTACAGCGAGATCCGGACCCGGCTGGGTCAGGGCGCCCAGTCACTGGAGCATCCGGCTCCGACTCCGGAGGCCGAGGAACGACTGGAACGGCTCCCAACCACCGATCTCGCTCCCACCCTGGCCGAACAGGTGCAAACCCTCCTGGCTCCCATGTCGCGAGCGGCTGACGAATGGCGGGCCCTTGCCGAGCAATACCGGAAGCGTCTGGAGGACCGGGAAGCCCGCGTGCAATCCCTGGAACAACGAATTGAGAGCCTGCAAAACCGGCTGGAGGAGACCCATACGGCGGCGATTGCCCTGCATACCAGCGCGATCAAACGGATGGAGGAATTCGCTCAGGAGCATGGCCGCCGCCGCCGCTGGTTGTTCCTGTTCTAAAAGCATTAGAGTTGCTTGAAGAGATCCCGTACGCGAGGATAGAGCGGGAGATACACATCGCGATAGAGGCGCTGGTAGTGCTCGCGCGCCGCCGGCTCCGGTTCCAAACGCTCCTGGATCCGCGCCATGGCCCGCGCGGCCTCCCACATGTCGGCATAGGCGCCGCTGCCCGCCGCCAGGCAGGCCGCGCCCAATGCCCCCGCCTCCACCACGGCCGGCACGTCGACCGGCAAGCCCAGCACGTCGGCCTTGATCTGGTTCCATAGGGGACTGTGCGCCTGGCCCCCCACCGTCACCGCGGCGGCCACCCCGGAGGCCGCGGTCGCTTCATAGACCTGGCGAATCGCGTAGGTGACTCCCTCCACCACGGCCCGAACCAGGTGCGGCGTGGTATGGGTGGCGCGGAGGCCAAAGAGAACCCCGCGCGCCTCGGCATCGCGCACCGGGCCTCGGTCATCCGCCGTGTAGGGGAGGAAAAGCCCGGCCAGATACGGCAACAGCAGCAGACCCTCGGCGCCGACGGGAACGGCGGCGGCCGCCTCCAGCCACTCATCGTAGACGCGGACGCCAAAGAGGCCGCCCAGCCAATCCAGGGCCAGGCCGCTGGAGGATATGGTAGCTCCGAGATAGCGGCAACCCGGCGGTTCGGGATAGGTGCCGGGTGGGGGAGCCCAGGCGCCCGGCCCCGGTTCGCCGCAATGGACGAAGCCGCCCGAGGTGCCCCCCAGGATCACGGATTGGCCCACACGGGTAAGTCCGGCGCCGATGCAGGAGGCAATCCCATCGTTGGTGCCGGCCACGACCAGTGTCCCCTCGCGCAGCCCCGTACGCGCGGCGGCGGCGGCGGTGACGGTCCCCACCGGCGTTCCCGCTTCCACATAGGGGGGGAAATGGTCGCGCGGGAGGCCGGACTGCCCGATTTCATCCTCGAACCAGGTGGAGGAGGCATGGGGGACGCCGGAGAGCAACGAGGCCAGGTAGTCCCACGACTGGAAATACCAACGCCGCTCGGCATCGGGATCGGTGCGATGCAGACGCAGGGCCTTGGCCACGTAGTGTCCGGGATCCACCGGGCGTCCCAGGGCGGCGCCAAGCTCATCGGCCTCCGCCTGGGCCCTTTTATCCATCCAAGTGAGGGCGGGACTCCGCGGACGGAGTTGACTGTCAGTGGCCACCAAGGTTGGGCCCTGGCCGCACACTGCAACGGCGGTGACGTACGAGAGATCCCCGGAGCGGTTCATGCGGCGGAGCGCGGCGCATACCGCGTCCCACCACGCGGCGGCATCCTGGGTCACGGCGCCGCGCTCGGGGATCATCTCGCCCGCGTGAGGAATGATATGGAGGGCGAGGAGCGATCCATTGGCATGGAAGAGCCCTACTTTCACCCGCGCGGTCCCCAAATCGATGCCGACAAAGAGGTCCGGCACGGGGGCTCTACTCACGGTGTGCCCCGACCATCTGTGGATAAAGGCCCGAATAGTGTGGATAAACAGGGCAAACGGGGGACAACCACACATATGGCACCGGATCAAATGGGGAAAAGGAGGGGGAGAGCGCGGGATGCTTTGGGCGGTCCTTCTCCCACTTGTCCTTGTTATCCCCAGCCATCCCCAGGGATTCCACAGGCCCGGACGCGGTCGCCGAGCCGGATCTCCTCTGGTCCGCGGCGGTTATCCCCGCTGTCCACGTCCCTACTACGGTTACCTCTACATATTCCATCCAACATGACTGATCTCTTGTAGATACGGTAGGGTGGGGATGGATTGCGGCGGAGGCCGTCACGCGGGCGACCCTTCCAGGCCCAGGGCCGGCGCGACACCGCGCATGGCCTTCAGCACGAATCCGATATGAGTATCCAGGTCCACGCCCAGTTCGGCGGCGCCACCGGTAATATCGTCGCGGTTTACCTGGCGGGCGAACGACTTATCCTTGAACTTCTTCTTGATCGAGGATACATCGAGGTCATGAATGGACTTATTAGGGCGGACCAGGGTAGCGGCGGTGATCAACCCGGTGAGCTCGTCCGAGGCGGCGAGCGCCTTTTCCATCGGGGTCACGCGGGGGATGTTCAGATAGTCCGCGTGGGTGAGGATGGCGTGAATGATCGGCTCCGGGACGCCGCGCTCGCGGAGGATGGGCGATCCGTGGTGGGGGTGTTGGTCGGCCGAGGGGTGAATCTCCCAGTCGAAGTCGTGCAAAAGACCGGTCAGGCCCCAGAGCTCCGCGTCACCGTCGTACCGCGGCGCGTAGGCCCGCATAGCGGCCTCGACGGCCAGGCAATGGCGGACCAACGCCTCGTTTTTGATGTATTCGCGGACCAGAGCCAAACCTTCCTCACGGGTCATCGCGTACTCCCTTGCTCTCTACCGATCGCGCCAAGCGGCCCAGGCCGAGAAGCAGCCCGCTGCTTCTCGGCCTGGGCCCTCTATCCAACTATTCCGCCTTTGGCTCCTTGTCCTTGGCGGTTTCCGCTTGCTCGTCCTCGTCCTCGAACTCCGGCGCGGTGGCTTCCTCGGGATTATCGAGTTGCTCGGAGGAAAGATCATCCGCCTCGAAAATCGCCTCGTCTTCCTCCACCGCCTGGAGCTCAAGGGCGAGATCCTCGTCCTCCACCGTAACCTCGGCTAGCGACGGCGCCGGAGACGCCGGCTCCGTCGCTACCGGAGCGGTGCGCTCCTTGGGGCGGGCGAGCGGAGTGTTCTTGGTCCCGCCGCGGCGCCTGCTAATCTCGTAGAGCACGATCCCGGCGGCCACCGAGGCGTTGAGGCTCCCGATCTTCCCGCTCATGGGAAGACGGACCAGATAATCGCATTCCTCGGTGACCAGACGGCTCAGCCCCTTGCCCTCGCCGCCGATCACCAGGGCAATCGGGTTGTCTACCTCGAAGTTGTCGTAATCGGTGCCGCCCTCCATATCAAGGCCGACAATCCAATAGCCCGACTCCTTGAGGCGGTTCACCGTCTGGCGCAGATTCGTCACCTCGGCGATGGGGAGGTGCTCGGCGGCGCCGGCGGACGCGCGCACCACGGAAGGGGTAACCCCCACCTGATTATGGCGCGGCAAGATGGCGCCCCCGACCCCGACCGCCTCGGCGGTACGGAGGATTGAGCCCAGGTTCTGCGGATCCTGAATCCCATCGAACAGGAGCACCAACGGCTGCCCCACTTCGCGCTTGGCCCCTTCCAGCACGTTTTCGAGGTCAACGTACTGATAGGGACGGCAAGTGGCGGCAATCCCCTGGTGGTTGGCGTTGCCCAGCACCTTATCGAGGGCGAAGCGATCCACCCGCACCACCGGAATATGCTTCTCGGCGGCCACGGTCTGGATTTCACGGAGGTGATCGGCACTGTCGTTGACCCCGGCCGCCAGGTACACCTTGATCACGTTACCGGCGCGGAGGGACTCCAGGACCGGCCAGCGTCCGTAGACATCGGCCTTGACCGGCTCGAACTGATTGACCGGGGGGCGGCCCATCCGGGTGCTGGTTCCCAAAGGTCGGCCCTGACCCTCGAAAGGCGCTCTCTCGGAGTGTCCCTCAAAGGGGCGACTCCCCTGATAACCGGGCCGGCCTCCGCCGTAGGCCGGGCGATCACCGCCGGGTCGAGGGCCGCCGAACGACGGACGATCCCGATCGCCATAAGGAGGCCGATCCCCACCGAACCGATTGCCGCCGAAGGCGGGGCGGTCACCACCAGGGCGCGGGCCGCCAAACGACGGGCGGTCGCCGCCGGGCCGATTGCCACCAAACGACGGGCGCTCACCGTCGCGCCAGCGGCTGTTGAACGCGGGCCGATCGCTCTCCGGCCGCCGCTCCGGCTGCTCACCCTCGTACTCGGGAGCGCGTCCGCCAAAGGAGGGCCGGTCACTGCCAGGGCGCTCATCAAAGGGACGGTGCTCCTGGCTCTCGAAGGGAGGGCGGCGATCGCGGTCGCCAAACGGGGGGCGATCCCCACGCTGCTCGAACGAGGGCCGTTCGCGGTTCTCGCTAAAGGGACGGCGCTCCCGGCTCTCGAACGGGGGCCGTTCCGCCCGTCCGCCCTCCTGGCCGCGCTGCTCGAACGGGGGCCGTTCGCGACCCCGCCAGGCTTCGTTCGGCTGGTTACGGTCGCCGCGATCCTCGCGGCCCGCGAAGGGCCGATCGCCACGCTGCTCGCGTGCGTCAAAGCCGCCCTGCTGGGGCCGGGGTGACTGGAAGGGCTTCCACCCCTGTTGGCCGCTTTCCTGGCCGCCATGGCGCTGTCCACCGCCACTGGGCCGCTCGTTATCGCGACGGAACCCACCGCCACTGCCGCCCCGCGGCCCGCCACTCCCGGGTCGTTCGTTGTCGCGACGGAAACCCCCGCCACCGCCACTCCCGCCGCGGGAAAACCCGCCGCGCGGTCCACCACTCCCGGGTCGCTCGTTATCACGGCGGAAACCCCCGCCTCGCTTATTGGAATCGTCCGTGCTCATCGTTATCTACTTCTTCCCGCGGCGCGGTCATTTGGTTGCCCGCCGCAAATGGGTCATCAAAAGGGCCGCATCGAGTGCCATGGCCCTGGGGCGGTATCGTTCGCCCAGTTATATTCCGGCGCCAGTCTCTTGTCGGGCCGCCCGCGGATCCCGCCGCCAGCGGGCGCCCTGAGGGTGATCCTCCACGATCACCGACAACTGCTTCAGTTCATCGCGCACCGCGTCGGCGCCCTGGTAATCGCGGGCGGCGCGGAGGGCATTACGTCGGGCGATCAGCGCCTCGACTTGTTGGGTAAAGGCAGGGCTTTCGGCCGCCGGACCCTCGAGCGGTGGGGTCAGGCCAAGCACACCCATGATGCGGTTAAACACGTCCTGGGCGCCGAGGAGGGCGCCCTTCACGGTAGGGTTGACCAGCTTGGGGTCGCGCAGGAAGTCCTTATAGCGGTTAATCTGAGCCGCCAGGTCAAAAAGGGCGGCTATTCCCTGCGCCGTATTGAAATCGTCATCCATCCCGGCATGGAAATCGGCGAGCGACCGCTCGCTCTGGGTCATAAGCTGGCGGGTTTCCTTCCGCGTTTCCCACTCCACTGGCTCATTGGGATCCTCGATCCGCATGGGCTCCCAGTTGAGAAGGAGATCGAGGTTGCGGGCCGTCGTGCATAAACGCTCCCAGCCGACCTCGGTCACCGAGAGCGACTCCTCGGTATAGGTGACCGGGGTGCGGTAGTGCTGTGAGAGCAGGTACAGGCGGAGCACCGAGGGTTCATAGCGGGCCAGGATCTGCTTGATCGTGGTGAAGTTGCCGAGTGAATGCGACATCTTCTCCACCTTCTCCTCGCCGGAGGCGGAGGTGGTGACCACGTTGAGGGTGCCGTAATGGGTCCAGTATTTTACAAACGGCTCCTGGCCGGTGGCGGATTCACTCTGGGCGATTTCGTTTTCGTGGTGGGGGAAGATCAGGTCAGTCGCTCCCCCATGGATATCGATGCGGTCGCCCAACTCAGCCCGAACCATGGTCGAGCACTCGATGTGCCAGCCGGGCCTTCCCGGTCCCCAGGGGCTGTCCCACCAGGGCTCACCGGGCTTGGCCGACTTCCAGAGGGCGAAATCCCGCGGATCCTCTTTTGCCCGCTCGCCCTCTCGGGAGCCGCCCCCGTCGATCGTGGGGACGGCCTCCTTGCCGCGGGCCTCCAGGCCGCGGCCGGTCGCGTTATCAATGGCCGTATCCCGCTTGGAAAGGCGGCCGTAGGCCGGGAAGCGGGGGACGCGGAAATACACGTCGCCCCCCAGGGAGTAGGCATGGCCGGAGGCGATCAACTCCTGGATCATGGCGATGATCCCCGGCATGGCTCCGGTGACGGTGGGGTAGACGTCAGCGGGCCGGCAATGGAGGGCTTCGACGCTCGCGAAGTAGGAGGCGCTGTATTTGCGGGCCACCTCCTCGGGCGTGATCCCCTCCTGCTGGGCGCGCGCGATGATCTTATCGTCAACGTCGGTCACATTCTGGACATAACGCACCTGGTAGCCACGGTATTCCAGGTAGCGGCGCAGTAAATCAGCGGTGACAAACATTTTGGCGTGGCCGATATGCGGCTCGTTCTTGGGCGTCAGCCCACAAACATACATCCGGACGGGATCGTGTTCCGGCGCGAATTCCAGCTTTTGGGCGGTCCTGGTGTCATAGATACGCAAGCAGCCTGCTCCTCACAATGGCTTTATAATCCTGGCAACCCCATCTCTCAGTGTAGCGGGATACCGGGCATAACCGTGTACAAGGCTCTTGCCAGGCTCCCGCCACACATGCGGGCGCCTTACCAGATATCAGCCAGCGGGAGGCGGAAACCGGGCACGACGATATCGCCGTCGAGGGTGGAATCGTCGCGGAGCGTGCGTGGCGCCGCGGCACCGGCCGTCCAGACATCGATGGCGCGCCGCTCCGACCAGACAACCCACACCAGGCGAACCCCTCGCTTGAGCCACAGCCGCGCCTTCTCGCCCATCTCAGGTTGATACTGGGATGGAGAGGCAATCTCCACGACCAAGTCGGGAGCAAGCGGCCGGTAGGAAGTGCCCCGGCGGGACGGGGGCAAGGGCAGGCGCTCGGCCCGGACGAAGGCGATATCAGCGCCGAGCACCGTATCGGCGGGCTCACCAGGTTGGGTGAGATCCCAGCCGCCCTCCCCGACGTAGGTTTCACCGAGCTGTTGATCCTCGACATAATTGCCCAGGCGGCGGCTGAAGCGTGCTTCGAGATTGCCGTGGTCGGTGCCGGACGGGGGCATTCTCAGGACTCTCCCTTCAAGGAGTTCGTATCGCCAGCCGTCGTCGGGCAGGCGCTCGAGCATGTCGGCGGTCCAGTCAGTGGCCACGGTGGGCTGGGCCCAGCCGTAGAGCGGTCGGGGAGCGGCAAGTTGGCTGCTCATGGACTGGATCCTCCTTTCCAGAGTCAGAGTAACAGATACCGTCAACATACTATTCCCAAATCCTTTATGCTATGCAATACCGCATCACATGGTTAAAACGGCACGACGGGCGACGTGGTCCGCGCGCGGGATCAAACGATGGAGTTGAGCACGATGACGAAGCTGACTGCCCAGGATGTGATGACACGCGCGGTGATCACCGTCTCGCCGGATAACCCAGTGGAGGCGGCGGCCGAGCGGATGGTCCGTCACCGGATCACCGGTCTCCCCGTGCTGGATGAAAGCGGCGCCGTGGTAGGGATGGTGAGTGATTTCGACGTGATTGGGAAGCAGGGGCGCCTGGTCCGCGATATTATGACCACCCAGGTAGTCAGCGTCTCCCCCGACACCGATCTGGACGAGATCGGGAACATCCTCACCGGGAAGCACATCCGCCGCCTCCCAGTGGTCCACGCGGGAACCCTGGTAGGAGTGGTGAGCCGGGGCGACGTGATCAAGCGGATCGCCCAGCGGTGGACCTGCGCCGTGTGCGGCGCCGTGGAGCGCGGGCCGCTGGCCCCCGCAAGCTGCCCAAGCTGCGCCGCCGACGGCAGCCAGTTCACTCTGGTGGACGAGCCGCCGATGATGTACCGGGATATGTAACGCTCAACCAATATCCCCTTTATTGAGCGAGGATAGGAACTCCTTGTTGCTCTCGGTCCTCCCCAGGTAGTTCAAGAGCAATTCGGTCCCCTCGGTGCCGCCCACGGCGGCGAGCATGCGGCGCATCAGCCAGACCCGCTGGAGGGTCACGTCGTCCATCAGCAGTTCCTCATGGCGGGTGCCGGAACGCTGGATGTCGATGGCGGGGAAAATGCGCTTCTCCGCCAGCTTCCGCTCCAGATGCACCTCCATGTTGCCGGTGCCCTTGAACTCCTCGTAGATCACGTCGTCCATCCGGCTGCCGGTATCGATCAGGCAGGTAGCGATCACGGTCAGGCTCCCGGCGCCCTCGATTTTCCGGGCCGCCCCATAAAACCGTTTGGGCGGATAGATGGCGTTGGGATCGATGCCGCCGGAGAGGGTGCGCCCACTGGAGGGCGTGGCCAGATTGTAGGCGCGGGTGAGGCGGGTAATACTATCGAGGAGAATCACCACGTCGCGCCCGCCCTCCACCAAGCGCTTGGCCCGTTCGAGGGCCATTTCCGCCACCCGCGTGTGCCGTTCGGAAGGCTCGTCAAAGGTGGCGCTCACCACGTCGGCGCCGATCACCGAGCGCTCCACGTCGGTCACTTCCTCCGGCCGCTCTCCCACCAACACCACCATCAGATAGGCATCCGGGGCATTGGTGGTGATCGCGTTGGCGATCTGCTTGAGCAGAACCGTCTTCCCGGCCTTGGGCGGGGCCACGATCATCCCGCGCTGGCCGCGTCCGACGGGGGCCACCAGATCGATCAGTCGGGTGGCGAGGATCTTTGGCTCGGTCTCGAGCGTGAACATCTGGTAGGGATAGACGGGGATCAGCTGATCGAAATGAGGGCGCCGCTTGGCGATCTCGGGATCCACCCCGTTCACCGCCTCCACCCGCAGCATTCCGAAATACTTCTCGCTCTCCTTCGGCTGGCGAACCTGGCCGCCCACGCTATCGCCAGTGCGGAGGCCGAAGCGGCGGATCTGGGAGAGGGAGACGTAGACATCCTCGGGGCCAGGGAGGAAGCGGTCCTTGCGCAGGAAGCCGAAGCCTTCCTCCACGATATCGAGCACACCCTCCCGGTAGAGGTTGCCCTGCTGCTCCGCCTGGGCTTGCAACAGGCGGAAGACAAGGTCATTCTTTTTGAGCGCCGCCACGCCACTGATGTCCATCTCGCGGGCCAGATCACGCAATTCGGTCAAGGTCTTGCTTTCCAGCTCGGCCAGGTTGGTCCGCTTCCCGGCCCCGCGATCACCCTCCGGAGCCTCGCGGAAGGCCGCGCGCGGACGCGGATCGCCACCGCGATCCTCCGCCACGCCGCCCTGCCCGCGAGCCAGGGCGGCCCGCGCCGCGCGATCCGAGGGTCGTTCGTGTGGGTCTATGACTTCCCCGCCCGTGTACGATCCCGCCAGATCCGGGGATCGTACGTCGTGGCGCTGGAGTCCATCAATCTCTCCCAATGATGCACCGCCTCTATCCAACGGGTGGTACCCGAGCGTGAACGCATTGATAAGCTGTGGGTGCGGGCGCCGTGACCAGTGTAGTGCACGCCGCCCAGCAATTCGCCATTGGTAATGCCGGTGGCGGCGAAGAAGACGTTATCGCCGCTCACCAGGTCGTCGGTGGTGAGCACTCGAGCGAATTCGCTTTCCGGCAGGCCCGCGGCGATCGCCGCCTGCCGCTCCTCGTCGCTCCGGGGCCAGAGCCGGCATTGAATTTCGCCGCCCAGGCACTTCAGGGCGCCGGCGGCCAGCACCGCCTCGGGCGCCCCTCCGATCCCCATCAGCATATCGACGCCCGAGTAGTCCTCCATGGCGGCGGTAAGGGCGCCGGCCACGTCGCCGTCCGTGATCAACTTCAGGCGAGCCCCGGCGGCGCGGATCGCGGCGACCAAGGCATCGTTCCGGGGGCGCTCCAGCACCACCACGGTCAGGTCGCTCACGTCGCAATCGCGCGCGACCGCGAGCGCGGCCAGATTCTCGGCCGGTTTGGCATCGAGATGGACGCGCCCCTTCCCGGCTGGCCCCACGGCGATCTTATCCATATACATAATGTGCGGCGGGTAATACATGGTGCCGCGTTCGGAGACCGCCACCACGGCGAGGGCGTTCGGCAACCCTTTCGCCAGGGGACGGGTGCCGTCGATCGGATCCACGGCGACATCCACGCGCGGCGGCCGCCCATCGCCGATCGTCTCGCCGATATAGAGCATGGGCGCCTCGTCCTTCTCGCCCTCGCCGATCACCACCACTCCATCCATCTCAATGGACGAGAGAGCATAGCGCATGGCATCCACGGCCGCCTGGTCGGCTGATTCCTTGGCCCCTTTGCCCATCCAGCGGCCGGCGGCCAGGGCGGCGGCCTCGGTGACGCGGACAATCTCCAGCCCTAGATTGCGGTCAAGACTATTGCTCAAGATCCTATCCTCTCCGCGGGGCCGCGAACGCTCACAAGAGAACTCTCCGGTAACGGCTCCCATAGGCGGTATCGCGGGGCAATCCTGCCATGAACTCTGGGAACATCCGAAAACGAGGCCTGGTTGCCGGCGCCGAACGCGATTCCAATGCCAGGACAGCGCACGCACTGGCGGTTGGATGGGGCTCGCGCGCGACCTCGGGCGATGTGAGGGTTGACAGCGGGGAGCTTGTTTGGCTTCGGCAAATTATAGGCAGAGTCTCGCCAATATGTCAAGATGGCCATCATGTTGTTCGGCCCCCGGCGGCTATTTGACGCTCCCCGCCCCCATTGGGCTACATTCAACCACAACGCTTTTCCATGGAGCGTGAGGTCATCAGGAGGAATAATCCCCATGAAACATCGGCTATTCCCGCGAGTGAACCCGGCCGCCGGACCAATCCCCCGTTTCCTCGTCTGCGCGCTCCTGATCGGCGGTCTGGCGCTGACCGCCCCCGCGTCCTCGCTGGCCCGCGCGTCGAGTCCCTTCATCGATTCCGGCGTGGTGACCTTCGCCACCGGCGGCGGAGTCGCCGACCTCGATCCGGCCTCGATCGTGACCGCCGCCGCCAACGTGACGGTGACCGCCAACATCGAGGAAACCCTAGTCACCTATAAAGGCGCCGCCGTCGACCAGTTCGTGCCCTTACTGGCTACCTCGTGGCAAACCAATCCCAACCACTCGGTCTGGACCTTTCACCTTCGTCATGGAGTGAAGTTCCATACCGGCCGCTGCTGCATGACGGCGAATGACGTGAAATACAGTATCGCGCGGACTATTCTGGCCGGTCTGGCCGGCTCCTATATTTTCGGGCGGTACATGACCCATCCCGAGAAGCAAATCCAGGTGATCGATCCCTACACGGTGCGGTTCAATCTGGGTGTCCCCCAATACACGTTCATTAACGCCCTGGCCTCCAAAAACGCGGGCTTGATCCTGGATGCGGCGGCCGTCAAGGCGCACGTCACCAAGGCGGACCCCTGGGCCCATAATTGGGTGACCGACCATGACGCGGGGACCGGTCCCTATGTGCTGCAGAGCTGGCAGCGTAACGTGCAAGAAACCTTGCTCCGCTTCCCCGACTATTGGGGCGGGTGGAGCGGCCCGCATTTTAGCAAGGTGACCATGACCGAGATCCCGGAGACCGCCACCCGCCGCGAGCTGCTGGAGCGGGGGAAGGCGGATGTCACCTTCGCCCTGACCCCGCAGGATGATCTGGCCTTGCAGGCGAATCCGGCGGTCAAGGTGGTGGCCCCCTACGCCACCGAAATCGACTATATCGCCATGACTGAAACCGGGCCACTTGCCAGCCCGCTGGCCCGCCAGGCCCTCTCCTACGCCTTCGACTACACCGCCAATCTCCAGGCGGCGTATCACGGGTTCGCCCGCCGAGGGTATGGCCCATTGGCCAGCGTGCTCAAAGGCTACGATCCGGGGATGTTCCATTACACCACCGATATGACCAAGGCTCGGACCCTGTTGCAGCAAGCCGGGGTGAAGCCGGGCACGACCCTCTCGTATATGTATGTCGCCGGGTACGCATGGGAGCGCACCCAGGGGGAGATCTTGCAGGCTCAGCTTCAGCAGCTTGGCCTCAACGTGACCTTGCAGGGGGTGACCCAGGCGGCGCAGGCCAGTGTCTATTTTGGCAGTTCGCCCGCGTCCGCTCGGCCAAACCTGATGGGCTATGCCTGGTGGCCGGACTACAACGACCCCTGGGATGAGTCCGTGGTCCTGGTCGATTCGGCATCGGCAGGTACGGGTGGCTCGAACATCGGCTATTACCACAACAAGCAAGTTGACGCCCTGCTGGCGCGCATGAAGACCGACGCGCCGGCGGCCCTGGTACACGACTCGCGCACCATGCAGAACATCACCAGCCAGGTCGATCCGCCCGCCATCTGGACCGCGGAGCCGGCGGAGGTGACGATCCTTTCTCACACCCTGCAAGGCTACGTGCCGAACCCGCTCGACATCCAGGTCTACAGTTTTTACCCGATGTATCGTTCGTAATCGACAGAGCGGCAAACTCGCGTGGGAGGATTCCTGATGACAACCCTGACCGAACCCCGGTCCCTGCTTCTGACCGGATCCCCACGCGAGCGCGGGCGCGCCCATGGCGAGTCGCTTCGCCCTGAGATCACCTATGGGATCAGCCGCTGGAAGGACGCGCTCCAGCAGGCCGCGGGACAACCCATTGAGGAATATCTGGATAGCTTCGTGGCTCGCACCAACTTCCTGCCGGCGATCGAGCGCTGGACCCCGCGCCTGCTCGACGAGGTGCGGGGGATCGGCGAGGGGGCGAGTATCACCTTCCGCGACGCCTATGCCTATCAGTTGATGGACGAGGAATGGCTGTTCCGCATCGATCGTAAGCGTGAGAGCCGGCCGCTGGAGCACTGTAGCATGGTGGGATTCTTTGGCGCCGGGGCGCCGCCGATCCTGGGGCAGAACATGGATCTGCCCAAATACTACGACGGCACGCAAACCCTCCTGCGCATTCGGGATGATGCCCGCGATCTCGAATCACTGCTCTTCACCGCCGCCGGGCTGATCGGCACCACTGGACTCAACAATCGGAGCATCGGCATCTGCTGCAATACGCTCACCCGGCTAGCTCACGCCTATCACGGCCTGCCGGCGGCGTTCATCGTCCGGCGCGTCCTGGAATCGAGCACCCTGGAGGAGGCAGCCTCGTTCGTGCGCGAGATCCAACATGCCTCGGGCCAGAACTACGCGATCGGCGGCCCGGACCGGATCGTGGATTTCGAGTGCTCCGCCCATAAAGTAGTGCCATTTTCCCGCGGGCCCACCCATGTGTACCATACCAACCACCCCCTGGTGAACGACGACCAGCCGGCGCCCGCCGGGAACGCCGGCGCAACCAAGGAACCGGCGGGCGAACGATCTCCGATGTCCAACTCCGAGCAGCGGCTGGCCTACCTGGAACGGATGGTTGGGGGCCAGGAAGCCCCACGCACCGTGGATGGGGTGGCGAGCATTCTCGGCGCTCGCGTGGTGCCGATCAACGTCGGACGCGACAGCGACGGAGATGGAATGACCCTCGGCTCGCTGGTCATGGAACTGAGTACGCCGCCCGTGCTGCACTACGCGCCCGGTCCCCCGGCCGAGACGGCGTACACGCGGTGGACGCTGTAGAAAGATCTTTACCAGCTATTTGCCTCTCCCCGCGCCCGGCCTCAGGCCCAGCCTA
>DATBTL010000020.1:0-2032 GCA_036559345.1 Chloroflexota bacterium | reverse complement strand
CCCGCCCGCGTCCAGCGCGGCCTGATAGTTTGCCAGGGTAAAATTGCTCGCCACCAGGCCGTCACCCAGATTCCGCATGAACGACATCGCCAGGGTGGCCGCCAGGGGAAGCAGCAGGGCCGCGACAAAGAGCAGGCTCATGAGCAGGGTCAATGGGAGGCGCCAGGCGCGCAACGGCAAGCGGCGCGAGGGCCGTGTCCGCCCCGTGATCACCTGATACGACCGGGCGCGGAGCAGACGCGACTGGAGCATCAGGGCGACCGCGATGGCCGCGATGAGGATGAGGGCCAGGGCAGCGGTGAGCGCGAAATCGACCGGGGCATTGTTCATGGCGGCGTAGAGCTCGTAGGTCACCAGATTAAAGCCGGCCTGCTGGGCGATCGTGGCCGCCGTCCCGTAGTCGGAGATCGCCTCGGCGAAAATGATCAGGCCGCCGGCAAAGAGGGCCGGCGCCAACAGCGGCCCATTGATGCGCAGCCAACAGCGGAGCGGCGAGGCTCCCACCATCCGCGCGGCATCCTCGTATTCCGAGCCCAGGCCGCGCAAGGCGGCGCTGACCGCGATATAGGAGAACGGGAACAGACGTAAGGTGAGGATCGCGGCCAGGCCCACCGACGAGAAGATCGTGTTGACGACCACATCGGGCAGCGGGGCAATCGTGTTGTCGATGAAGCCCCCGCGGGAAAAGAGCAGTTCCCAGGCCAGGGCCACCAGATAGCTGGGAGTAAACAGGGTAATCCACACGAGCCCGTCGAAGATGCGTCGCCCGGGGAGGTCGGTATTGCGGACGAGGATGGCGACCACGGCCCCAACCAGCGTGCCGAGCACCGCCACGGCCACCCCCAGCCAGGCCGTATTCAGCATCGACCCATAGACCTCGGGCGTGGAAAAGACCCGTGAGAACGACGACACCGAGGGAGCCAGGCTGGCCGGGACGGAAAAGACGTCCGGGAGCACGCTCTGAATCAGGATGGTGATCAGCGGGTAGAGGACGAGTACCAGCAGCGAGAGGGTCGCCACCGCCGCGAAGGCCAGGCTAAAGGCACGGCGGCGGAAGCGGGCGGGAACCGAAGTCCCGCCCGCTGTTGCCTCGAGCGCCGGTCGCGGCGCCTGCAGCACCCCATCGCCGCCGACGTCGAGGCGAGTCGCGGTCATATTATTGCACGATAGAGTTGTGGTACCACAACTTGATCGCGTTTTCGTTGGCCGCCGCCCATTTATAGTCGAGCCGTTGCCACTTAATACCGGAGACCTGCCGGCCGGGTAGGGCGCTGATCCCCGTAATCACGGGGACCACGTTGGCATCGGGATCGTTGGGATCGTGAATCATCACGTTCTGACCGGCCCGCGAGAGGACATAATTGACAAATGCCTCGGCGGCCGCCAGATGCTTCGATTTGGCGTCGATCGCCACGACGCCCGGGAGGAGGGTCACGCCGCTGGACGGATAGACGATGCCCAGGGGAGCGCCCGTCGCCTTGGCGCCGTAGTAGCCAGAGTCCTGCGCGAAGCCCACCAGGCGGGCGCCAGTCTGGACCGCGTTCATCACCGAGTCACTGGTCTGGAAGACTTTCATCCCGTTGCCCTTGAGGGCCTTGAAAAAGGACTCGCCCTGGGCTATGCCGCCCTTCCGCTGCATCATGCCCGCGATCAGGGAAAAGGCAGGGCCGGAGTACGCCGGATTGATGGCGGCCACCTGGTTCTTGAATTGGGGCTTGAGGAGGTCATTCCAGTCTTTTGGCGCCTGGGCCGGGCTCAGCTTCTTGGTATTGTAGACGAGCGCCCCGGCCGCCGTGACGGCCGTGGGATAGAAGGCATGGTCCGAGGGGATGAGTGAGCGACCCAGCGCGTTGTAGTTCTTGATATTCGCCGGCGTCCAGCGGAGAAGCTGCCCTTGCCCATTGAGTCCCTGCATGGCCGCGTCGCCGTCGAACCACACCACGTCCCACTGAGGATTGTTCCGTTCAGCCGCGATCTTGGCCAGAAGGTTGCCGGTGGCGTCGTCGGTGAGCTTCACCTGGATCCCAGTCAG
>DATBTL010000019.1:0-12796 GCA_036559345.1 Chloroflexota bacterium | reverse complement strand
TCGGCGTCTCCGTACGACGCCGCCACATCGATGTGATTCACTCCATGCCGTAAAAGTACTTCCAGGGTCGCGTCGGCTTGATCCTGGGTTGCCTCGCCGAGGGCGGCGGCTCCGAATATCACTCGGCTGCTCGTGTGTCCGGTTCGTCCGAAGGGTTGGGTGGCGATCATCCGCGGTCTCCTCTCTCGCGCTTTCTTTCAGTATGGCAGAGGTTGGGCGGCGGCGCCACCTTCACGACAATTCGCGGCGGCGAACCGCTATTTGCCACCCATTTATGAGCGCGCCGCCCTTCTTATCCTGGCCGGCGCGGAAATCAGGCGGTCCAGATCGTCCTCCGAAGTGCGGTAAGGAATCGACGAGAAGCAATTCAAGTATGCGCCGAAAACGGCGTACGTCGATCATCCAGAAATGGGGGCGTCCGCGAAGATCGTTGACAGGCGAGGGGCAACTGGTATACTAGGCACCATCTCGTGATGGGAGATGTGTGATGGCGCAATCCCTCGTCCTCGACCAACTGCCGCGCGAACGGTTGCGGTATCAGCAAGTGGTACATCGCTTGCGTGACGCCATCGCGCAGGGGCGGCTGACCGTGGGTGAGCAATTGCCCTCCGAACGCGAGCTGTGCGAACAGCTCGGGGTAAGCCGGACCATCGTGCGGGAGGCCCTCCGCATCCTGGCCTCACAGGGGATCTTGACCGTCCGTCAAGGCCGCCGCGCGGTGGTGGCTGCCGATCTTAGCACCGCCTATTTGCGGCCCATGCGCCAATTTATCGAGACCGCCGCCCGCGAAACCTTCGAGGATGTGCTGGACGCTCGGCTCATCCTCGAAGTGGCCAGCGCCGAGCGGGCCGCCAAGCTGGCCGACGACCACGACATTGCCGCCATGGCCGAGGCTCTTGAGGGGCTTCGCGCGGCGCCTCAAGGCTCGCCCGCCTGCGACGAGGCCCATACCGCCTTCCACACCGCGGTCGCCAACGCCTCGCACAACCTCTTCCTCGCGCGCATGGTAGAGTCCCTGATTTATAGCCATCTGACCCACGATCCCCTGCGATCCACTCCTTCCGAGGCGCCGTTGGATATTCCGTTGCTCCCCATCGGCTATATCGCGCACGCCAAGATCTTTCGCCCGATCCGCGATCACCGGGTCTCAACCGCCCGCCGCGCCATGCACGAGCACCTGAGCATCACGCGCCAACACCACCCTCGCGTCTACTCCTGAATACTGAAAAGGGCGTAACCCATGGCCCGTTACCTGGTCGTTCGGATTGGATCGCTTTTGGTGTCCCTTATCGCGGCCACCATGGTCGTCTTCTTGATCATGCATGCCATTCCCGGGGGACCTTTTAACGCCCAAAAATCGACCAACCTGACTTCTGATCAGGTGGCGGCAATCAACCGTTTCTACCATCTCGATAAGCCCCTGCCCGTGCAGTACTTGAGTTTCCTGTGGGGCGCGCTCCGCTTGCAATTTGGCGAGTCGTACCAGGATCCCGGCGAGCCTATTTCCGCCTTGCTTGGCCGTGTCTGGCCGATCAGCGCCTTTGCCGGAGGCATGGGCGTCCTGCTCGGGGTTGGGCTGGGGATGTTGCTGGGCATTGCCGCTGCCCTCCGCCGCAACACCTGGATCGATTATCTGGCCAATTTTATCTCAATCGCGAGCATCACCCTACCCTCATTCGTGATCAGCATCGGCCTGCTTCTGTTCTTCGCCGTGGCGCTACGCTGGTTTCCCGCCTCGGGTTGGAATGGACCCTCAACCTGGGTTCTGCCCATCCTTGCCTATTCAACCATTCCGCTTGGTCCAGTGGTGCGCTACACGCGCTCCAGCATGCTGGATATGGCGGCGCGTCCCTACGTGGTGGTGGCTCGGGCCAAGGGACTCGCGCCTCATCAGGTGGTCATCCGGCACGTGCTGCGCAACGCCTTGCGCCCGATCGTCACCATCGTACTGCCGCTGCTGCCCGGTATCATGACCGGTTCCATCTTCGTGGAGTTCATCTTTGGGGTGCCGGGCATGGGCCAGTACTTTGTCACCAGCATCAACAATCGTGACTACCCCCTGGAGATGGCGCTGATTTTCATCATCACCATTCTGTATGGCGTCCTCTTCGTGATCGCCGATCTAGCCTACCTGCTGCTTGACCCGCGCGTTCGCCTGGCCGATCGTCCATCGTCCACTTGACCAGTGCGGGAATATCTAGGGAGAGACGGATGAACCGTGGCACTGACATAGTGGACTCCGAGAGTCTCACGCTGGCACCTGCCGAGCGGGGGGATGCGGGGGACGCGGTACTCGGGCCAATGACCTCAGGCTGGCGGCGCGGAGCCCGACGCTTCGCGGCAAACCGCGTGGCCCTGATTGGCCTGGTGATCTCTCTAGCCCTGTTGTTGGCGGGGATAACCGCGCCGCTGATCACGCCGGCAAGTTACGATGACACGCGCTTTGTTACGAACACCTATGCCTTCCCTTCCGGCGCTCACTGGTTCGGTGTCGACGCGGTAGGCCGGGATTATTTCAGCCGCAACATCTATGCCATCCGTATTTCACTGTCCATCGGCTTCGGCGCCGCGATAATCAGCGCCCTGATCGGCATCCCCCTGGGTGCCCTGGCCGGCTTCTTTGGCCGCAAGACCGATTGGATCATCTCACGCATTTTGGAGGTCTTTCAGATTATTCCGCCGTTTCTCATAGCTATTCTGCTCTCCACCCTTACCGGAGGCGGCGTCATCGAATTGATTCTGATCATTAGTTTTACCAGTTGGATGAACATGTGCCGCTTGGTGCGCGCGGACCTCCTGACCATGCGTGAGGAGGAGTACGTGATGGCGGCCCGCGCCCAGGGTGTGGGACAATTCCGGATCATTTTCCGGCATCTACTGCCCAACGCCCTGGGGCCTATTCTAGTAGCCTTCTCGCTCACCATTCCTACCGCCATCGGGGTGGAGGCCGGCTTGAGTCTCCTGGGCGTGGGGGTCAACCCGCCGACCCCTAGCTGGGGCGGCATGATCAGCGAAGGGCTTTCGTATACGAGCTACTATTGGTTCCTTGAACTCTTCCCAGTGCTGATGCTGACCATTACGGTGCTCAGCCTGTCGTTTGTCGGCGATGGGCTCCGTGATGCCCTCGATCCCACCGCGTAGCAGCACCTATTTGGCCCAGGAAGAACCTCGATTACGGAATGATGGAAGGGGGGTGATGATCACACAGTCCTCGACGGCCGAAAACCAATGAGACGCTTCCGCGGGCCATGGCCCGGGATGTCCCGTTCGACGTGTCACCAATCTCCGGCACCCGACTCGGATGAGCAAGGCCGCTCAAGTATCTCAATGTGACGTGACGTGAAAGGAATGCAACGTGAAGAAGAAACTCGGTGTCCTTCTGGCACCTGCTCTGCTGGCCCTCCTGGCGCCGTGGCAGTACGCCGGCGCCGCGACCGTCCTGCCGCCGGACGCGGCGCCGGCCTCGCAGCAGATCCTGCATCTTCCTGGAGGATCCCAGGAAGGCCCATACCTGGACGAGGACTTAACGATCTATAACCGACAAGACGGCACCGACCTGATCCAGGATCCCCTGGTTGTCTACGACCCCGCCACGAACCAACTCAACCCCGTGGCCGCCACGAGCTGGTCCGTCTCCGCGGACAAGTTGACCTGGTCGTTCCACATCCGTCACGGCATGGTCTGGACCGACGGCCAGCCGCTTACCGCGGAGGACTTCGCGAACGCGCTACGGAATCAGGCATCGCCCAAGACCGCCTATGACTTCACGTACTGGACCGAGACCGTGCAGGGGATCAAGAACTGGGCGGCAGTCAACTCCGGCAAGATGCCGCTCAGTGCCCTGGGCGTCGCCGCGCCTGACCCCTACACCCTGACCGTCACCACGGACGCCCCGCGTTCGTACCTTCCGGCCGCCATGGTCTATACCTGGGCCGAGCCGGCGCATGTGATCAACAAGGTTGGGAACGTCTGGGCCACGGCCAGCCATCTGAGCGACATGGTGTTCAGCGGCCCCTACAAAGTGCAGAGCTGGCAGCCGGGCGTCGCGCTGACTCTGGTGCCTAACCCCATGTATCATGGCGTGCGCAAGGCACCCTTTAGCAAGATCATCTGGAACATCCCCGGCGGCGCCCTCATGGCGCAGTTCCAGACCGGCCAGATCAGTTACACGGGACAACTGGATCCCGGACAGCTTGCCCTCGCCCAGCATACCTACCCGGCCAAGCAGATTGTAAAGGCCAGTTCGTATGACTCCTGGTACCTCACCTACAACACGTTCACAAAACCGTTCAACGATCTTCGCGTGCGTCAGGCGTTTGATCTGGCCATCAACCGTCAAACCCTGGCCAACAACGTGCTCAAGGGTGTCGCCATTGCGAACTATACCCTGCTGATGCCCGGCTTCCCCGGCTTCGACAAGACCATCACGACACCGTACAACGTGACGAAGGCCCAGCAGTTGCTGGCTGCCGCCGGCTATCCGGGCGGCAAGGGCTTTCCGTCCATCACCATCTATCTGCGCAACTCGACCGGTGAGGTCGCGATGACCCAGCCTGCCGCCGAGTTTGTCCAGTCTCAGATCAAGACCAACCTGGGCATCAGCCTCGACGTCAAGGTCATCGATCAGAAGACCTTCACGGCCGAAATCAACAAGCACGCGCAGCCGCTGTTCATGGTCGGCTACAACTACGACTATGTGGACGCCAGCGACTTCATGGATTTGTTCGTCACCGGCGGTCGCCATGCCTGGTCCAACAAGCAGTATGACCAGACGGTGGGAGCGGCGGACCACTCCTTCGATGCGACGGCACGCGCGGCGCTCTACGAGAAGGCCCAGAAGATCATGGCCGCGCAGGTGCCAGCTTCGTTCCTGTTCGTCCCAGTGTACAGCTATCTCTGGAGCCCCAAGTTCGCCAATCCCTTCACGCTTCCGCAACAGACTGACGACTGGATGCTGAAGATGTACGTCAAGAAGTAGGGTGATAGTAGGAGGTGATTTCGGTATGCGCCGGAATCACCTCCTACGGACAACCCATGGCCCGCCCGCCGCCTACGATGTAGAGGAAGTAATGCCAATCACGGATAAAAACCGAATCGCCGAGGTCCGGGACGCCTTCCCCGGCCTGAAGGACATGATCTATTTGAACGCGGCGACCCATGGCTTGACCCCACAGCCTGTGCTCGATCGATACCTCGAAATGATTTCACTTACTGCCCACTATGGGCATCAACGCTACAACACCGAGGATCTGCCCGCCTACCAGAGGACACGGCAAGTGGTGGCGGAGATCCTCGGTGTACCACCGTCGTGGGTCGCTTTTGGGCGGAATGCCACGGACGCGATCAACTATGTCTTTGGGAGCCTCGCCTGGCAGGCCGGCGACGAGGTGATCATCTCGGATCAAGAGCACCCCGCCATTACCCATCCGTGGGAATACGGAGCCCGTCGTGGTCTGTATTCTCCCAGGATGTTCAAAGTCGATCCAGATCCCAGCGTGACCTTGTGGAACCTTGAGGAACAGATCACTCCCCACACCCGCCTGATCGCGGCCAGCCATGTCAGCTCGCAGACCGGCATCCGGCTGCCGGGACCGGCCATGTGCGCGCTCGCCCATCGCCTAAATGAGGCAGGACGCGACCGCCCCATTGTGACCCTGATCGATGGGACGCAGGAGTTGGGACAGTGGCGAGTAAACGTGCCGGCCATCGGCTGCGAATTCTACGTCAGCAACGGCCACAAATGGTTGGGCGGACCCAAGGGCTCCGGTATCCTGGTGGTTCGCGAGGACGCATTCTCCTTGCTGACTCCTCCGTATATGTCTGGTGGCATGGGCGGAAACGAGCATCCGATAGACGCGATCCTCAATCACCAGGACGCGCAGACTATGTTCGAAACGGGAACGCAAAACCTGGCCGTGGTGACCGTGCTGGCCGATGCCATCCATTGGCTGGACGGATTGGGCTGGGACTGGATTGAAGACCGAGAGCGGGCGCTAGCGACCCAACTCCGCGGTCTGCTCCGCGAGCTGCCCAACCTTACCGTCCTCACACCAGATGCCTGGGAGCACTCATCGGCGATCACCTCCTTCACGATCGAGGGCGTGGACGCCCTGAATGTACAGAAAACGCTCTGGGACCAGCGCATTATTACCCGCTGGGTACCGGAGCTGAATGGGATCCGTATCTCTACCCCGTATTTCACGGCCGAGGGGGAATTGGAGCATCTAGTCGCCGCCCTGGCGCGGATGGAAGGGTAAGAACGGCCCGCCTGCCCGCGCGGCTGACTGGTTCGGTCCCGTCCAGTAAACTTTGCCACACCTTGATCAGATCCCGTGTCGAAGGCATGGACATTCATCCTCTCACCAGCTACTGTTGGGGTGCCCGCTAGCGCGGAGAAGCCAGGAGCCGGCGTGGGGTTCTGGCCGTTCGTCGAGCCACGCCGTGGAGGGTGTGTGTATAAGTATCTGGCGCCTGCCGCCGCTGCCGTCATTCCCGCTGCCTACCACCCTGACGGCAATCGAGCGTAGGAAACAGGGACGCCGCTCTCGGGCGGTCCTCTTCACACCTCGTACCAATCTCCTACATCCGCATTGCCGCGAACGCATCTCCGACTTGCTTTAGGCATGGCGCGGCGTTCATGCCAGGGGCGTGGCAGCGCCCGTGGCTTTCTCACGCCACTTTAGTAGTGGGCCTTCGACCGTAAAGTCGCGGGTCCGCCCCGAGCGTGGCGGCAGTGCGATTCGCGCGCCTCAATCATTGGCCGCGCCTCAGCCACGGGACAACACAGTCCTCGTGGCTTTTTTTGCGTTCAAAAGAGGAGCACCACCCCTTGTCCAAAACTTATCGACACGGCGCCCGCCCTAACTGGGCCTACGGGCGCGACGACACCTTCCGTTGTCGCTCATGCAAACTGCTGGTCGGACTTCCGCCTTCAGGGGGCAGGCAGCGAAACCACTGCCCCTCTTGCCTGCACTCCCGGCATGTGGACGGCCGGAGGCCCGGCGACCGGGCCAGCGATTGCGGCTCGCTGATGGCCCCAGTCGGCTACTTCGTCCGTCCGAATGGCGAGCACGCAATCGTCCATCGTTGTCTGGGCTGCGGCGTACATCGGCACGTCCGAGTCGCCGCCGATGATGATTTCGACCTGGTACTCACCCTTCCCGATCGCACCGATCGGCCCGAGGACACGGCTACGGACCAGACCCTTGATGTAGGCGCTTGAACCGATGAGCAACCCTTCACGCGTCCGTGGCGCCCCACGCCGCTGGCCTGTCCTTACGCTGACGCACGCTTACGCGGATCCCTTGGGCCGGTCGGCTGGTGATCCCGTAGCGTTGCGCGATATGCTGGCCGGGAAGGACCTCGATCGCGTAACGATCGAGCACGCGAGTCAAGAGCATGGCTAGCTCCACCCTGGCCAACACCCGCCCAATACAGGTTCGCGGGCCCCCACCGAAGCCAGCCAGCGCGTATGGGGTGCGCTTATGTTCCTCACGGGGCGGGCCGAATCGGTCCGGATCGAACGTGCATGGGTTGTTCCATACGGAAGGGAGGAGATGCGTGGCAGCGGCAGAGTATATGGTCATGGTCCCGGCGGGCAGCATGTGCCCCTGGAAGACCACGTCGCGCGCCAGGCCACGGGGTGCGGTTGACACCGGCGGGTAGAGCCGTTCGGCCTCGCTGAGCACCCGAGCGAGAAACGAATCATGATGGAGGGAGACCGTAAGAAGGTTGTCCGTGCGCGAAAGATTCGCGCTATTCCGTATCCGGTTCGCGTAGGCTGGATGCAGGGCCAGCAGGTACAGCGTCCAGGCCGCCAGACTGGCCGTGGTCTCATGGCCGGCGATGAGCAGCGTGTCGGCGTGCGCCAGGATTTGGTCCTCGGACCATGGTCGGCCAGCCTCGTCCCGCGCCTGAGCCGCCAGACTCAGCGCGTCACCAGTCGGTTGGGAACGCCGCTCCGCTATTTTGCGGCGGAGGAGTTCGTGCAACTCTCCCGCCCGCTTGTGCGCGCCATGCAGATACACGGCCCGGCACAGAGTGAGTTCTTGACCGAACCGGAAGCCAAGGAGTACCTCCGCCACCAAATCAAGCGCAATCACCCTGGCTTCCTCGTATACGTCCACGACCCCCCGCCAGGCCCAGGTATCCAGGCGGCGGTCAATCACGCGGGCGATCCGCGGCACATAGTCGGCGATCCGGCGGGCCGCGAAGGCAGGGTGGAGGGCATCCCGGTGCCGGCGATGCTCCGCGCCGTCCATGGTAAGGAGGTTCCGCGGTCCGGAAGTCCGGCCAAACGCCCAGCCCCAGCCCAGGTTGTGTGAAAATGCACTCCGCTCGGTCTGGAGGATGAAGCGGTTAGCCTCCGGACCGAGGAGGAAGAGGATATCGGTCTGCCCGAGCCGTGCCTTCACGAGTGGCCCAAGCTCCTCGTGCAGCCTCGCCAGATAGGGTCCCCGAACAGTCCAGTACTCCTCTGGGAGGGAGGCAAGGGAAGCGATCACGCGAGAGTGGTGGCGCGCGCGAGGGCAATCATCACCCGCGAATGGTCGCCGAATGGTTCACCGGCGTAGGAGCCTAGCATCCGTTCGACCGTGAAGCCTGTCGCGCGACAGAGAAGCTCCACTTCGCGCGGGAAGTAGACATGCATGGCGAACTCCGATGCGTACTGGTCGCGGCTGTCGTCTCCGGACGTCACGTTATAGTAAAAGGCATGGGTAGCCAATTGGGTAGCCTGCTCGTAGTGGCTGGCCGCGCTCCGACGGATCCGCTGACCATCACTCCCTTGAATATCGAGATCGGGCCGAGGACCAGTCCCGGTAAGGGCTCGCGAAAGGGTGCTAAAGTCCGGCGCCTCAAGGTCAATCGCAAGCAAACCTCCCGGAGCCAGATGCCTCCGGATATTTCGCCAGGCCGTCAGTTGATCATCCAGGTCCACCAGATGGTGGCCTACGCCATAAGGTAACAGAATTGCGTCATACGACTCGGGTAGCTGACTCAATCGAATGTCGCCTTCGATGTACTGCAGGACGTCTCCGAGTTGGTCCTGTTCACGGGCCGCGTGCGCTCTGGCCCGCTGAATCATGGTAGGCTCCAACTCCAGGCCGGTCATGGAGAAACCATGCTTGGACCCGAGGCGGGCGAGCGGAAGCGTTAGCCGGCCAGTTCCGGAGCCAACCTCCAGGACGCGGACAGGCCGCTCACGAAGCAGCAAGGTCCGCCAGAACTCCAGATCCTTGACCTCGCGCGACGCCACTTCCAGATCATAATGATCCGGATGCTCGTAGATCGCTTCTACGGCCATGCGACCCCATCCCGCTCAGCGCGAAGCCGTCTCAATTGCATACATTCGGTAGGGGAAAGCGCCCGCCTTCCATTGCGGGAACGAACTCCATGGCGGCGCGAGCAGCGTACTGCTCGCGCCGCCATGCGGTGAAGTGATCATGATACCGTGCCTACGGAATCAACAATTAGGGAGTGGGCACCTGATCCGAATCCACCTTTAGGTAGACGACCCCTTCATCGACGCTGGCGATCAGCGAGGGGTCCAGCGGGCGGTCGGTATGCATAAGCAGCCCGGAACGGACTACCAATCCCGTGACCGCCCCTGTGTTGGTATCAAACCAGACGTCCTCGACCTTGCCGACGTTCTTCCCGTCGCGCCCGGTCACCGTGCTGCCCTTCCGGATGACGGAGGTGTCCCATTCTTCATGTGAGAGGGCATTACTGACCTCGTCGCGCGCCGCCGGATCGCCGCCAATCACCGGATCGGGCTGGTTGCTGCCCAAGGGCGCGTTCCGGGGCGCGCCCATCATCATTCCCGCCGGCCAGTAGATGGAACCGGGAGTGAAGCCGGGCGCCAGGGCAAAGTCTGCCGGAGGCTCGACGTAGTTGGCATCGCGGAACTCCGGCAAGTCGTTCACCTGTTGGGAACTCAGATTAATCGAGTACTGGCCACTTGTGTCCTGGCGCAAATCGCCCACCGGCACTTCCACGTCTCGCGGCAACAAGATTCCCTTTCGAAGGACCACCGAGGTCACTTCGTTCTGATAAGGGTCCAGAATGAGCCGGTCCACGGTACCGAGATCCTGGCCGTCACTGGATCGAACGGGCGCGCCAATTTCGACATTCATCGTGCTGACTTTCCTCTTACGTCGGGCCCTTGCGGCCCACTTTACCTCGGGTATCCCGGATGCCTGTTTCGGCTACGTCCGGGGTACCAGGGTGCCGTCCGCGTTCTTCCGGCGGCGCCGGCGCCGGGCCACGTAACCCGTGGTGGCATAGGGAACGGCATCCCCCCAGCACGCGATCAGACTGAAGCTGCCGCAGCGGCCACAACTCAACACGGCCTCCTTGGGCAGTGCCCCCACGTCCGCCTGGCTGATCTGTCGCTGGCTTGCCTCGCTGTGATGGACGAAGTTCCGGCTGTTCGAGCAGTTCAGGCATTCGACTTGCCGTGTGTACATGACCATTGGGATTGCTCCTTCTGTCCTACTTAAGGTCCACCGTTCAGTGCATAGCTACAATCTCGCTGAACGGGGATCTTTGGCCATCAGCCATACGGCCCACGCGGGGATGGGAACTGGGCTAATACGAAGGATGAGAAGCACGTTGTAGCGGTGATATTGCCACTTTGGCGCCGACGAAAGCGCGGTTACAGTCTGTTTACACCTTCGCAATATGTGGGTAATAGGAGGGCGCTAGCCTGAGGAAGGTGGCACCATGGACCACCGGCCGGCGTTTTCGCACTCGTTTCATTTTCGTATCGAACGTTCACGAGGTATGCGGTCAGCGCGGTCCGAGCGATGAGGACCACCGATGACCCGTGGCGGATCGCCATATCAACCTGCCGGCTGATCGCTTTTATCCGATCGAGGTAGAGACCTAATCGATGGAGGTAGTCATGCGGAATGCATTCGCCCATCTTGGCATTGTGCTAGTGGCGCTGCTGATGGCAACTGGTCTGCTCGCGCCCCTAGCCGGCATCCAGTCCGCCGCCGCGGCGGATCGGGACAGCGCGGCAAGCGTCACGGCCACCGTGGTCGGCCCCCCTTCGTCCAGCCTGCCGGCGGTCATGTTGGTGCAACTCGGCAGCCAGACCCTGTCGGTCACCATCAGTTCGGATACCAAGCTCGAGCGCCGTTTCGGCGGTGAGGCCAGCTTGAGTGAATTCGGCGATGGCGACACGGTCGTAGTCTCCGGCGATGTCACGCCCACCGGCTTTGCCGCCGAACGTATCGTCAATCAATCCGTACAGTCGCGCTATACGGACCTGCAGGGGACCGTGGCCGCGATCAATCCACCGGGTGTCGTGCCCACTTCTATTACCTTGACCAACCTGGCGGCCCTAGGTGGATCGAACGCGCCTTTTACCAATCCCCTCCCCGGCCAGATCAATCTGCCAGTGTCCGCCGCGACGACCATCACGATCAATGGAGTCACCCAGCCAGCCGCCAACTTGATCGGCCAGTTGGCCGTCAACGATCAGGTGACCGTGGTCGGCGTCTACGATCGGGTGTCCAACCAGTTCGATTCGCTTATCAACCTCAAGCGGTCGGCCCCACCGCCCCCAGTGATCCTGCACGTGATCGGAACCTTGACCGCGGTTCCCAGCCAGTTGGTACCCAACGTGACCCTGTGCGTGCATGCCACGGTGGTTACCGCACAGGCGATTCGGCCAAACATCTCGGCGGTCAGTCCTTGTGGGAGCGGCTTGCTGCCGGTCTATGTGAGTGCCGACACCAAGCTTCGGCGCCTCTACGACGAACCTTCATCGTTGGTTGAATTCAGCCAGGGTGATGTGTTGCACCTAACCGGCAGCCTGGTGGGCGCCCAACTCAACGCCACGCTCATCGTGGACACCGCGATCCATCTGCCCACGGTGAACGGCACCGTTCAGAGCATTACCGCCAATGGCAACCTCACGGACGTGCTAATCACCGTGGTCGGCAGCAACTCCGCGCCAACCGCCGCCAATGGGGCACAGGTTATTTTGCCGCTGACCAACGCCGGCAGCCCGAATTGTGCCACGCCCAGCCCCAGCCAATACCCGTGTACCGTTGTGCAAACCAGCGCCGGCGCCACCAACGGCTATACCGCGGGTAACCTGGCGGTTGGCCAGACGGTCAGCGCGTCTGGAGTGTACAACCTGCAACTCCAGCGGTTCATCGACATTCAGCGCGTGGTGGCTGCCGCCCCGCCGCCTCCCGTGGTCTACCACCTGAAGGGCACGCTGGGCCCCGCCTCCAGTCAGGCCGGGCTGCTCTGCGTCAAAGCCATCGTGGTCACCTCCCAGGCGATCAGGCCAAATGTCCAGACGGTCAATCCCTGTGGAAGCCTGCTGCCGGTCTACGTGACCGCCGACACCAAGGTACAGCGCCTATACAACGAACCCTCGTCGCTGGTCGAACTGAGTCAGGGTGACGCCCTGAACATCACGGCCACCCTGATCAACGCTCAGTTCACGGCCAGCCTGATCGTCGATAGCTCTATCCATCTCCCGACCGTGAACGGCACCGTGGCGAGCATTACGACGAACGGCAACCTGACCAACGTGGTGATCACGGTAACCAGCTCCAACAGCGGCGGCGCGTCCTTCCCCAAGGGGAGCCAGGTTACGCTGCCCCTGATGAATAGCGGCAGCCCGAATTGCACGGCGCCCAGTAGCAGCCAACTCCCGTGTACGACGGTACAGACTCCCTCGGGCACGACCAACGGCTACAATCCGGGAGAGTTGGCGGTCTCCCAGGCGGTCAGCGCGATCGGCGTCTACAATATGCAACTCCAGCGGTTCGTC
>DATBTL010000018.1:0-2945 GCA_036559345.1 Chloroflexota bacterium | reverse complement strand
ATCGTGCTTATCCCCCTGTTCGCGGTCGGGGCCTTCGTGGTCCAGCAAGGATGGCCGGCGCTTATTGGCCACTTCCCCAGCATCCTTACCGAGCAGTCGCCCGCCGGCGGGCAGTTGATCGAGGGCCTGAAGGGTACGATGGTTTTGATTGGCCTGGCCTGCGTGGTTGGCCTCCCAATCGGCGTGATGTCTGGATTGTATCTGGCGGAATACGGACGCAATCGCTTCGGCGACATGGTCCGGTTTACCGCCGACGTGATGGCGGGCTTACCCAGCATTGTCGCCGGCATTGTCGCCTACAGTATCCTGGTTCTGACCACCAAGCACTTCTCGGCCTATGCCGGCGGCCTGGCCCTTGGCTTGCTCATGTTCCCGACCGTCACGCGTTCGACCGAAGCCGTGGTGCGGCTCGTGCCTGATGCCTTGCGCGAGGGCGGGTTGGCGCTCGGCATCAGCCGGTGGCGCACCGTGGTCAGCATTGTCATGCCGGCGGCGCTCAGCGGGATTATTACCGGCATTATCCTGGGTATTGCCCGCGTGGCTGGCGAGACGGCGCCGCTTATCTTCACGGTTCTGGGGAATAACAATGGCTTTATCGGTCTCACCCAGCCTGTGCCGGCGTTGTCACTGCAAGTCTTTCAGGCGGTGGCGAGCCCCGTGGATCCAGCACAGGACTATCCGGTCGCCTACGCGGGAGTCATGTTGCTTTTCCTGCTGGTTGTCGCGCTCAATCTGCTGGCGCGGCTCGTCGCCGCGCGCCGCGCCGTTGCAAGGGGATAGAGTGATGAATGCGATGCGGGCCAGCGAGCCCCAATCCGTTACCGGCCCGGCTGGACACGGTATGTATGTCGAGCGTCTGCATGCCTTTTACGGGGCCAAACATGCGATCAAGGACATCACCTTGCGCATCGAACCGAATAGCGTGACCGCGATCATTGGTCCCTCGGGCTGCGGGAAATCCACCCTTTTACGTTGCTTGAATCGCCTGCACGAAGTGATAGCCGGTGCCTACGTCAAAGGTAAGGTGCTGCTGGATAGCGAGGACATTTATGCCCCCGGCACTGACCCGGTGCAGGTTCGCCGCCTGGTGGGGATGGTTTTTCAACGGCCGAACCCTTTCCCGACCAAATCAATCCTTGATAATGTGCTCGCGGGCATTAAACTAACCGGAGGACAGCGCGGTATGAACCTGCGCGAGGTCGCGGAGCAGGCGCTGCGGGACGCGGCACTCTGGGATGAGGTGAAGGATCGCCTGAAGGCCCCCGCGACCGCCCTGTCCGGCGGCCAGCAGCAGCGGCTTTGTATCGCGCGCGCCCTGGCCGTGCGCCCGGACGTCATCCTCATGGACGAGCCATGCTCGGCCCTGGATCCAATCGCGACCCTCAAGGTCGAGGAACTGATCGCCGAGCTTCGCGACCACTACACCATCGTCATCGTCACCCACAATATGCAGCAGGCAGCCCGCGTCTCCGACCGGACCGCCTTCCTGATGGTGGATATGGAGGACCGCACGGGCGTGCTCGTCGAGGAAGGCCCCACCAAAGCAATGTTCAGTACGCCAAGGGAAAAGCGTACCGAGGACTATGTGACCGGAAGATTCGGGTAGGCCGGAACGGATCGTGGCGCCACCCCGCCAGATCACTCAAGGGAGGTATCGTCGTGACACGCGAACGCTTCGCGCAACAATTGGACGAACTCAATGCCGCCACCGTGCTCCTGGGCGAACAGGCGGCCACCGCGGTCGGGCAAGCAATCCAAGCCTTCACCCTGTATGATCCGGTGCTTGCCTCGCATGTCGTGGATGAAGATCCTGGCTTGAACCGGATGGAGCGCCAGATTCTTGACGATGCCTCACTCCTGCTCGCCCTCCAGGCGCCCGTTGCCCGGGATCTGCGCCGCATTCTCGGCATCTCACGAGTGGCCTCCGACTTTGAGCGGATCGGTGACCATGCAAGGGACATCGCGCGGGCGGCGATCCGACTGGCGGCGCCCCCGCTGATCGGTGACCAGGGCGACCTTCATCAGTTGATCACCCAGGCGGAGGGCATGCTGAGGGACGGGCTACGAAGCTATGCCGAGGGAGACGTGGCCCTCGCGCGCGCCGTCTGCAAGGTGGACGACGGGGTCGACAGTGCCTATGCCGCCCTGTTTCGCGACTTGCTGACCGAAATGGTCGAGGACTCAAGCACTATCGCGCGGGCCACCTATACGCTGTTCGTGGCCCGCGACATCGAGCGCATCGCCGATCGCATGGCAAATGTCGCGGAGACCACCATCTATATCGCGACGGGCGAGACGGTCGAACTCAACTAGGGGGCGACCAGCACCTTTGATTATATATCTGGTGTGACCAAATATCCCTATAGTATGGACGATGGGCCCGTAGTATGATGCGCGCGGTGGCACTATGCTTACAGCTTTTGACCAGGAGGTTACGTGGAACATTACATTCTTGGCACTACTCTGCCCGCGCTGGAAATTCGCTTGCAAGCGGGAGAAAGCATTCTGGCGGACAGCGGTGAGTTGTCGTGGATGACAGACTCGATCAATTTGAGGACAAGCACCCAGGGCGGCGGCGGCAAGGGCCTCTTTGGCGCCATTAAGCGCGTGGTTGGCGGCGGCACTCTGTTCCTGACCGAATATTCGGCCAACGGACGCCCCGGCGCCGTTACCTTCGCCACCAAGATGCCCGGTTCCATTCTGCCGATCAACATCGAGCCCGGCAACGGCTACATGATTCACCGCCATGGTTTCCTGGCCGGGACGACCGGGGTGCAGATTAGCGCCGGCTTCCAGAAGACTCTGGGGGCGGGCATTTTTGGCGGCGAGGGCTTCGTGCTGCAAAAGCTCTCCGGCCAGGCTCACGCCTGGATTGGCCTCTCCGGCGAGGTCGTGATCATCGATCTGGCGCCGGGCGAAACCCTGCGGGCCCATCCCGGACACGT
>DATBTL010000017.1:0-9473 GCA_036559345.1 Chloroflexota bacterium | reverse complement strand
CCCGCCCCGCGGTTCCAGGGACGAGCTATGGCCCTGGAACGCGGAAAGAGGGCCGGTCCCTGAAGACCGGCCCTCTTTCCGTCCCTGATCATGCTGAACGGTTCGCCTGTGCCGCGAGCCCTGCTACGGTCTGCCAAGAATTCCCCTCGCGGAGCCTTCCTTGTTCCAACCCGGCCCTTGCGAACCGACTCGGTGGGGCGCGCTATAACGGAACCCCGAGACTCTGTACCATCCCCGTGCGATCTGGGACCGGAGAACGGTGAGTTGCCTCGTGCGGCGCGGCAATCGGTCGTGGTCGACATGACGATCCGGCATCCCATGCTCCTGACCGCCAGTATCTGGTCGACAGCGCCCCCTGGCCTGACTCCCGTCTCGTTCCGCCGCTTGCGCGACCGGCCCGTGAGTGGAGGGGTTCAGGGAACCCCGGTGCGGATCTCGTACCTCCTGCGCGAACTCGTCATCACCATCAGGTGAAACGGAGTATACGCTTGCCGTCAAGCGTTATCAAACGAGTTATCCACCAAAATTACCGATTGCCTGGGCTGTTTCGGGACCGTGGCGATACGTCTATGGAGTGGTCGTTAGATGCCCGCCGCCTCGGAACCGAGCAGGTCCGGGTCCTGGCCATCCCGTATCAGCTCGTCAACCACGCGCCTCAGAGTGGAAGGTACCGCGCGCAAATCATCCGGCGAGGCGTGCTGGAAGGAGAGGCGGATCCAGCATTGATGGGCCGGAACGCCATACAGACTGCCGGGCTTGATCCCGATGCCCTCCCGCAGAGCCCGGCGAAACAGACTGGTACTGGAGATCGGGGCGTTCACCCGCGCCCACAGATGAAAGCCGCCCCGCGGCGGGAGCCAGGAGAGCAAGGGTCCGAACTGTTGCCGCAGCTCGGCTTCAAGGATATCGCGGCGGGCGCGAAGGGCCTGGGCCGTCCGAGTGATATGCGCGGCATGGTAGCCCTGGGCGAGCCATTGCTGCGCCACCCATTCCGGCACGATGCTGCTGCCGTAATGCATGTGGTACTTCATCTCCGCCAGCCGTTTCACCAGATGAGGCGGCCCGATAAGCCAGCCCGCCCGTAAGCCAGGCGAGACGCTCTTGGAAATGCTGCCCACGTAGATAACGTAGCTGCCCGCGTCAAGGGCATAGAGCGGCGTGGGTGAGATCCCATCAAAGCCCAATTCACCGTAGACATCGTCCTCGACCAGCGGAACCCGGTACTGCTCGCAGAGGTCGAGCAGCGCGGTCCGGCGCGAGGGGGCCAGCACGGCACTGGTGGGATTTTGGTACGCGGGTACGGTAAAAATCATCGCCACTCGATGACGGGCGAGCAGCGCCTCCAGTTGATCGGGGATCAGCCCATGTTGGTCAAGAGGAGCCCGCAAGACCCGGAGGCCCGCCATCTGCAATACGCCCAGGGTAAGCAAATAGGAGGGCGCCTCCACGACTACCGTGTCTCCTGCTTGCAGCAACCCGCGGCAAATCAGATACAGTCCTTGCTGCGCGCCCGCGAGCAGCAGCACGTTCTCGGGTTGTGCCGGGACGCCTCGGGCACGCATGTGCGCGGCGATCGCCTCGCGGAGTGGCTGGTAGCCGAAGGCCCCTTCGTAACCCAACCACTCCTCGGTCACCGGCGCGGCGCGGAACAGTTCCCGCAAGGCGGCGGTTGGCCGCATATCCGCCGCCAATTCGCCCTGGGCCAGCGAGACAACGTGAGGGAGGGTGCGGGCCTGCGCCACTTCGGTGGCCAGGGAACGGTCGTGGATGAACGAACCGCGGTCGAGAATATCGTGCCAATCATAGATGCCGGGGGCGGTGTCGTCGTCCCGCTCCAGGGATCGCACGATGGTGCCGCCCCCGGCGTGCCCATGCACCAAGCCGTCCGCTTGCAGCTCTTGATAGGCGGCGACGATCGTGCTTCGATTGACGCGCAGTTGCTGGGCGAGCGCGCGCTGCGGGGGCAGTTGCGCCCCCGGAACCAGGATCCCGGACTGGATTTGGGTGCGGAGATGGTGCACCAGTTGGCGGAAAATGGGAATGGTGCTTGTCGAATCGGGATGCCAGCTTGCGTCGGTGTACTCCACGCTCATTCCCTTGCCGCGGCGGCGGGCCATGCATTGTTGATCAGCAGTTTACTCGATCCAGTCCCGTGGCTATCCCCGAACGGATCGCGCCTAGAAGAGAGGTGATCGTTAAGAGCGCTCTCTACCACACACGCGTCGCCGTCACCGCACCTTCACCAGCAGCGCCTCGCCCTGCCCGCCCCCGCCGCAGAGCGCGGCGATGCCCAGTCCCCCACCGCGGCGGCGCAGCTCATGCACCAGGGTCACCACCAGGCGGGCCCCGGTACAGCCCAGCGGATGACCGAGCGCCACGGCGCCGCCATTGACGTTCACCCGCTCGGGCCCCAGCTCCAGTTCGCGCGCGGCGTACACCGCCACGCCCGCGAAGGCTTCGTTGATCTCGAACAGGTCGATCTGGCGCTCACCGTAGCCGGTGGTCGAGAGGATCCGCCGGATGGCGTTGACCGGTTGCGGGTGCAGGGTGGCATCGGGACCCGCGACCATCCCATGGGCCGCAATCTCGGCCAGGATCGGGTGCCCGTCGCGTTCCGCCCGCCCGCGCGACATCACGACCACGGCCGCCGCCCCATCCGAGAGTTGCGAGGCATTCCCCGCCGTCACCGTGCCGTCCGGACGGAAGGCTGGGCGCAGTTCACTCAGGCGCGCCAGGGTCGTATCTTCCCGGATGCATTCGTCGCGCATGGGACCGGCCGGGCCGGCGGCGAGCGGAACCGGCACAAGCTCGGCCGCAAAGCGCCCCGCGGCGGTGGCCGCGGCGGCCCGCCGCTGGCTCTCGGCCGCCCATTGATCCTGCTCCTCTCGCGAGATCCCCTCGCGCTCATGCACCGCGTCCGCCGATTCACCCATCGAGAGATCATCGAACGCGCACCACAGCCCATCGCTGATCATTGCGTCACGCATGGTGGTCGGGCCCATGCGGTGGCCACCGCGCAGCTCGTCGCAGAGATGGGGAGCGCGGCTCATCGATTCCATGCCGCCGGCGATCACCACCTCCGCCTCGCCGGAGCGGACCATCTGGCCCGCCAGCGCGATGGCGTTCAGACTGGCCAGGCACACCTTGTTGATCGTGGCGGCCGGGGTGGTCATGGGCAGGTTAGCTCCCACGGCCGCCTGGCGCGCCGGATTCTGCCCCTGGCCGGCCTGGAGGACGTGCCCCATGATCACGTACTCCGCCGCGCCTACCTCTAGGCCCGCGCGCTCCACGGCGTGGCCAATCGCGGTGGCGCCAAGCGTCACCGCCGGAACCTGGCTGTACATCCCCATGAACTTGCCGATCGGCGTGCGCGCCGCCGAGACGAGCACCGGGTCACGCGGGTCCATCGCCGTGCCTCCTTTCACGCCTCATCATTACCCACATTAGAGATGGCTCGACGGGATCGTGAACCCGATCAACCGCTCGGCGCGGCTCCCATCCAGGAGCGACCAGTGCCCATCCTCGCTGCTGGCGCGGATGGCGGCGTTGGGGAAGTAGCGGCGGACCAGCGCGGCGCTCGGCACGGGCGAGAAGGTGTTTGGCGCCCCCACGTACATCGCCTCATCGGTAAGATTCGGCGCTTCAACGGCCAGGCGGCAGGCGCGGGCCGCGTCCTTGATTTCGATATAGCCCCAAAGGGTGAACAGCCCGCGCCGCTCCTCGGCCGCCAGCTTCTCCAGGCGGTCGGGCTCCGTCTGGCTGTTCCAGAGAATGGGGAAACGGAGGCTGACCGCCGCGCCGCCCGTATGGCGGTGAAAGGTCCGGCAGATCTCCTCGCCCACCAGCTTGGAGAGCCCATACTCATCCTCGGGCGCCAGGGGGTGATCTTCATCAATGGGAAAGGCCAGGAGGGGGACCGGCCGGCGTTTGGCGAAGGCATGGCCCAGCACGGCGGCCGACGAGATGGTCACCAGGCGCTGGATCCCGAGCACCCGCGCCGCCTCCAGGACGTTGAAGGTACCCATGACGTTCACTCGGAACAACTCCTCCGGCGTGTGGCCGCCGGGGCTGGGGATAGCGGCCAGATGGGCGACCGCCTCGCAGCCGGCCAGGGCGCCGCACATCTGCCCAAGGTCGCGGATGTCGGCGCTGATGAACGGGCAGAGCTTTTCGTTCGGCATCACGCGATCGAGGGCCCGAACCTCGTGGCCGGCCGCCAGCAGATCGGCGACCACGTAGCGGCCCAGGCCCCCGCTCGCACCGGTCACGGCAACGCGCATAGAACATTTCCTTTCTCGGGGGACGGGCTAGCCCCCTGAAAAAACGGATCGGTCGGCTGTGGCCGGATCCCCGCGGCGAGCGCGGGCTAGGGGCGCGGGACTCCTGGCCCGCCGGCGTGGCCAACCGCCTGTTAGCCAGATGACGATCCGTGGCCGAACCAAGCGGGCCTGGAGTCCCGCGCCCCTGAAAAGGCGACTCCGGCCTGGTCCACCCGACCGCAGTCGTTCGTCCCTTCCACCCGATCACAGTCGGAGGCCCGCCCCCCCACCTCAGGAAAAGCACGATTCCGCGGGCCCGCGGAATCGTGCTCCTCCCCCTACCGGTGCAAGTGGCCGAACACCCCTCCAGGCTTGAGCGGCCCGTAGGCATAGACGGAGACCATCCGCTCATGGACGACCAGCGAATGCTCGTCACCCATCCTGGTCAGCACCATGTCGCCGGGACCGATCTCGTAGGTATCACCCTCGGTCACGCAGGTGCCGCGACCGCTGATGATGAACCAATACTCGTTGGCGTCGTGGTAATGCGGCTCGACGGTCGCGCCGGGCTCCAGGGTGTTGACCCCGTAATGGATGATGTCGCTCCACTCCGGGATCGGCCCTTCTCCCCGTGGTTTGGCGATTGGCATGGGTACTCTACCCCCTTAATGGACGCTAGATGGCGCGCTCCGCAGGCGTGAGCTTTGCGAGCAAGGGATCGATCGCCGCGGACATATTCTGCGCGAACTGCTTCGGCGTGATGTGGTTGAGCGAGAACAGGTCGAGGTTACGGGCGATGATCGGATCGAGTTGATTGTAGATCGGACTGTAGGGGAAGGTGTGACCGTAGCTGATCGAGTCAAGCCATACCTGCTGTCCCGATGTCCCCAACGGGTTAAACAGCAGCGATCGGTCCTTTTCCGCTACACTTTTGAGCATGGGGATGCCCAGGTCCGACTGCTGCACCACGTAATTCTCCCCCTGGGCGCCCAGGAACGAGGCGATCAGCTCCCAGGAGAGGTCCGGGCGCGCCACCCCCTTCGGCATGAACCACCCATCGATGTAGTATCCGGTGTAGGTGTGCGTGTGGTGCGGCAGCGGCGCCACGCCCCACTCGAAGCTCTTGATCGTCTTGAACAGCGGCAACTGCCAGTTCCCGTCGATGGTCATCGCCAGGCGCCCGCTGACAAAAAGGTTGCCGGAATTGTTGAAGGCTACAGGGTTCGGCCACACCTCATACTTGAAGATCATGTCATGGATGAAGTTCAATGCCTCCTGCGCGGCGGGATCGCCGAGCGTGCTGCGACCGTACCCAGGGCTGAGGAAGTCGCCGCCGGCCTGCCAGATAAAGTTGATCCACCATCGGAGATCCGAAGCCGTGCTGAAGCCATAGACCTTGCCCGGCCCGCGGCCCTTGGTCAGCTTTCTCGCCACGTCCAGAAACTGGCCCCAGTCGTAGCCCTTCGACCAATCGGTCGATGGCATGGGAAGACCAGCCTCCTTGAACATTGTCTTGTTGTAGTACAGGGCCATAGTGTAGATGCCGCACGGCACCCCCCAGAGGTGGCCCTTGTCCAGATAGCCCTTGAACGGCCCGCTGTAATAGGCGTCGAAGTTGAAATGGCTCTTCTGGGCGAACGGCAGCATGTCCTGGACATAGCCGTTGGCGATCAGCGAAGGCCGATAGATGATCGCGTGCCGGATGACGTCGGGTACATCATGGGCGGCCACCTGGGTGAGCAGCTTTGCATTGAACACCTCCCAGGAGCCGGGCACCTCCTGGAACGTGGCCTGCGCATCCGTATGTGTCTTATTGAAGATACTGGCCAGCCCGTTGAAAATCGGCACGTCGGTGGCGCTGCCGGCCGTGCTGAATTTTAGCTGTGGGACCGCGCTGCTTCGCGGGCGCGCGAAGGCTGGAGCTGAGCGGCCGACGAGCGGGAGCACGCCGGCTCCCAGCGCGGTCGCGGCGGCGGTCTTGAGCGCCTGGCGACGGGAAATTTTCGTCATGAGTGTTAAGTCCTCTCAGAGTGTTGCTTCTACTTCTAAGAACGGTGTGGTCGGTTCACGGGCGCGTCTCGTCGGTTCCCTACCACCTCCTTTCCGGTTCAGCCTTTCAGCCCACTCAGCGCGATACCCTCGATGAAGTAACGCTGGCCGATCGCGTACACCGCGATCAGCGGGGCCATGGCCATCGTGGCCGCGGCCATCAGTAGGCCCCATTGCGAGCCGTAGTCGGAGAGATAGGAAGACAGCAGCAGCGGAACGGTGAAGTTATTCTGGCTGTTAAGGTAGATGAGCGGGGTGAGAAATTGGTTCCAGTTGTAGAGGAAGATGAAGATCCCAAGGGTGACCAAGGCCGGCACCGCGAGCGGCAGCACGATTTTTGTATAGATCGTCCAGGGGTTCGCCCCATCAATGCGCGCCGCGTCCTCCAGTTCGTTGGGGATGGTGAGAAAGAATTGCCGCAGTAGGAAGATGCCGTACGGATTCTGGAGGACAGGCGGTACGATCAGCGGCCAGTGCGTATCGATCCAGTGGATCTGCTTGAACAGAATATAGAGTGGAATCAGATTCACTTCCTGCGGGATCATCAGGGTGGCTAATATGACGAAGAACAAGACGTTCCGTCCGGGGAAGCGCAGTCTGGCGAAGGCATAGGCGGCCATCGAGCAGGTGAACAAGCCGCCGATCATATCCAGGGTCGAAATCTTGAAGCTGTTGATGTATGCCTGTCCCATGGGCAGAATGCTGATCGATTGCGGATAGTTGTCGGTGATGATCGGGTTGGGAATCAGGCTCGGCGGGAACGCAATCACATCCGATGCCGACTTGAATGAACTGGAGATCATCCACACGAACGGGGTCAGGGCAATCACGCAACCGATCAACATCAGCGCGTGAAAGAACAGCCTGACGCTCACTCGAGCCACCAGCCTTTGCGCGGCGCTGGTCCGTTTTGACGGTGTGTCCATGCGTGCGCTCATCCGTAATGCACCCAGCGCTGGAAACGGAACTGGGCAAGGGTGACCAGCAGAATGACGACGAACAGGAACACGGTCGCCGCCGATGCTTGCCCAAACTGAAAGAGTCTGAAGGCCAGGGAGTAGATGTGAAACACCAGCACACGAGTGGCGTCATCCGGTCCACCGTTCTGCCCCGGACTGAGGATGTACACCTGATCGAATACCTGGAGCGACGAAATGATATTGGTCACGACCAGGAAGAAGGTCGTAGGCGATAGCAGGGGCAGCGTGACATGCCGGAATTGCGCCCAGCGGCTTGCTCCGTCGATTTGGGCCGCTTCGTAGAGCTGTGCCGGTACGCCCTGCAGGCCGGCCAGGAAGATCACCATACTGTAGCCGAAGTTGCGCCAGACGCTGACGAGTATCGCGGACGGCATGGCCCACCCGATGTCGGCATACCAACCCGGCCCAGTGATCCCGAAGTTATAGAGCAGATCGTTTATCAGACCATAGTCGGGGTTGAGCAGCCAGACCCAGACCAAGGCCACCGCCACGGTCGGGGTGATCACCGGCATGAAGAAGATCGCTCGATACCAGCCGCGAAGGGCCATTTTCCGATTGAGGACCAGTGCGGTCAGTAAGGCAAGAATCAAGCTCGCGGGAATGAAGACCCCAGTGTAATACAGCGTGTTGGTGACAGACTTCCAGAAAATGGGGTCCGAGAACTCGTACCGGTAGTCGTTCAAGCCGACCCAGTGAAAGGCATGGATCAAATCCCAACTGCCGAAACTGAGGACGACAAGGGCGATCATCGGCAGCACGGCGAACGCGAGCGTGCCGATGATCTGCGGCGCCAGAAAGAAATAGGCCCAGGCAGTGTCGCGCTTCACCGATCACTCCCATGAATCCGAGTACCCGAAGCCGTCGCGCTCATGGGGTCCCTGTCTCCTGGTTCGTAAAGTATTCCCGCTCGATGTCCACCCCGCGGCTCTCACGCGAGGCGCGGCTGGTCGCGAAGGCCATGGCCAACGTCCGCAGATTGTCCCGCGCGTCGCTTTGCGGCCGCCGCCCCGCCCGGAGCGCGGCGGCGAATTCAGCCAGCGTGCCCTGGATCGCTGATCCTGGCTCGGGCGGCGATCCGAATCCCTCCAGCAGTTCGACGGCGGCCGGTGAACGGCTGAGATAGAGGCCGTAGCCACTCCCCAGATCCCCTAAATGCAAGGCGCCGCGCTCGCATTCCACCCGCCAGACTCCCTGCCAGGGGTCGCGTCTGCCGGGCGCCTCCAGGCTGCCCTGGTAGGCCGCCCGAACCCCACCCGCGAAGGAGAAGGTGCAACTCACCCAGGTATCGCCCGAGTAGGGCGTCCAGGGCGGGCGCCAGGTCTGCCCGACCACCGTCTCCGGCTCGCGTTCCAGCACGAAGCGGAGCGCGTCGAGATGGTGGATCGCCATCTCGAACAGCATGGTATCGGCCATCCCGGACTGATAGGTGCGGGGCGGCCAATCGCAGTTGAAGCTCAGGGAGACGAAGGTCGCCGGCCCTGCGACCTCCTCGCGCACCGCGTGCTGAAGGGCCCGCAAATCGCTCATATAGCGGTAGTTCTGGTCCACCATCAGCCGCAGGTTCCGCTGCTCGGCCAGATCGGCCACCGCCCGCGCCTGCGCGAAGTCCAGGGTGAACGGCTTCTCCACAATCACATGTTTCCCCGCCCGGAGGGCCTGGAGGCAGAGATCGCCGTGCAGCGGCGACGGGGCCACGATCACCACGGCATCGAAGTCGATCGCCCCTGCCGCCTCTTCAATCGAGGCGAAGCCGCGGTCGGCCCCGAGATGAGCGCGGGTGGTGGCCAGGGCGCGGTTCTCGGGGACCACGTCCACCACCCCGACGAGCTCCCAATCGGCGGCTTCCTGGATGAGCGAGAGCCATGCGGTGCCGATCCCGGTCGGCGCCGCACCTACCTGGACGATCCGTAACTGCCCCTCGGACATGATGATCCTCTCCCACGGACGCGGCGAGGAGGCCGGTCATGCGGGCCTCCTCTCTGGATATGGGTTATCAGTCGAACGCGGCTTCCTCTACCTCGGTAGTAAGAAAGGTGACCCCGCCGGTGGCGAAGTTCGGCACGTCGGCGGCGGCGGCCTGTGATTCAGGAGCGGCCAGGATGCGTGCCATCTCCTCCACGCTGGCGGCATAGAGGCCAACCACCAGATGGTAGGGTGGCAACGGCTCCCCGGGGTTGGCGACCAC
>DATBTL010000016.1:0-8820 GCA_036559345.1 Chloroflexota bacterium | reverse complement strand
CAACTACGTGGGCGCATGAGGCGCCTAGGGCGCGCCCTTGCTAAAGTACTCGTCGTTGATCTGCTTGAATCGCTCCCATTGCGGCGGCACCTCATCCTCCGCGAAGATGGCGGTCACCGGGCACTCGGGCTCGCAGGCGCCACAGTCGATGCATTCATCCGGATTGATGTAATACATATCAGCCTCGTCGTTCGAGTAGATACAGTCCACGGGGCAGACCGCTACGCAGGATGCGTCCTTCACGTTGATGCACGGTTCGGTGATCACATAGGTCACGTTGGTTGGCTCCTTTGCTTGGTTGTTCAGGCCGGCACTTCGATCTCCAGAGCCCCATCCGGGGTCGTCCGCACTGGATAGACACGGAGGGGCTTGGTCGCCGGCAGGGTCAGCGCGGCGCCGGTGCGGATATCGAAGGTGGCCCCGTGACAGGGACACTCCACCACGCCATCCTCCAGCCAGCCGTCGCCCAGCGAGCAGCGTTCATGGGTGCAAGTATCGTCCACGACATGGTAGCCATCGTCCAGGCGTGCCAGCAACACCTCGCGATCGCCCGCGCGGAGGGCGCGCATCTCCCCAACCGGCAACGCCTCGGCGGTATGCATGACAACCGGCAGTGGAATGAACATCGGTTTTCCTTCTTTGGGGCAAGTCCTGGAACCGGCGGGGCACGGAGCCCCATCCGTGTCCCGCCGGTGGAGCGCACGCGCGCCTCCATGGCCCAGGGTACGGCGGACTCGGCCTCTTTGCTGTGACTTTCATCACAGCAAAGAGGTCGGAAGGAGCAGTATGCTTACGGCAAAGGCCCGCGAGCCTGCTTTCGAGAAAAGGATATAGCGTGGCGGGAACGCATGCCGGCCAGACGCGGCCGCCTGCCGCGGCGGCGATCTGGCCGCCCTATATCCGCGCCTCACTCGTGCTCGCGGGCACGGCCGGCTTCAGCCTTGGCGCGGCGCTGTTCGCCGCCTCGGAACTCGGGCTTCCTCTTGGCCCCTGGTGGCCCGCGGCGGCACAGGCGCATGGGCACGTCCAGGTGTTCGGCTGGGCCGGTCTGATGGTTCTGGGCGTGGGGCTCCACTTCCTGCCCCGGCTGCGCGGAACTACCCTGGAGCGCCCAGAGCGCGCGCGGTATGTCCTCGCGCTCCTGGTCGCCGGGCTGGTGACGCGCGCGCTGAGCCAGCCATTGCTTGCGCTGCCCGGCGGCGCGGCGCCGCCGCTGACCGTGGCGTTACGCGCCTGTCTGATAGGCTCCGGCGTGCTGGAACTGCTGGGAGTGAGCCTCGCCCTCTGGCTCTTCACGGACCTGCTGCGCCGCGGGCCACCGCTCCGCGCGCGGGCCGGCCTCTGGCCCGTACTCCCCTTCTTCCTTACCGCCTTTGCCGCCTACTGGCTGGCCACCGCCCTGAACCTGGTCGGCCTGATCGCCGCCGCGCAGGCTACCGGCGCCCTGGCCCCCGACCGGATTGACCGGCTCATCAACCTGATCGCCTTCCATGGGTTCCTGCTCCCCCTCTCGGTAGCCATGTCCGAGCGCACCTTCCCCCTCTTTTTCCGCACCCCACGTCCCCGGCTGCCCCTGTTGCGCGCCGGCCTGGCGCTCCTGCTGGCGGGCCTGATCGCGCGCGTGGCCGGATACCTGGCCGGCGTCGAGCGCCTGGCGGGGCTGGGCGAACTGATCATGGCGGCGGCGATCGCCCTGTTCATCTATGCGCTCGGTGTCTTCGCCCCACGCCGGCCGCTGCCGCGCCAGCCCGTACGCCCGTTCCGCGACCCCATCCAGCTTCACGCCATCTCGGCCTACCTCTGGCTGGCCGCTGTCGCGGTGGTGCTGGCGACCGGCGGCGCGGCGGCGTTCGGCCTGGCGATCACACCGGCCCCGCTTGACGCGGAGCGCCATCTGCTGGGCGCGGGCTTCGTGACCATGCTAATCCTGGGAGTGGGCGCGCACCTGCTGTCGAGCTTCGCCAATCGGCGGCCGCGCTCCGCCGCCCTGCTCTGGGCCACCCTGCTGCTCGGCAACCTGACGGCGCTGCTCCGCGTGGGGCCGCTGGTCTTCCCCGCTCTGTTTCCCGATGGAGGCGCCATCGCCCTGCCGGCGGCTGGGATCACCGGACTGGCGGCGCTCATCATCTTCAGCCTCAACCTCTTCACCGGCGCGGGCGTGTAACCAAAGTCACAGCCAAGCGGCCGGATCGGGCCTATGCTCAAGACGGATCGAGTTCCTACCCGCGCCCCGGCGGCTGGGGGATTCGCCCGTCGAAGCCCCGCCAGCCCGAGGAGGAGAGAACCGAATGTCCGCCGCTGCCTTGCTCTTGGACGTGCGTACCCTGCCGGGACCGCAACGGCACCCACGCATCTTCGCCCTCCTGGACCAACTGGCTCCCGGAGAGGAGTTGGTGCTGATCAATGATCACGAGCCCAAACCTTTGCGCTACCAAATCCAGGCGAACCAACCGGGATGCTTCGAGTGGGATCCGCGAGAGACCGGCCCGCATGAATGGACGGTGCGGATCCACCGCCTTCAGGCCAGCCCGCCACTGGGCTCGATTGGGTTGCCGGAACGGTTGCCGCACCTCAGCCCCTTGCTGTCCGTTGGGAAGTTGCTCCGCCACTATCCAGCGTCAGGCGCGGTGCTGGCACGGTTTGGCTTGACGCCCGAGGCCGACGACCCGCGGACCCTGACCGATCTGACCCGGGACGCGAACGTACAGCTCGATCTGGTGATGGCAGCCCTGGAAGTGGCGCTGGCGCGCTAGCCGAGGGGACGGGGACGTGAGGCGATGGCGATAGGATTTGGCACGCGCGCGGCGACAGCGGCCGTACTTCCGCAAGGAGCGGCGGCCCGGGCGCGCGCCTCCTCCATACCGCTCTGGTATCTGTACACCGCCATCGCCGCGCTGGTGTTGTTCTGCACCAGCCTGATTGCCCTGGCCCCTGAAGCCGTGGACGGCACGCTCTCCCCCCATGTGCTGGCCCTGATCCATCTGGCTACCCTGGGCGTGATGACCACGGCGATCATGGGGGCGCTCTGGCAGTTGCTGCCGGTGATCCTGGTGGTGCCGGCCCCGCGTCCCTGGCTGAGCCGGGCCCATTATCCGCTGTGGGTGGCCGGCGTGGCCATCCTGGTGGCCGGCTTCTGGAGCGCCTGGTGGCCGGCGCTGGCCGTGGGCGGCTCGCTGGTCGTGTTGGGCGCGGGGCTGTTCGCGGCGGTGATGTTGTGGACCATCGCACGGGCGCCGCGCCGGCCCGTCTCCGCCTACTTCGTGGCGGCCGGCCTGGTCTATCTGGTCCTGGTCGTGCTGGGCGGTCTCACTCTGGCCGTGGACCGGCAAACTGGGTTCCTCGGCGATCGGCTGCTCCGGATGCTGCCGGCGCATTTGCTGTTGGGATTCGTCGGTTGGGGAGTTGGCACGGTGATGGGTGTCTCCTACAAGCTGGGCCCCATGTTCGCCCTGGCCCATGTCGCCGATGAGCGTCCGGCATGGCTTTGTTGGGGCCTGCTGAACGGCGGTCTGGTGACGCTGGCGGCGGGGCTGCTGGCCGGCTGGCCCTTGGCGGCCTGCCTGGGGCCGGGGGCGCTGATCCTGCTGGCCATCGTGGTATTCACGGCGGACACCGCGCGCATCCTGTGGTCCCGCCACAAGAAAGTATTGGAGCCGACCCAGTGGCATGCCCTGGCTGGACTGGGCTTTCTCCTCCTGTGTGGCGGGCTGACCATGCGCGCCGCCCTGGGCGGGGTGGGCTGGTGGCTCGACGGGCGGACCGCCGCGGCGTTGGGTCTGCTGTTTCTGCTGGGCTTCGTGGGCCAGACGATCATGGGCTATCTGTACAAGATCGTCCCGTTCCTGGTCTGGAACCGCCGCTACGCGCCCTTGGTTGGGCGGCAAAAAGTGCCAGTGATGCGGGATCTGATCCAGGACCGCGCGGCCAGGGCCGCCTTCTGGCTCTACAACGCGGGCCTGATTGGCTTGCTGGCGGCGGTGCTCTGGGAGCGGAATCTGATCGGGCCCGCGGCGTCCGCGGTCGCCCTGGCTACCTGGCTATTTGGACTCAACCTGGCGGCGGCGCTCCGCCCGCGAGGGAAAGGTGTATGAGATGATGAAACAATCCGTGTTGGACCTTGATGTGCGCGACCTCGCCCCGCGGGAACGGCACGAGCGGATCTTCAGCGAACTGGCGAGCCTGAAGCGTGGAGGCCAGGTACGGCTGATCAACGATCATGACCCCAAACCGTTGCACTACCAACTGCTGGCCGAGCATCCGGCGGAGTTTGATTGGGACGAGGAGGAAATGGGCCCGGAGCGCTGGGTGGTGGCGATCACCCGCCGGGTTCTCTAGCTATTCACGCCATGGAAGGATAGATACAATGACCACTTCCACCGATCCCGCCTCGCCCGCGGTAGTGCTCGACAATCGCGGCCTGGAGCCGCCGCAACCGATGATGCGGATCCTGGAGGCCCTGGCCGGCCTGCCGGACAGCGCGACCTTGCTGGCCATTAACGAACGGGAGCCGCTGTTCCTCTACCCCGAGCTGGCGGAACGGGGCTACGGGTACCAGACCACCCCGCATCCCGATGGCAGCTTCCATATCACCATCGGGCGCGGGGGCGCGGCGGCTCCCAAGCGGACGGCAATGTCGTCCGATCCCGTGTCCACCCCGGCCCGCGCCACCGTGACGGTGGACGTCCGCGAGGATCAGCGCCGGCACAAGGAACCTTTCGATCGGATCATGGCCGCGGTCAAGGGCTTGGGCGCGGACGAGGAACTGCTCGTGATCAACACCTTCGAGCCAACTCCGCTCTACACCGTGCTCGGGCGGCAAGGGTTCGCGCATGCCGCCACCCAGATCGGGCCGGACGAATGGCATGTGCGTTTCCGGCGAGCGGCGGAGTAGGGCCATGAGCGAGCCCTCTCTCGCGACAGTGACCGAGGAGCAGGTCTATGCTGCCCTCTACGAAGTATATGATCCCGAGTTGGGGGTCAACGTCGTGGATCTGGGGCTGGTCTACGGCGTGGCGGTCAAGGATAGCGTGGTCGAGGTTACGATGACCATGACCACGCCGGGCTGTCCCATGCACGAGGCGATCACCGACGGCGCGCGAACGGCGGTGGGGCTGCTGCCGGGCGTGAGGGAAGCGCACATCAACGTGGTCTGGTTCCCTCGGTGGGATCCCAGCTTGATGAGTGATGCGGCTCGTAGCGAATTGTGGGGATAACATCCCGTCAACGGCGAAAGGAGTAGATCAATGAGCGCTGAAACCCAATCCGTGAGCGCCGTCCTACGCGACGAACATACGGCGATTGGCATGGTGCTTGGCTATCTTGATCAGGTTACCGACGCCGTGGCCCTGGGCCGGCCGATCGATCCTGGGATCTTCCGCGATATGCTCAAATTCTTCACCCTCTTCGTGGGCCAATGCCATCATGGCAAGGAGGAACAGATCTTGTTCCCTCTGCTGCGGCACAAGTCCACGGCCACGGACTCGGTGATCGCACGGTTGGAGAAAGAGCACGGGCAGGGTGTGGAACTGGCCGACGCTTTTGCCGCGGCGGTGGCCGGCTATGCCGTGCGTGGCATGGATGCCGCCGGCCCGCTGGTCGCGGCGGCGCGCGCCTACACGCCGTATCTACGCCGGCATATTGAGTATGAGAACGAGCAACTCCTGGCGCATGTGGACGAGATTGGGTCACCGGGCGTATTGGCCGCGGCCCTGTCCTCCTTCGACCGCTTCGAGGATGAGGTGATGGGCGCGGGGGTCCATCAACAGTTGCACCGGATGATCGACACGCTGGGCCCGCGCGTGGACGCGAATCTCTCCTGACCGAACCAGCGATCTGGGCACGGATGATCGACCGGAGGGTCGGACGCGGAGTCGACTCGTTCATGGAGCCAGTATGTAGTCCTATTTGGACTAGGTCAAGTAGAACTATATACTGGTTCGCGGTCGTGGATGACGAGGTTCTTCGTCCCTAATCGCCGGGTTGGCCGCCAGGATTGCCTCAACGGGCGCCCAAAGCGCCGGCAGGAAGTCGAGAACCGATCTGGCGCGGGTGAGCAGGTCGTCGGTCGAGGTGATCCCGAGATCGGCAAGGAGCGCGTCGAATGCGGGGGCGAGGGCGCGTTGCGCGTCCCGCGGGGCATCCACGGCCAGAATCTTGTGGCAGCGCGCGAAGGTGGCGACGATCCAGAAGACCGCCTCGCGGTGGTGCCCGGCCCGGATCAGCTCCCGGCTCCCGTCCATGGTGATCGGCCGCGCCTCGGGCGTGATATCGGAACTGAAGAAGAAAGGGGTCTTGGCGGCGGCGGCTCGGCGGCCGCGGTCACCACCACGACATCGACATCGGAGCCGGTCGGCAGCTCCGCCTCGGGGGGCACCCCAACGGTCGAGCCGCTGAAATAGGCGCCGCGAAACCCATCCTGCCGGCTGACATGCCGCAGAACCCAGTCAACCGCCGACTCGCGCGCGGCTCCCACGCTCATCCCCACCATTTCCCCCAGTCGACGAAACCGGCAAAGCAGCTCACGATCGTGGTTCGTCCCGCTCGATGATCGTCCCCTCACGGGTGAGACCGGCAAAGGTATGCGACCTACCAACACACAGCAGAACGGTCCACTCCTGTCGCTCCCGCGGCGACAAGATGCATGCATCGCCGCTGAGCACTGCTGTTTCCAGCCAGTCAGGTTTTCCACGCCCAGGTTCCAGGGCAACGTGAAACGCGGGCCCGGTTGGCGGCCATGCGCCGCTATTGCGCCAGATACCCATGTGAGTCACCAATGCTGGATCGAAGGCGAAGCCGACATACATACCAGTCGCGGGATCGTGGAGCGCGCACCAATCCACCACGCCGCGGCTCGTGAACAGTTTATCCGCGCGCGGCGCGGCCGGCACGGTAGAGAGATCGATCGGCTCGCCCCGCGCTGACGTCGTGTGTGGCCATGCATGCTCCATCAGGAACGGTCCCAGGTCACCCTGCTCGGAGAACGCCACGCTCAGGCGACCGGGATCGGGCAGGAGGATCCGCATGCCCGGGCGCGCCGCGAAGAGCGGATGGGATGCCCACACATACCGCAATGCATGGTCGGTGAGATTCGTCAGGATGTAGCGCAGTCGCCAGATACCGAGTCCTGCCGGCTCAAGCATCTTCTCGAATCGATAGGGGAAGCGCACGCCATGGGTTACGAGACTGACCTGTTCCGGCGACACCTGGCACTCCCATGCCGCGGTCCAGAGTTCTCCATGATCGGCCAGAAGCGCGCCTCGCCACGGATACTCTGGATACAGGCCCGGCCCGATTGAGGGGAAACACTCATCCCAGCCGCTGAGATCGGCGGACTCGAAGTCCGCGTCCAGTGATTGGCGACGAAAGCACCGTCCCGGCGTCCGCCACAGCAACTCTTGCCCGAGGAGCTCGCTGCGCAGTGAAATGACCTTCGCGCCAAGCGAGGGGAGGAGCGTCCAGCCAATACCCGCTCCCTCAATGTCAAGGGCGTCCATCCCATCGATCTTGTGCCATCGCGTGGTGATCGGCATTGAGTTCTCCTCTGGTCACTGGCTGAACGTACCTCGCACGCCGGTCAGTTATGCACCACGCGCTCCTCGCGGGTGGCCGCCCTTCGTCTCAAGGGGCGGGAATGTCGTGGGTCCAGAACTCGCCAACCCAGGCTCATGTCGTATCACACTCCAGTACTACATTGGAGAACCAGCGCACGTACCGCCAGCAGGTGGGACTGGCGGTAGAAGTCGCTCACCGCCGCCGGTTCAATGCCGGCGATCCGGGCCATCTCCGCGACCGGCATCCTGACCAACTCCGGCAGATCGGGGCGGTCCGCCATCTCGGCGGTGACGCGGCCCGCCGCCAGGGCGGCGCGGACCCGCTCCTCCAGGGTATCGAAGTAGGCGAGGTTGCGATGAAGCAGATCGGGGGTGCTGGGGCCGCCATGACAGGGGATGACCAGGGCTGGGCGCAGGCCCACCAGATCGTGCAGGGTCCGCCGGAGTTGCGCGACGGTCGCCGGGTCGCTCACGTAGGGGATCGGGTGCTCCGCCGCGTCGGTGGCCAGCAACAGACGCCACTCCGGGATCCAGACCACGATCTGGTCGGGGCTGTGGCCGGGCGCGGGGATCAGGTGCGGAGTCAGGTCGCCGCAGTCGATTCGTAGTTCTCCCTCGAAGCTGATCGTGGGGGGCACTAGCCGCACCGGCGCGAAACGCGGATCCTCGGTTTGCCGTTTGGCCAGGGACGCCGCGCAGTCCGGACCGATCAGGCGCTCGTAGGCCAGCCGAGTACCGATGATCGGAGCCGGATAGGGGCCGCCGGGGCTGGCGAAGACGGCATTGCCCCAGCAGTGATCGTAGTCGGCGTGCGAGTTGATTACCAGCAATTGGCGCCCCGGCAACTCGTTGGCAATCGCTGTCATGATCGCGAGCGCCTGCGCGGGCGTACACATCGTGTCGAGCAGCACGACGTAACGCTGGGTGATCAGGACGGTGGTGTCCACTTCCTCGGCGGCTCGGAACAGGCGGAGACGCGGATCCCAGCCGCCGTGGGCGACCTCGACCACCGTGTCCGGGTCGGGATTCGGCGCCGACTTCATGCTGTGTCCCTTTCTCGGCAGTGTACGATCGTAAGGCAGAGGAGACGCATGGAGCTACCTGGCTTTAGGGCTCATCATTACCCACATTTTTCTCAAGAGAAGCAACCGGGTAGGGGCACCGGGTACCACTACCAAAATGCGGTGTCAGGGCGCGATTTGTGGGCAATGATGAGGGCTTTAGGGGCGCGGGTCGCCAGGCCCGCCGTCTCCGTCCGCTGGCTTCCTCG
>DATBTL010000015.1:0-2043 GCA_036559345.1 Chloroflexota bacterium | reverse complement strand
TAGGACCGGATACCGCCTACGGCCACGCGGGGCCGAGCGACATCGCCGCCGAGCCGGGCCATCTGATCTTCGTGGATCTGGGAGTGAAGCTGGACGGCTATTGTTCCGATCTGCAGCGTACCTTCTACATCGCCAAGCCCGGTGAGGCGGCGCCTCCACCGGCGGTGCGGGACTGCTTCGAGACGGTGCGGGGAGCACTGGAAGCGGGGGCGGCGGCGCTCCGCCCTGGAGTCGCGCACTATAAGGTGGATGAGGCGGCGCGCGGGCACCTGACCGCCGCCGGCTACGCGGCGCCGCCATTCGCCTTCGGCCATCATGTGGGGCGGCAGGCGCACGATGGCGGGGGCACGCTCGGCCCCCGCTGGGAGCGGTACGGCAAAACGCCAGAGCTCTTGGTGGAGGTGGGAAACGTCCTTGCCCTGGAGTTCGCCGTCCCCTGCCCGGAGCCCGGCCACGGCTACGTCTCGATCGAGGAGAACGTGGTGCTGGAGGAGAGCGGGGTCCGCTGGCTCAGCAATCGGCAGCGCGAGTTGCGGGTGATCCGCCCCTGAAGCTGGTAGTTCGTGGCCGGTATGCCGACAGCGTCCGGAATTAGCGAAAGGGCGTGGACGCGATGGCATTGCTTTTCAGTGATAAAGCTGAGCAGTCTTCACCAACCGCCGATTGGGATGCCAGGTAGAGATAAGGATACGCCGATAGACACATCTTCTTCATCCCAACTGGAGACGGGCTCGCTCGCCCTCCTCCGTGCCGCCCTCGAACGGCTGGAAGGCGGGTTTTCTGGCCTGCCGCCGACCGCCCCGGTCCCGCGGGACGAAGCGGCAATGGAACGGGTGCTGTTCGAGGCGGCCGATCGCCTGCAAGACAATTACCCCTATTTCCACCCGCTCTACGCCGGGCAGATGCTCAAGCCGCCCCATCCGGTGGCGCGGATGGCCTACGCCCTGGCGCTCTGGATCAATCCGAATAACCACGCCCTGGATGGGGGACGGGCTAGCTCGCGGATGGAGAAGGAGGCGGTGGCCGATCTGGCGCGGATGTTCGGCTGGGACACTCATCTTGGCCACCTGTGCGGGGGCGGCACCATGGCCAATCTGGAGGCGCTTTGGGTGGCGAGCCGGCTGCGCCCAGGGGCCAGGATCGTCGCCTCGGAGCAGGCCCACTACACGCATGGGCGGATCAGCGGCGTCCTGGGGATGCGCTTCGAGTCGGTCCCCTGCGACCAGCGGGGACGGATGGATGTTGAGGCCCTGCGCGCCTGCCTGGAGCGTGGCGAGGTCGGTATCGTGGTGGCGACAATCGGGACCACGGCCACCGGCTCGGTAGATCCGCTGCCGGACCTACTGGCGCTCCGGGATCGCTATGACTTCCGCTTGCATGCCGACACGGCGTACGGTGGCTACTTTGGCCTGGCGGACAACCTGACCGCCGAGACTCGCCGCGCCTATGACCGCTTGGGTGAGGTCGATTCCCTGGTGATCGACCCCCACAAGCATGGTCTCCAGCCGTATGGATGCGGCTGCGTCCTCTTCCGCGACCCCGAGGTGGGACGGTTCTACCAGCACGACTCGCCCTACACGTACTTTAGTTCAAGCGAGTTGCACCTGGGGGAGATCAGTTTGGAGTGTTCGCGGCCCGGCGCCGCCGCGGTTGCCTTATGGGCGACCCAGCGGCTGCTGCCGCTGGTGCGAGGCGGTGAGTTCGCCCAAGGGCTAAGTCAGGGGCGGGCGGCGGCCCTGGCGCTCTACGAGAAGATTCGGGCGGACCAGCGGCTCATGGCCGCGTTTCCGCCCGAACTGGATATCGTGGTCTGGGCCCCGAGGGCCGCGCGGGTGAGTGACGCCTCGGAACTGGCGCGGCGGATCTTCGAGGAGTCGGCGCGCCGCCATCTCCACGTGGCTCTGGCGGAGTTGCCGGTAAAGTTCTTCGACCTTGAGGCGGCCGGCATGGAAAGGGATCGCGACACGATCACCTGTCTGCGTTCCGTGTTGATGAAACCGGAACACGAAGCCTGGATTGACGAGATCTGGCGGATTCTGGAGC
>DATBTL010000014.1:0-7679 GCA_036559345.1 Chloroflexota bacterium | reverse complement strand
ATTCTCGGCGCCGACCAATCCACCGGAAAGCTTATAGAGGTAGAGCTGGATCACGGGATAGAAGCCCTGTAGGTATGGCTGCTGATCGATCGTGAAGTCGCACGTTCCGTTATTGACGGCTTGGACGAGTGCCGGCGGCAGGTCGTATCCACCGCACTTTACGCCCTTGGCCCGCAGACCGTGCTTTACTATGGTCTGAACGATGCCCTGTGTGGTCCCCTGGTCGACCGCGAACATCCCCTTGACGTCCTGGTGACCCGTCCACCATGCCTCAACAGCGGTAGCTTCCGCCGGCTGGAGCGGGCCGGTGGCAATATCGGGGTACAAGCTGATGCCCGAGGTCTTGGCGAGCACGGAGCGCGCGCCGTCGATACGTGGCTGGATGTTCAGCGAGCCCGGGGTGGCGATAAAGAGAGCAACTTTGCCGCTGCCGACCAGGGCGGCGATATGCTGCCCCATGCCCACGCCGGACAGGAGGAGATCCTGGCCAATGTAGGCAAGGCGCGTGTTTGTCGGCGAGCCGTCAGCGTTGTAGGCGATCACCGGAATGCCAGCGGCGAAGGCGGCATTGGTCGGTGCGTCGAAGGCCTTCTTGTCGATAATGCAGACGGCGATGCCGTCCGCCTTACCGGCAATAGCCACCTGCATGGCCTTGGTCATCTCGGAAACGATCGAGTTCGCCGAGCCTGTCCACTGGAAGGTGCATCCCAGCAGTTTGCAGGCATCGGCGGCGCCGGACTGGCAGGGGGTGAAGAATGCATTGGTCGTGACGTGGTTGACGAAGACAAAATGAAAGCCCTTTTTCGGCAAGTCCTCGCTGCGCCCGGCCGCCAGTGCGTCCTCCATGTGGCCAGCCTTGAGCGCGGTCAACATAGCCGCGCTGCCAAGTCCCAGTTTGGCGGCGGTTCGCAGCGCGGTTCGCCTGCTAACCTCTAACTCCTTCTGGCCAAACTCCAGTGTCTGATCCAGCGTGTCGTTCTCCACAGCCAACCACCTTTCCCCATACAGGGAATCGCATGGCCCTCCGCCGACGCGAGACTGAACACGGCGAGGGAGCGCCGTACGGGATTCGGAACTTATTTGACCTCCGGAGGAAGAGTAAACCCTCAGTCTTCGCTAGTTCATAGCACACTAGAGGGGAGCATGTCAACGTGCCCGCGGCTGTTCGCCAAGCTGGACAGGTCGGCCCTCTGGCCGGTCTTGAGCGCCCACTCCGCTCCCGTGGTGGTCCCCTGCCCGTGACGGCGGGCGGCCATCAACGGCAAGGCCCCGTGGGGCCGGCCGCCCTTCCAGCTTGAGTGATGCGGGCCCTCACAGCGATCTCTCCGCGGTCGCCGGTTGGTCCAGCTTATAGCCGGAGGTCACTAGATCGATCAACTCGGTCACCGTGGTGTCCTTGGTCGGCTTATCGTAGGTGATTGTCCCACCGCTCAGGAAATTGATCCGGTCGGAGATCTCGAAGATCTGGGCGTAGTTGTGAGCGATGATGATAATTGAGACATCGCCACGCCGTTTGAGTTCTTGTACCAGGTTAAGCACATGGCGGCCCTCTCGCACCCCCAGGGCGGCCAACGGCTCGTCCATAATCAGCAATGTGGGGTTGGAATAGATGGAACGCGCTACCGCGATAGACTGGCGTTGTCCGCCGGAGAGCATGGCCACGGTGCTGTCCACGCTGGGGATGCGGATGCCCAGGGTCTCCAGGTAGGACTGGGTCTGCCGGCGCATATCCTGATTATCCAGCAGCGGCAGGCCCAGCACCCGTTTGCGCACCTCGCGTCCCAGGAACATATTGTGGTAGACGGTCAGGTCGTTGACCAGGGCCAGATCCTGATAGACAGTCTGGATGCCCAGGGCGCGCGCCTCGATAGGGGAGTTGAGATTCAAGGGTCTGCCCTGAAAGGTGAGCGTGCCGCTGTCGGGCTTGTGAAAGCCGCAGATAGTCTTGATCAGGGTGGACTTGCCGGCGCCGTTGTCGCCAACCAGACCCAGCACTTCACCCCGTCGCAGATACAGACTCACGTCAACCAGGGCGGTGACGGCGCCAAAACGTTTGCTGATATGCTCGGCCTGTAAAATGATCGGAGCTGTCTCGACCATCAGCGCCTCCTCCGCAAACGCATGGCGTTCACACGCACGTTGAGGATCATCGCTCCGACGATCGCCGCCCCGAGATACATGTCGGACTGCGTGGCTTGGGCGCCGAGCAGCACCAAGCCGTTATTCAACGAGGCCACCACGAAGGCCCCGATCAGCGCGCCGATCGCCGTGCCGGAGCCGCCAAAGAGCGACGTGCCGCCGATAACGGCTGCCGCGATTGCCTGCAAGGTCAAAGAGGGTCCGCCAGCGATTGGATCGGCCGATCCATATTGCACGGCGTTGATGATCCCAGCCAATGCCGCTAAACCACTCGCGAGCATAAAGTTGGCGATCTTGATCTGATCCGTGCGCACCCCGATTTCGCGCGCCCCCAGCAAGTTGCTGCCCGTGGAGACGGTATGCAGACCGAAGCGCGTTTTCAGCAGCACCAGCGTCAGCACCAGTACGACCCCCAGCGCCCAGAGGAAGGGCGTATACCCGGTAATCGCCACCCAGGACCAGAACGAATCGAGCGGTCCATAGAGATTCTCGCCGAAAATCCGGTTAAATGGTTCCTGCATCGGCGTCTGAATGGGCTGGCTGTTGGCGATGGTAATAGCGATGCCGCCGAGCAGGAACAGCGTGCCCAGAGTGGTGATCAGCGATGGAACACGCAGCTTTACCGTGATCACCCCATTGATGAAGCCGATCGCTATTCCGATCAGGATGCCGATCAAAGCGGTGATGAACAGGGGCAGTCCCCAGTCATTGGTCATCGTGATCATCAGATAGGGTATCAGGGCGAAGGTGCTGCCGACGGAGAGGTCGATCTCGCCCGTGATCATCACGAACACCTCCGCCGCGGCGATCAGCCCGATCCGGCCGGTGTCGCGCAACACCACGCTCATCTCGGCGCTACTGAGAAAGGTCGTGTTACGGAACTGAAAATAGGCAGCGAGTAGAATAGCAACAGCCGCGATGCTGGCCTCGCGATAACGGGACAGAAAGATCAGCAGGCTCCCGAGCATACCCGTGGTGGTTACCACGGGAACTCCCCGCTTACCATCCGATGTGCTTGCTTGAGCCATCTTCGCTTCTTCTCCACTCAGCCATTGGAGCCGGATACATATCGGCACGATCTTCAGGCAACACCCCAAAGACCCCGTGTATCCCTTGAACTACCGGGCGAATCCGCGCTGACGCCGCGACCGGTGGCCGGCGCGACCTGGGCCTTTCCGGTCAGGTCGCGCCGGCAGGCGCCAAGCCCGCTTAGCGAGGCTCGGCGGTCGTGCTGCCCTCGAAGCGGCTCTTGGTGCCGACATAGATGTTGACGTTGGACTTGGTGACGTAGGCCAGGCTGGTGTCGGTATTGGCGGGAGAGACCGCGCCGCCCGACAGCTTGTACATGTAGAGTTGCAGGGTGGGGAGGAATCCTTGTAGATAGGGCTGCTGATCGGTGGTGAAAGTCATATCGCCGCTGGCGATCAGGGCCAGAGTGTCCGGCAGCAGATCATAGCCCGCGGAGATTACGCCCTTCGCCGCCAGGCCATACTTCTTGGAGACCTTCCCGCAGGCCAGGCTATCGGTGGCGCCGGTGCCGAAAAGGCCGGCAACTGTCTTATGGCTGAGATAGTAGCTCTCGATGGCCGACAGTTCTTGCTCCGGCTGCACTCCCGAGGCAACCACGTCATAGGTGACGGGGTTGCCGGCGTCCTTGATCGCCTGCTTGTAGCCATCGAGGCGCGGCTGTAGATTCAGGGAACCAGGGGTGGCGATCGAGAGCATCACATGACTGCCCTTCTTCACCATTTTCAGCCATTTGTTGGCAATGTTATAGCCGGACTGGTACAGGCTCTGGCCTACATAGGAGAGACGCGCATTCCCGGGGGTATCGGCATTGTAGCCGATGACGGGGATGCCTACGCTGAGCGCATCCTGGGTCGGCTTGTTAAATGCCTTGGCGTCTACCAGGCATACGGCGATCCCGTCGGCTTTGGCCGCGATGGCGGTCTGCATGGCGCTTACCATCTCGGAGACAACGCTGTTCTGCGAGCCTGTCCACTGATAGTTGCAACCCATCCAGGCGCAAGCATCCTGGATGCCGTATTGGGTGGGAGTGAAGAAGGGGTTGGTGGTCACGTGATTGACGAAGACGAACTTATATTTCTTCGTGGGTAAGCCCGACGCGGCCAGGGCCGCTGGCAAGTCGCCCCCAAACTCGCTGCCCAGACCAGCGGCCACCACGGCTCCGCCGATGCCGAGCTTGGCTGCCAGACCCAGCGCTTTGCGCCGGCTGACCTCGATGCTCACGTGCTCCGCCTGCGCCAGTTGATCCTGGATTCTCTCGTCGGCCACGGGTGCTCTCCTTACCTTGCCGGCTGATTCACGCCGGCCCATACAGCGTCATCGCCATGAGAAGAGATAGGGACGAATTACGAGACTAGTGCGACCAGATGGGAGTACCAACACCTCCTTCCCGTGCCGTTACACGGCCCTGCCTTTTGCTGCACCTACTGTACTACGGTTTCATTCAGTCTGTAAACTAACTACGAAGCACCTGAGGATATTCCCGATGCTTTCCCGAGGTATTCACATGCTAACGCACCAAGAGTGAACCTTTGATGACCCGGCGCCCGGAACCGGAGGGCCACCCAGGCCGGCATCACGCTCCCAGTGGCCGAGCTTGGTCATTCCCATCTCGGTCCACAAGGGCTTGGCGGTTCCTATGAGACAAGGCGGATCGCCGAGGCCGCGTCGATTTCGGCAAGGGTAGCGGGGTCAAGCTTCAGGGACGCCGCCGGTAGTGACCGATTGATGTCCTCCTTCCGTTCCACTCCGACAATAGCCGCCGTGATCACGGGGTTCGCCAGCACCCAGGCCAGGGAAAGTTCGGCCATGGTGCAATGTAGGCGAGCGGCGATCGGGCGCAGCCGATTCACGACGGCCAGGTTGCGCCGCAGACCTTCACCCTTGAAGCGAAAATCGCGGGACCGCCAATCGGTGTCGCTCAGGGTGGTCGACGCGGTAATGGTGCCGGTGAGCAAACCGTGCTCGAGGGGACTATAGACCACCACCCCGATTCCATGCTCGCGGCAGAATGGCAGGATCTCCGCTTCCGCCGAGCGGTCCAGGATGTTGTACCGTGGTTGCACCGAGGTCAGATGACCGGCGGCAATAGCCTGCCTGAGCAGAGGCAGTTGGTAGTTCGACACCCCGATATACCGTACCTTGCCGGCCTTGACCAGATCTTCCTGGGCCCGGATGGTCTCCTCCACCGGCGCGTGGTCGTCGATGTCGGGCCAGTGATGCTGGTAGAGGTCAATGTAGTCCGTGTTCAGCCGCCGAAGGCTATCCTCGGCTTCCTTCATGATCTTCTTGTAGACGCCATGGGTGGTAGTATTGCCCTGTGCATCCCAGAGCAGGCCGAATTTGGTCGCGAGGAACACATCCTTGCGCCTGGCCCCCAGCGCCCGGCCCACGATCTCCTCGGCGTGGCCCATCCCGTAGGCGGGCGCGGTATCAATCCAGGTGATCTCGCTGTCCAACACGGCGTGAATCGCGTCGATGGATTCCTGGTCGTCATGCGGACCCCAGCTATTGGGCCAGGTGCCGCTCCCCATGGCCCAGGTGCCGCACCCGAGAATCGAGATCTCCGGCCCACGTTCACCCAGTTCGCGGTGCTCCATGATCCATGGCTCCTTCCTTCATGTACCCGGCCCGCGGACGCCGTCCGGGAAAAATGGCCGCGACAAGCGATTCAGGCTGGCATTGCTCCCTTGTCGCTTCCTGTGACGATGCTGTAGCCAAGACGGCGTGAGAGATCCGCCGCCGTGCCTGCCACGAGCTTGCCGATCCGCTCCCCGTTCGGGGTAATACGCTCGGCGGGACCGGATACGCTGATTGCCGCGACCGGCACGCCACGATGATCGAAGACAGGAGCGCCGAAACAGGCAACCCCTTCTTCGCCCTCGGCATTGTCAATGGCGTAGCCGCGTTCTCGGGTTCGGATCAGTTCGGCATCGAGCACCGCTCGATCGGTAATCGTGGTGTCGGTAAATCGACGCAAATCAAGGCGGTCGATCAGCGCGTGGCGCTCATCGTCGGGGATCGCCGACATGAAAGCCTTCCCCAGCGAGGTGCAATGCAGAGGGTGCCGGCTACCGGGTGTCCCGGTCAACTTGACGGCCCGCGGCCCTAATTCCTGATGGAGGTAGACCATGGAGTCACTATCCATCACGGCAAGCAGCGCCGTCTCCGCGGTAAGCTCCGCGAGGCGCCGAAGATACGGGGGCGCTAACCGGCTTACATCGACCCCAACCAGCGCCGCCATGCCAAGCTCCACGACCTTGATCCCCAGCCGGAGTCGTTGGCTGACCGGGTTCAACTCCAGGAAGCCTTTATCCCGGAGCGTATCAAGGATACGATAGGTGGCGCTCCGGCTCACCCCCAGGGCATCGGCGACAGCGGGGGCCGGCGCCTCGCCGCGCGCCGCGAAAAACTCCAAAATGGCAAGGCCGCGCTCAAGGGTTCCACTGGGTACATCCCGCGTATCGCCCGCAACCGACACTGTCGTCGTCCCATCTATTGAGATAGCGCATCAGTCAGTGGCATCATACCATAGCCCGAAGGGCGGGGTAAAGACGCGCCGCCGCCCTGTTTTCGTCCTTTTGGCTGCTATACTCGTTCTCGGTACTCTACGGCATATCGTGAAATCGCGAACGTGATGGAATTGAGGAAATACGCCAAGGAGCAGTCATGCCCACCGTATTGGTCACCGATAGCCTGGCGCGGCCCGGAGAGGGCGGCGGGATCGGCCTCCTGGAGGATGCCGGCCTGGAGTTGCGCTTCCAATCATTTCCCCGCGACAGTCCCGTCGCCGAGTTGATTCAGCGGCTTCAAGGCTGTTTCGCGGTGCTGGCCGCCGGCCACCACTACACCGACGAGGTGTTCGCCGCCCTCCCCGACCTCTGCGTGGTCGCTCGGTTGGGAGTCGGCTTTGATTCGATAGACATCGAGGCGGCTACCCGCCAGGGCGTCTGCATCACCACCACGCCCGGCGCCCTGGAATGGGCGGTGGCCGACCACACCATGGGCCTCATTCTCAATCTGGCCCATCATATCGGCCAGGATGACCGGGCGATCCGGCGTGGTGAGTGGCGGCAATTCTACGGCCTGGACGTGACCGGGAAAACGCTCGGGCTCGTCGGTCTGGGGCGGATCGGCCAATTGACGGCCCAACGAGCACGCGGCTTCGACATGCGGATCCTGGCCCACGAACCGCGGCCCGACATGGACTTCGTGGCCCGCCACGGTATCGAGCTGGTGGCCCTTGACGATCTGCTGGCCCAGAGTGACTTCATCTCCTTGCACATCCCCTTAACGCCCCAGACCCACCACCTGATCAACGCCGAACGGTTGGCGCGGATGAAGCCGGGCGCCTTTTTGATTAACACCGCCCGTGGGGGACTGGTCGACGAGGACGCTCTGTTCGATGCCCTGCAATCCGGGAGGTTGGGCGGGGCCGGTCTGGACGTGCGCGATCCCGAGCCGCCCCATAATCCCCGCTTCTCAACTCTGGAGAACGTCGTGTTGACCCCTCA
>DATBTL010000013.1:0-9119 GCA_036559345.1 Chloroflexota bacterium | reverse complement strand
GGGTTTGGCGGAGATGCCACGACAGACGGATGATCGTGTTCTGGTCCACGGCGGCCCGGCGGAAGAGGGCCAGACTACCGAAGACGGCGGCGCTCCGTCCGGCATGGAGGACGCGGTGGCAGAGGACGCACACCGATTCGAGGGCGGCAAGGTCGTTCACCCGGTGGCCGCGGATATGATGCACTTCCAGGGGAGCCCGGCTGCCCGGCGGCGGCAGGTGCTCGCAGTAGACGCAGCCGGCATCACGGGCCAGCGCCTCGGCGCGGAGGTGGGCCCAGCCAGGCGGGACGCGGGCGCCCGCCGGCCGCCACTCCTCTGGGTCCAGATAGGAGGGAGTCAGCGGCTTGAGCGCCTTCGCGGGCGCCGGGAGATCGGCCAGGGCCTCGGCGAGGGTCAGGGCGACCGGTGGGTTCGCCTGAGGGCCGGGAACGTCATTCACCATCGGTGAGAATAGCCCAGACCCCAAGCACCAGCTTCAGCCCGTCGAGCGCCACGTACGCCAGGTGAAGCCGGCGATGCTGGCCATGCCGAGGATCGGATCGGTCGCTCCCCGCATAGTCCAGACCCTCTCCGGCCCGGCGCATCCTGGGCTGCAGAACCGCGAACTGCCAGAGCGCGGTAGCCCACATCGGCAGCACTTTCATCCGCGTCGCCTGTCCATCTTTCCGGATCAGGAAAGGGAGCATCAGGGCGCCGAGAACCACCTCCATCCGGTTGAGCGCGGCGAAGACCCGGCGGCCGATCGCGATGATCTGATTTCGCTCAACTTCCTTGGTGGCGAAACGGGTCGGCGTTTCCACCAGATCGATGGTGGTCAACCCGCCCACCCAGAGGGCCAACAGCAACCGGCGCCAGGCTCGGGATCCTGGAATATTCGTGCTCATGGTGACATCCCTTCCTCTACGACTACGGGCAAGACTCTTCACGGGGCAAAGATGTCACTTAGTAGTATAGGGCGAAAAGAGGCCATGGACAGGTAAGCTGGTTACTCGTACACTGGGTACACCACACACGGGTGTGGGGCAAGGAACGGGCCCGCGCTGTTGCAGGCCCCAAGCGAACACACGAGGAGGTGTGTGATGCATCCTACTTCCCTCCGCGGGGGCATGGTGGCTCAGGCGGGCGTCTATCGCGAAACGCATAGCGGACGCTTGGTCTACGTGGGTACGCCCACTACCCTGCCCGGCCAATCAAACTCGGAAACCTACATTCAGGTTCCGAGCGCGGCGCTGCTTAATCACCAGCCGTCGCATCTCCACCGGCAGACGAAACCCGTCTCGGGCCCTACCGTTCGCTGACTGGAAGCCCCCGAAGCCGGCGGCGCGGGAGATCTCTCCCCGGCGCCGGCTTCATCCTTTTCCACTGTCAGGCGGGCGACCCGGTCAGCAGGGATCGGCGGGTGGTGACCCGCTCCAGCGCCTGCTTGTCGACCTCCACCCCAATCCCCGGCTGCCGGCGCACCTCCATGGTGCCGCGCTCGCTCAGGACAAAGCTGGGACCGGCAATGTCCTCATGGAAATACCGGGCGCTGGCCGAAATGTCACTGGGCAGCCTGAAGTTCGGAAGACTGGCGAGCTGAATATTGGTGGCCCGCCCTATGTTGGTTTCCAGCATGCCGCCGCACCATACCGGCACGTCGGCTGCCTGGCAAATGTCATGGATTTGCTTGCTCCGCAGCAGTCCGCCCACCCGGCCCGGCTTGATGTTGATGATCCGGCAGCTCCCCAAGGCCAGGGCATGGCGGGCATCATCGGGGGTGCGAATCGCCTCGTCGAGACAGATCGCCGACTTCAACTCCCGTTGCAGCGTGGCATGGTCCACGATATCGTCGTCGGCCAGCGGCTGCTCGATCATCAGCAGGTTGAAGGCATCCAACTGCCGCAGGTGGGCCGTATCGGCCAGGGTATAGGCGGAGTTGGCGTCGACGCTGAGGAGAATGTCGGGAAACTGTTCCCGTACGGCGGCCACGAACGGGATATCGCGGCCCGGCGCGATCTTGAGCTTGATCCGCTGATACCCCTGGTCAATATGGCGCCGCGCCACCTCCACCAGCTTCTCTGGACTGGCCTGGATCCCCAGGCTCACCCCACTGGGAGTCTCGGAGCGAGTGCCGCCGAGCAGCGCGCTCAGCGGTTTCCCGGCGGCGCGGGCGGTGGCATCCCATAGGGCCTGCTCCACGGCCGCGATGGCCATCCGGTGCCCGCGGATCCTGGCCAACCGTTTCCAGAGATCCTCGGCCCCGGCCACCTCCTGGCCCAGAATGGCCGGGCTCACGTAGTCCGTGATCACCTGCCAGGCGGTCCCCACCGTCTCATAGGAATACCAGGGGCCGTCGCCCGCCACGCATTCGCCCCAGCCCTCGGCCCCTTCACCGGCCAGGCGGACGATGATACACGGGCGGGTAGATTCAGTGCCGAAGCTGGTCGTAAAGGGGTTGACCAGGGGCATGGCCAGATGAAAGAGTTCCAGTTCCTCGATACGCATCCGTGTTTATCTCCTTCAGAGCGTCGCCTACGCGACATAACGTTCCCAGGCTAGATGGCCGGCTAGATACTGGTCCGCCGGACCGACGAGATAGTAGCAGCGAGCGAATAGGGCATCATCGGGGGCGCGCAGCGCCTGGATCACCGCGTATCCCTGGGCGAATAGGGAGGGAAAAATGTCGCGCAATCCCTCGCGCCAGGTCCGCGCGGCCACCGGGTCAGCACCTTTCAGCGCCTGGAAGTCAGCGGGCACCTCGACCAAGACCAGGGGCGCATCGGTCCGCGATCTAACCTCCTCCAGGCTCGGGTAGGGACTCGTCCCGCCCCGCGCCACGGTCCGGGTGAGCAAGGGGACACCGCCCGCCAGCAGGGCGGCGGGGTTGGGGGTGGGTATGCGACCGGCAAGCCGATCGATCACGCTGGCATGACGGATATGCCAGGAGATCGTGAATCGATCGGTCTCCAGGCCCTGATTCAGCCCATCCCGCCCCACTCCATAGAGGTTGGGGGAATACTCACGGACGATCCCGCCGAGCCGGGCGATATTGAGCCGGGCGTTCCGGGTCTCCAGGGGATCAAAGGTCCAGACCACCAGGTCGAGATCCTGGGCCAGTACATAGTCACGCTGCCGGCACTTCATCTGGAACCCGACATCGCGACCCCGCCATTCCGGCAACACCCCGAGTAAATGGGAACAATGGATAACCTTCCCGTCCTTGAGACCGGGGAAGCCCAGGAGGATGCCAATCATTCTCCCAGCTCCATCGCGGGCCGCCAAGAGCAATCCGCCGTAGCGGAGGTGGGTCACCAGGGCATGGACCGGCATGGTCTCGAACCGGGCGCCCGGCCACACCGCCTGATCGATGGTTTGCCACTCCTCGACTTCGGCCAGCGATCGTACTTCGGCAACAGTGAACTCGCCGCCATTCATGCGGCGCGCGGGAATAGATTGCGCGAGCGAACTTTCCATGCCATACAGTGTAGCGTACCGGGCGGGGAGTTCGTGGGCGCGTCTTGCGTTCGGGCACATCGACGTTTTGTGATCCACGTTGTCTCACCAGCATGGTCGCCACGGTCGCCTGGGAGCGCGAGACACCCGCAAGCGGGTACCCGGCTCGCCCCGTTGGCGTCAGCGACCAAGCGAGCAAGGATGCTCGCGCTCCCAGGAGGGGCGACCCGCCACAATTCCGCGGTGCGCCCCTTGCGTTCGTGGTCGAGGACGGTTTTCAGGGGCGCGGGTCTCCAGGTCCCCTTGGTTCGGCGGCGGATCGTCATCTGGGTAGCACCGCTGTCGCCAACGGGCGGGCCTGGAGACCCGCGCCCCTGGAGTGTGACCGCCCCGCTGTCCGTCGCCACCAACACGAAGCCCAGGCATGCCACCAGGGCTACCGGGCTCGCAGCACTGCTCCCAATCGCCCCGGTAGCAGGGTGGGCGCCGCGACCTCGGCCCCTACGGTGGCGATCACCGCCGCCGGTAGGCGGGCCGTACTCGGGTACAGAGCGTATCGGCAGGACCAGGTGGGATTGAATTTTTTGTTGAAGCGATAGAGCGAGCGAAGCGGCAGGTACCGGGCCCCTTCGAATACGGCGGCGCGGGCGGCGCGGATGGTGGCCCCCTCGCCCTCCGGGCACTCCTTGTCCGACAGGGCCGCGAAGTTGAGACTGATCCCCGTATATCCGGCATCGCGATAGTACTCGGCCGCCCGGATAATCATCGCCTCGGTCAAGCCATTCGGCCCATCATGGACCCGCCGCATATGATCGAGGGAGAGGGCGCGGGCGGCGGGAACGGGCGCCAGGGTGACGAATCCCAGCACCCGAGGCGGGTGTCCCGGCTGACCGGGGATAACCGCAAGCACGATCTGATGGTCGCGGTCGTTGGCGGAGGGTAGGGGACCGCTGGTCATGGAGAAACCCTGGGAGACGCCCCCATGAGTGCGCAGCCAATCGCCTGAAACCGCCTCGCATTGCTCGACCAACCCGCGATCCAGCTCCGCCATGGTGCCGAAAACCATGGCGATGCCCTGATTGGCGATCGCGCGCGCGGCCCGCCGGACCCGTTTTGCCAGATAAGCGACGTCAAAGTCCGCCAGGACAATCACCGCCTCCTCGCCAAGCTTGGTGGCCCGCATCCCCTCGGCGCGGTAGGCGCGCATGGCCTCGGCCGAGGCGCCAACCACGCACGGGGTGATCCCGTTGGCGGCGAGCACGTCCAGGCTGTAGCGGATCAGCGGACGAAGACCCTCTGGAGAGCAGACCGGGTCACCGCCCAGGAGCGCCACGTCGCCCCGCATCTCATAGGAGCAAAAACCCTGGCGGCTGGGGTCAAAAATGTAGGAACGGCCTCGACGCAGGTGGAAGTAGCACAGGGAGTCGCGGCCATGGCGGGCCAGGAGGGCTCGCGCGAGCGCGCGATCGTCCTGCGATGCGGGCGGCACCGGAATGAGTGGGCGCAGCAAACGCACTACCACATACATGATCGCCACTATTAGTAGCACATGCAGGGAGTTTTGAAACCAGGCCCCCTGGGCGCCGATATACCGCACGGTGGGGGAATCCACCCAGAAGCCAAGGAAGGCGGCGAGCGGAAAGGGCACCGGTCGAGAGCCGCTCCAGGTCACCAGCACCACCACCTGACTCCGCAGAAGCAAGGCGCCCACTTCGGCATAGAGCAGACTCAGGCTAACCATCCAGGCGGTGCGGGCCAGGGCCGCGCGCCATGAAATCGGCAGGGCTCCGACCACGAAGTCGGCTCGGACCCGCCAGAGCAGCCAGGCTACGAGGAGACAAAAGCCGGCCTCCTCGAAATCCAGGCCCTTGAGCAGATTGGCGGCCGCCGAGAGGAGAAGAACGGCAATCGCCAGCTTGGCGCCTCGTCGCTGGCGGCGGGCCAGCGAACGGGCCAGCATCAGGGCGCAGAGGCCGGCGACCACGGTCGCCGTATGGCTAAAGCGAATAGTCTGGTTCCCCACCAACTCTTGCAGCAGGTGGACCCGATTGCTCAGAGCTGGAGTGAGCGCGGAGCCAAGATCGAGCAAGCCCACGGCGGCGACCAGGAGCGCCAGCAGGCGCGGGGTGATTCCGGCTTTCCTACCGTTGCATGACAGCATTCCGCGGCATTGTTCCTTTCGTGAGAGTGGTTCCCACTCCTACGGATCTGGAGATGCCCACGATCCGGTACGCCTTAGTCTAACGGGTTGGAGGGAAGTGAGCTAGTGGCTCGGCCCCGGAAATCGCCGTGAGCATTGAGCTTCGCATAAGAGTGATTATGCGAAGCTCACGCGTGAGATTCCTTTTTCCCCTGAGAGAAACGTCTTATTGCGACGCGGCCGAACCCGTACGTATGATGGGCGGGTTGGCTTGATTCGCACCTCTCGCGAGCGTTGCCGACCGGTTGAAAGGACGTCTCAGTGAAGTCGCACGAATCTGATCGCTCGTCACTCGTCCCCTCGGTGACCGCTACCGCAATCCTTGAGGAAAAGAAGGAATCTCACGCCGCCCCCTTCGAGACCCGGCGCCAGCGACGGATCCGTTCCCGACGCGCCCGACCGCTCATGCGAGCCGCCGGCTGGCGGCTGGGCCGGGTCGCCCTGGTAGGTGGCGTGGCCGCGCTCACCCTGGGCAGCAATGCGTTCGCCGCCTCGCCTCAGGCCAACCCCACGATTCTTGCGTGCTATACGAAGGCCACGCCTGCCGATCCACAACCGGCACTGCGCCTTGGCGGACCTCATAATAGCTGCGCCAAAGGCACCGTCTCGCTCCGCTGGAATCAGACGGGCCCGGAAGGAGCACCCGGCCTGAACTGGAAGGGGCCATGGCTGGCCGCCGACCTCTATAACAAGAATGACGTGGTGGCCTTCCTCGGATCGAGTTATGTCGCCCTGGCCGACCACTTGACCACCGAACCGGGGATGGCGCACTCAAATTGGGATCTCCTGGCGGCCCAGGGGTTGCGTGGCTCCATCGGACCGGTTGGCCCCCAAGGGCTACTTGGACCGGCGGGAGTGGCCGGGCCACAGGGGCCAATCGGCCCAGCCGGCCCAGTTGGGGCGCAGGGCCCAGCCGGTCCCGCCGGCACGGCCGGAGGCCAAGGTCCGATGGGACTTCCCGGGCTGGGCGCTCCTGGCGCGATGGGCCCTACCGGCGCCATCGGGGCAACGGGTGCTACCGGAGCTACTGGTCCCACGGGCTCGCTCGGCGCGACCGGAGCTACCGGTCCCACGGGGGTTACCGGCGCTATCGGCCCGACCGGGGCAACGGGAATCACCGGTCCCACCGGTGCAACTGGCGCCACGGGAGTTACTGGCCCTACCGGCGCAACCGGTGCAACCGGTGCAACCGGTGCAACGGGCGCCACTGGAGCAACGGGCGCTACCGGGAGTATCGCGGACTATGCCTACATCTACAATACCAGTGCTGAAACCGTACCGACCGGGATCATTACGGTCTTCGACTCAACCGGCCCCATGACCGCTGGCTTTACCCACAGCACGGGAACCGGCACGGTGTTCGCGAACAACGCGGGCGTCTACAGCATCCGGTTCTCCGTCACGGAATCGACTGGGGCCGCTCAGTTCGCGATCTACGCCGCCGGCGTCCAGGTTCCCAGCACGGTCTATGGCTCCGGGGAATCGGGAACGCAGCAAATCACCGGTCAGGCCATCGTCAGCCTCCCGGCAGGTACTCAGATTACCCTGGCCAACACGAGCACTGGCTCGGTTACTCTGGCGACCGGGGTGGGCGGCTCATCGGCCATCGTTAACGCCTCTCTTGAGATCGAAAAGATCGGGTAGGAGGCGGTTCACGGCATGCGCCGGCTTGCTCCCGCATGGTGGGCAGGCCGGCGCGTCCGCGCTAGCCTTCGGGTGGTCCAACCGCCGCCTATGGCCGGCTGGGAAGGACGAGGCGGCCACGGTCGTCAAGGTCTCGGCTCCACGTCGTCCATGGGACTAGCGCGTCTCCACCATCCTTCAACGGGAGGCAGCGAACGGGCACGCCTGGCTTTCGCGATCAACGTGGCTCCACGATCGCGGGTATCATACACATCTGCCAGGGACGAGCGAGACGCTCGCGCTCCCGGGAAAGCCGGCCCAATGTTGCTCACGTTTTCAGGATGTGCATATGGAGAGCGGCCGGTGACAACCCACTGCTGGACCGCAAGCGAAAGAAGAATCCCCTATGAGCGTGCGCGCCATGGTCCTGCTCGGTGATGGAAGCCCGCCCGAACCGCGGGAGTTCGCCGATCCGATCCTTGAGGACGGCTCGGTCCTGCTGGAGACCCTGGCCTCCGAGGTGTGCGGCACCGATGTTCATCTCCAGCACGGCAGGCTTTCGGGTGTGCCGTATCCGATTATCCCCGGTCACGTCAGTGTGGGGAGGGTGCGGGAAACCCGCGGACTGGTGCGTGATGTCGAGGGCGACCCGATCCTACCGGGCGAGGTAGTGACCTTCCTGGATGTGCATCGTACCTGTGGCCGCTGCTGGTATTGCCTGGTGGCCAAAGCCTCCACCCGCTGCCCCGAGCGGCGAGTCTACGGGATCACCTATTCGGCGGCGGAAGGGCTACTCGGGGGCTGGAGCGAGCGGATTGTTCTCCTGCCTGGGGTCCAGATCATCAAGCTGCCGCCCTCGTTGCCGCCCGAGGTGTTCATGGCCGGCGGCTGCGGGCTTCCCACCGCCCTCCATGCCGTACAGCGCGGGGAGGTCACCTTCGGTGACACGGTGGTGGTACAGGGCGCCGGCTCGGTCGGGTTGTGCGCCGTGGTCCTGGCCCAGCTCCAGGGTGCGGGCCAGGTGATCGTGATCGGCGGCCCGTCCGGCCGCCTGGCAATGGCACGGGCCCTGGGGGCGGACCTGATCATCGACATCGGCGAGCACTCGCCCGAGGAACGTCTTCGCCTGGTCCGCGCCGCGACCGGAAGCCGCGGAGCCGACGTGACCATCGAGGCGACCGGGGCGCCGGCGGCGGTGGCGGAGGGGCTCCGCTTCACCCGTGACGCCGGGACCCTGGTGGTGGTGGGCCAGTATACCGACAATGGATCAGTATCGATCAATCCGCATCTGGAGATCAACCGTCCGCATCTCAGGGTACTCGGCTGTTGGGGCAGCGATTTTAGCCACCTCTACCGTTCAGTGCGGGTATTGGCCCGCCACGCCGAGCGGTTCCCCTGGCGCGCGATGATTAGCGGGCGGTATTCCCTGCCAGAGGCGGGTGCGGCGTTGGCGGCGGCCGAGCGGCAGGAAAGCATCAAGTCGCTGATTCTGCCCAATGGACCGTTGGGGTGAATCGGTATCGCTTGGGCGCCGCGACGATGTCAAGAGCGAGTACCCTAGTGGACATGCACGCTCAACCAACCCCCTACGCCGACGTGAACGAGGTGCTGGACCAGTTCCTGGCGGACATCTCGGCTCTTCTCGGGGCCCGCTTCGTCGGCATGTACGTATATGGGTCACTCGCCCTGGGGGATTTCGACCCGCGGGGCAGCGATATCGATTTTGTCGTCGTGACCGACTCAGACCTCTCAGTCGATCTCGTGGAAGCGCTGCATGCCATGCACGACCGCTTCAACGCCGGAGACTCACCGTGGACGACCGAAGGTGCTGTCGTCTCCAAACCGGTGGCCGCGCGGTGGGCGG
>DATBTL010000012.1:0-31820 GCA_036559345.1 Chloroflexota bacterium | reverse complement strand
CTGGCTCGGGCCACGAATGCGTCTCAGGTGACCGAGGAGCGCCCGCTCCTCCCCGATACCCAGGCCAAGGACGGCGTCTTATTCCCCCGGCGAATCGGCGGCCTCTACCATGCCCTGGTGCGCGTCTATCCCTCCATCCAGCTCACCACCTCGCCTGACCTGCGCGCATGGTCCCCGCCGCGTAGGGTTCTTGAGCCATTGCCGGGCGACTGGGAGGAAGAACGGGTCGGAGCGGGACCGGCACCGATCGAAACCGACTGGGGCTGGCTGGTGATCTATCATGCCAACGCGCACTACACGGCGGAGGGGAACCGACGCCATTACCGCACCGGAATGGTGCTGTTGGACCGTGACGATCCGACGAAGGTGCTCTATCGCCATCCAGAACCTATCTTTGTCCCCACCGAGCCCTACGAAATGAAAGGACCAGTAGGGATGGTGGTCTTTGCCACTGGCTTGATCGAACGCCAAGGTCTGTACTACCTCTACTATGGGGCGGCGGACGGGGTGATTGGCCTTGCCACGGCACCCGTGGAGGCTCTGCATGGGCTGATCGAACGAGGGATGAGCCAGGCCGGCCGATAGAAGGCGCCGCGCATCGCCGCTGGGCTCGTTGTGCCTAACTCCTCAAATCAGAAAGGAGGTGAGAACCGACGGTTCTCACCTCCTTTCTGATTTGAGGAGTTGAGATTACTGGGATATTCCCTGAGTGCTCCCCATTTGCCGGAGGGTGGCGTTCCAGTTCGATTGCTCGGCCAGGAACACTGCTCCATTGGTGCTCTTGAGCACGGCGCCGTACCGGCCCTGGGGCAAACCAGGGACACTGTTCACGGTAAGCACCGTATCGCTGTTAGGAGCCAGGGTGTAATCCTGGGTCACGGTCGCCCCAAGATCGGAATAGAAGGTTGCGTGGACGGCAACCGCCTTCAGTCCGGGATTGAACAGGAAGAGCTGGGAAAGGTTGCCGGGCGCCGTGCTCGCCCCGGGGAAAGCCCAGGAGAGTCCGCCGCCGTTTTGACCAAACACCACACTCCCAGCCATCGCCTGGCCAAGATTGGCTGGTCCATCATAGGAAGGACGCTCCACCACGACTGGGACATTGCTGGTCAGTACCGTGGCTACCTGTGCCGAGGGGAGCACATCGTTCAGCTTGATGTTCCCACGATGCAGAGGATCGACGATCACCGTGCTGCTGCCCACCGGACGCCCGGCATGGTCGTAGAAGGTCGCGGTGACGGCAGCGGGCGCGGCTTGATTCGGGTTCAGGATGGTGAAGAAGGTCTGGCGGTTCGCCGCGCTTTCACCATGTGCGAATTGCCAGATCGTGGAGGCCGAGGTGACCCCGATCTTGTCGTGCGCGCCTCGCCCACCCAGGCCAAACCGCATGCTCCGTTCGACGACCACGGGATGGTCCGCCGTCACGATGGCGCTGATCGACAGGCCGGGCATGTACTGGCCGGCGTTGATCTGGATATTGGAATCCGGCTGCATGACGAACCGGGTCTCTTTGGCCGGACGATTGTTGAAGGGAAGGAAGCGCACATCGATCGTGGCGAAGGCGTTGTTGGGGTTCATGATGTGCAGGTATTCGCTGAAACTGCCGTTGGTGTACCCCTCGGCCAGGTACCAGGTAGTGGCCGGACCGGCCGCTCCCAGAGCGGTGCTCGTATCGGCGGCGCCATAGCTAATCGTACTGGAGGCGCTGATGCTCCGATCCGACTCAAGAATGGTCGACACCTGCCGACCTACCCCAGCCACCAGACGCAAGCCGACGCTGACCTCATGATGAGCGGGGACGATCTGGGTGTACATGTGCTCCGGCCCTGTCTGGTACAGGAAGGTCATTTTGACCGTGGCGGGCGCGTCGCTGGGATTCAACATGCTAATTGATGTCTCGTGGTCGCCAGTCGTATCTCCATGGGGAAAGTACCAGCGGCTGGATACCGGTAGATGAGCGGTTGCCGCGGCCTGCGCGCTGGCTCGGCTGCTGGCGCCGCTCGCGGTCACGAGATTCGTACCATTCAACACCGTAGTGGGCACCACGAAGCTCGCGGAGAAGCTACCATGGCTGTTGGCCAGGATTGAGGAGGGAATGGTGGCCAGAGCGGAACTGTTGAGGGCCACTACCACCTGCTCTCCAGGCGCGAACCCGAACCCGCGGACTCCTACCGTCGCGCCCGCCGACAGCGTATTGGTTGAGAGCGACAGACGCGGGGTGAGCGCGGCGACATGGAGCACGATGCCGGCGAGCTTCTTTCCGCCGACCAGTGCCTCAAGTGAATAGGCTCCGGCGACGGTATTCGCGGGCAAGGTCACACCGTAGGGACCGAGCGCGCCAGTGCTCGAGGCAGTCACTACCGTAAGGGCGGTGGCTTTTCCCGCCGCTACCAAGGCGATGGTCACTCGTGCGTGGGCCGGGAAGTTGCTGCCGGCAATTTCCGCCAGACCACCGGGACTGACAAGATAGGAACCACCTGGTCCGGGCACGCCGCCAAGGACGCTAAGAATCGGAGCGGCGGCAGGCGGCGCCTGGACCGCGAGGGTAGAGGTCGCCGATCGGCCGCTTGTCTGCCCATATGCGACCATGCTATAGGTGCCCGCGGGCACCAGGGATGGGATCACCAGGTGGGCCACCGTGACCTTGCCCGCGGTGTCGGCGATCACGGAACCCAGAGCCAGCGAGCTAATCTTGCCGCCGCGGAGCTGGAAGTTAACCGCTTCGCCGGGGATGAAACCGGTCCCGGCCACGGCCACCGTGCCGCCTGCCTTCACCGTGCCACTGGTTTTCAGGGTAGCCGGCAGTGCACCGACCGAAATCGGGTGGGAGACACTGAGATGGCTGGTTGTCCCGGTGGCGACTACACTGACCGTTCCCTGCGGGGTATTCGCGGGGACGACCACGCTGAGTGAGAAATCGCCGTTCGCATGGACGTGAGCGGTACCCAGACGGGCGCTGGTCGAGAGGGCCACCAGGTCCACCGTAACGGTCTCGCCCGGTTGAAAGTGGGTGCCCGAGACGGCAAGGTGTTCTCCGGGCTTGACGCTGCTGGCCGAGGTGACCAGGGTAGCGGCGGCCGCTGTTACGGACACATTGACCGTGGCCTGCCGATTGGTAGTCTGGCCAACAGCGGTCAAAAGAAGCTTCCCCGCTGGGACGCCGAATGGGATCTGCAAGGCAACTGGGCCAACATTCCCAGCATGATTGGCGAGAGCATGACCAAGCGGGATTGAGACCGATTGAGAGACGCTGCTCAAACTGAAGAGCACCCGCTCACCAGGCCCGAAATGGGCCCCGGTCACTCGAACCGCGTCTCCGGGGGAAAAGGTCGCGTGGTCGGCGGTCAGGGTAGCGCTTACCGCGGTAATTTTGAGCCCTACCTCGGCGGCCCGGGCGCTACTCACGCCGACCGCCAGAAGCCGATAGGTACCGGCGGGAAGGGAGGCGGGAATCTGCAAGGCCGGTACCTTGAAGGCCCCGCCGGCATCCGCTTTGACACCTGGGTCCACTGTCTCGGTGCTGGTCACGGCGCCGGTACTGGCGATCTGGATGGTGACGGTCTCGCCGGCGGCGAAGCCGGAGCCGCTTACCGCCACCGTGGAGGCCGCCGCTACCTCGGTCGGAGTGACGGCCAGGGTGGCTGTGGTGGTCGGCGTGACCGCCGTGGTCACCATCACGGCGGGAGCATGGAGACGCACCGAGGCGGGCCTGCTCTGGTCCACCGTCGCGCGACGCTGAACCGGAGCCGGCGCGGCCCCGGCCCGAGTGGCGCCAAACGGGAGAATACAGAGAAGAAGGAGGACCAGGGCAAGCACACGCCCGCCCGTTTGCATGCGGGATCGCACCATTTTGTACTCCTTGCAAACGCTAGTGCGCGGATGGAAAAGGAGTTTCCTCCTCTCCCACCCGCGCGTTCCCATCAGGTTATTGCGCTATACCTTGCGTACTGGTGTATCGATGGGTAGTCGAGTTGAGCGTGGACTGCTCGGCTATGAAGAGCTGCCCGTTGGTGCTCCGTACAACCATGCCAAAGGGACCAGCCGGCAGACCGGACACCGTGCTGAGGTTAACAACCGTCCTGCTATTCGCGGCCAGGGACATGTTTTGCTGGAAGGTTGCACCGGAACTGGTATAGAGGGTGGCGGTTACATTGGCGGTCTTGAGCCCCGGATTGTAGAGATAGAGTGTCTCTTGGTTGCCGCCGGACGTATCACCACTGGGGAACGTCCAGGATGCGCCGGCCCCGTTCCGACCAAAGATGTCGCTGCCCGAGGACGCTTGTCCGAGATCGGCAGGACCAACATATTGCGGGCGCTCCACCACGACCGGCACCGTGCTTGTGACCGCGACGGCCACTTCCGCGCTGCCGATAATGTTGTTTACCTTGATATTCCCGCGATGAAGCGGATCCACGACGATTGTTCGCGCCCCGATTGGCTTGCCAAGGCCGTCGAAGAGAGTGGCGGTCACCGTGGCGGCAGCGGCCTGATTCGGGTTGAGAATGGTCAGGAAGGTTTGCCGATCGCCGGCCGTGTTCCCCTGGGCGAACAGCCACACGGTCGAACTGCTGGCGATCCCGATCTTATCGTGCGCGCCACGGCCCCCGGCTCCGAACCTTAGAGTCCGTTCTACCACGATTCCCTGATCGGCGGAGACAATGGCGCTGATGGAGGAAGCGGGCATGTACAGCCCGGCATCGACGGTGATGTTGGCCCGAGGATGCACCGAGAAGCGTACTTCCTTGGGCGGTTTGCCATTGAAAGGAAGGAACCGCACATCGACGTTCGCGTAGTGACTGCTGGGATTCAAGATGTCGAGGTACTCGTGAAAACTGCCGCCAGTGTAACCTTCGGCCAGATACCACAGCTTGGCTGGGGCGCTCGCGCCAAGGGCGGCGCTCCCGTCCCCGCTTCCGTAGTAGATCGTGCTTTGGGCCGCTATCTGGCGGTCGGCTGACACGATGGTTGAAACGTGGCGCTCCTGTCCGGCCGCCAGTCCCAGATCGATATTCAGGGCGCTATGAGCCGGCACGGTCACTGACTGCTTCCGTTCGGGCGCGGCCTGGTAGAGGAAAGTGAGGGTCACTTTTGCCACACCCGGCGCCGAATTGAGGAGCGAGATTACCGTGCGGTGATTCGCGGTTGTGTCACCGTGGGCGAAGTACCAGGTCGTGGCCTTCAGGTGAGCGGCTTGCAGGGTGACGGAGGATCCGGCACGGCTGGTTGCTCCGGTAGCGGTAAGAATGTTCGTGCCCTGGGTAATCGTGCTCGGCACGACGAAACTGGCGCTGAAGGCGCCACTCGCGTTGGCCACCACGCTGGTTGGGGTCGTGACCAGGGCGGCGCTATTGAGGGCCAGCACCACCTGCTCCCCCGGTGCGTAACCGGTACCCCGCACCTGAATCGTGGAACCAGCGGACAATTCGCCACTGGTGACCGTCAGATGGGGGGTCAGAATGGCCACCGTGACCGGAATGGATGCTACCTTGGACCCGGAGATCACTGCTTCCAGGGTGTATGCGCCCGTGGCGGTGTTGGCGGGAAGGGTAAGCGACACCGGGCCCACGGTTCCCTGGGCGTTGGTTTTCACGGTTCCGAGCGCGATGGTGCCCTTGGCATTGGCCAGAGCGATCGAGACGCTCGAGCCGGCAGGGAAATGGCTCCCCGCGACCTGCACCAGCCCACCGGGGCTCAGGACATATGTCTGCCCAGCAGTATGAGTGATCCCCAGGATGCTGAGGATAGGCGCCGTGGGAGGCGGCGCCTGTACCGCCAGCGTGGCGGAGGCGGAGCGTCCACTCTTCTGCCCAAATGCCGCCAGGGTATACGGCCCCGCGGGCAGGAACGAAGGGATCGTCACGCCGTTCGCCGTGAAAGTCCCGGAGCTTCCCGCCAAATAGGTTGCCAGGGTAAGAGCGGGAAGATGAGTACCCGAGATGACCACGGTCACGGACTCGCCCGGTATAAAGCCGGAGGCGGTGAGATTCAGGGTTTTCCCCGCCGTTACCGTTCCAGCGGACGGGACCAGACTCGCGGCCAACCGGCCCACCGAGAGTTGCGCTGTCGCGCTCAGATGACTGGTAGACCCAGTGGCCACCAGAGTGGCCGTGCCCTCGGGCGTGTTGCCTGGGATCGTGAGATTTCCCGAGGTGAAGCCGCCCGAGCTATTCGCGGTGGCAGTCCCTACCCGAACGCTGCTTGAGAGTGAGATCAGGTCCAGGGTCACCGGCTCTCCCGGCTGGAAGTGGCTGCCGGTCGCTACAATTGTCTGGCTTGGCTTGGTGCTGGTGGGCGCCACGGTGAGGGTCGCGGCGTGTACCTGAGCGGTCACCGCGAGCGTCGCCTGACGCGTGGATGTCAGGCCGGTCGCAACCAATTGCAAAGATCCCGAGGGAATGTCAAAGGGAATCTGCAGCTTGATCGATGTAAATGCGCCAGAGCTATCGGCCTTTGTCTGGCCGAGCGTAACCGAACTCGAACCCGAGGTCGCGGCAAGCGCGATATTCACGGTCTCGCCAGGAACGAAGTTGGCGCCTGAGACCTGAATGGTGTCGTCGGGTGCGAAAGTGGTAGGGTTCGCGCTCAACGTAGCCTTGGGCGCGGTCACCTGGAGCGGAGCGTTCGCGGTCCGATGGCTAGTCAGGCCCAAAGTGACCAGGCTATAGTTGCCGGCCTGGGTGCCGGCCGGAATCGTGATTCCACTGTTGTTGATGGCGCCTGAACTGTCGGCGCTGATCGTGGCAAAAGGCTGTACCCCAGAATTAGCGCCAGAGGTCGCTAGTTCCAGAGCTACTTGCTCTCCTGCTTGATAGCCTTTGCCGGTCACCGTTACTTTTGACCCCGCCGCGACCTGGGCTGGGGAGACAACCAGAGTAACCGTGCCGCCGGAGGCGGCAGTGGCGGTGGGTGTCGCCGGCGTCGCGGTAGGGGAAGCAGTCGGTCCGCTGGCGGTGGCGGTTGGGGAAGGGGTCGCGGTGTCCGTGACCGCCGCCGAGGGCGCCGCGCGCCCAACGCTGGGGCGACTGAACTGGCTGCCGGTTACCAGAACGAGGCAACCAATAAGAAACAAGGCCGGAATGATTCGGCTGAGGAACATGCGGGAACGATAGATCATAGATCGATTTCCTCCTGGCGCCGGCATGGACGCCGGCAAAAAACATGGACAAGGGAATGCGGGCCGCGGCCGGCAGCCCATCACTGCTTGTCCAAGATAAAGCCCGGGAGCCCACGCCGAGGGTGCGAAGGCCACTCCCAGTGGGGCATGCCGGCGCGTGCTACGTCGCCGCATGCCACCCCACTTCCGAGCCTATCAGCCCGCGATATATGGTGGCATCATCCAAATGGCGGGCAGGGAGCGCCTAAATTGCCTAAGCCATGGTTGTCCATGAAGCCGGTTCTATTGGTCAATTACTCCTGGAGCCGTAACCCTCCGCCAGGCGGCGCTCTCGTCGGGACGCCGGAGGGTGATCACATGTTCCTCCCCGTTTGGGCCATTCACCCAGATCCGGGCCCACTTGTACACCGCCATCAAGTCACCAACCCTGGCGCCCGTTTCGTAGGCCACGTCACCCACCAGCCGCCAACCGGGGTAACGGCCTAGCTTGAGCGCCGTTAAGTCGGCGGACAATTCGTCGCTCGTCACCTCTCGGGAGAAGAACGAAGGTTCCATGAGTTTTCCCCCATCGTCGCCGGTGGATTTCCTTTTGTCGTCCGCCGGCTCTCTTTGGTGTCCCACGCGCCCGGGCCGGGAATACCCGGTTCCATGGCCGCGCGGAGTAGACATCGGTTACCTGTTCCTCATCCTCTCAGTGTTGTATTGGGTCACTATTCCATCGGTGCTTCATGCACAGTAGTCCCTGGAGCGTTACTTGTCATCCGGGCTTTGCATAATTCTACCCATCGCGAAGGCTCTGAAAGAGATTGTTGAACGCTTCGGCGAGGGTCGGATGGGCGAAAATACCGTCGCGCAGCGCCGTATAGGGGACATTTCCCATCATGGCGATTTGCAACATGGCCATCAATTCGCCGCCATCCAGGCCGAGTATGGCCGCCCCGAGGATCTGGTCGCTCTCACCGTCGACCACTACTTTCATCAGGCCGCGTGTACGGTCCACTTCCAGGGCCCGCGCCACCTGGTTCATCGGCATGACGCCAATCCGTACCCTATGGCCTGCCGCTCGTGCTTCCTCCTCGCCTAGTCCGATCCGCCCAAGCTGTGGATCGATGAATACGGTGTACGGTACAAAGCGGCCGGTGGTGGTCCGATGTCCCCCTTCGAGGAGGTTGGCGCGGACAATCCGGAAATCGTCGTATGAAATGTGGGTAAAGGCCGGGCCTCCCTTGATGTCGCCCAGGGCGTACACGCCGGGAACCGAGGTTTCCAGCCGCTCGTTCGCCACCACGAACCCACCCTTGTCCGTAGCGATCCCGGCGGTCTTGAGGTCAAGCTCCTCCGTGTTGGGAGTTCGGCCCGTGGCAACCAGCAGACGGGAACCCGAGAGTGCGTCCCTTCCGCCTGGCGTACTGATGGTGAGGCGCACCCCTGTTCCCGCCGCCTCGACCGCCTCTCCGGAACTATTCAGGAGCACCCGGATCCCATCCTCGCGCAGGATCGCCAGTACCGCTTCCGCGATGTCCGCGTCCTCCCGCGGCAGAAGCTTGGGCCCATGCTGCACGATCGTTACCTCTGAACCAAACCGTCGGAACATCTGGCCGAATTCGGTGGCCACGTACCCACCGCCCAGAATCAGCAGATGCTCCGGCACCTCGGCAAGCTCCATAATCGAGGTCGAGTCAAGCGAGTTCACCGTGTCAAGGCCCGGGAGAGAGGGGCGGGCGGGACGCCCTCCGGCATTAATGAAGATGAGATCGGCCGACAGATCCCGAGTGCTTCCGTCATCCATGCGCACGGAGAGTGAGTGGGGTCCGGTGAATCGGGCGCCACCCATCAGCAAATCTACTCCGCCCCCGACGATCTGTTTCTCGCTCCCGCTCCTGAAGCTCTCCACGATCGCCCGCTTCCGGTCTCGCACGACCGCCATCTCCACGGCCACCGGGCCAACCCGCACACCGTACTCCCCAGCGCGACGGGCCATGTAGGCGGCCTCGGCGCTGGCTACCATGGTCTTGGTCGGCGTGCAGCCTTCATTGATGCAGGTGCCGCCCACATGCCGCCGTTCGATCAGCGCCGTTGTCCGGCCCGATTTCACCAGGGCGGTGGATAGAGGGCCGCCCGCCTGGCCGGCACCGATCACAATCGCGTCGTAGTGGTCGCGGGTGGTCATCGGTTCCTCCTCCGAATTGGTGAAAAATCAAGCGGAACAAGCGCGGGATGGCTGCAATGCCTTCTGGCTCCAGCATATGCTGACCGCGCTTGGCGCGCAAACCGCTAGACCGCCGGTTGTAGGGGCACCCCTCGTGGGTGCCCTTGGTGGTCCAGACCAGGGCACCCACGAGGGGTGCCCCTACCGAAGACGATCTCGATACTTCAGCCTCACCGTACTAGAGCCCACGGCGGCCGTCGATGAACCGGCCACCGGTCAGGGGCCGCGTCGATCCTGTATCCTTCCGCCTATGCAAAGCGACGCTCCCTCCCTCGGCACCCTGGCCGCCCGGGCCCACGACTTGCTCAGCACGGCCGGCCATCCCCTGGCCCCGGACTCCTTGATCGAGCATGTGTTTGGGATCGGGATGGGGAAGGAGCGGAAGGCGGGCGCGGCCGAGTTCTGGCGTGGTCAGCTTGGGCGGCTCCTCGCGGATTCCATCGTCTTCACCCAACACCGCGACGGCTCATGGGGTCTCGCTTCCTGGGGCGCGGAGGAAGTGCCGCTGGATCGGATGGAGTACCTGGTGGTTGACTGCGAGACCACCGGGCTGAATCCTCACGTCAACCAGGTAATCGAAATCGCGGCCCTTCGTTGCGTTGGTCCGTTAGTCGTGGATCGCTTCGAGACCTTGATCGATCCGCAACGGGCAATCCCGCGGGGAATCCTGCAACTGACCGGCATCTCGACCGAGATGGTCCGGGGGGCTCCGCTCGCGCCCGCGGCATTGGCCGAGTTTCTCGACTTCGCGGGGGGATGGCTGCTGGTTGGACACAATGTGCGTTTCGATCTGGGCTTTCTGGGCGCCGAGGCACTCCGGCACCACGGGACTCGCCTGGCGAACCCATCCGTCTGCACGATCCGGCTGGCGTCGCGGCTGCTTCCCAACTTGCGCCGGCCCAGTCTGGATAATCTGGCGCGAGCGCTCGACCTCCGCACCCGCGACCGCCATCGGGCCATGGGGGACGCGACAGTCACCCAGCAGGCATTCTGGCACCTGGTGGAACTGGCCCGCCAGCGTGGGATAACCACTCAGGGCGGCTTGCTTGCCCTGAGTGGACCGGCGGCCGGGTCCGCTCGCGCGGTCACCGGACGGGGGACTGGCCGCTTGCTCCTCGACCCGGCGCTCCGCCGAGGCTTGCCGGAAAAACCGGGCGTGTATCTGATGCGGGACGAGCGGGGCTCGATCATCTATGTTGGCAAGGCGAAGAACCTCAAGCAGCGGATCGCCTCCTACTACTCGCATCCCTTGGGGTACCGGCGCAAAATGGATGGCCTGCTGGAATCGGTGCGGCAGTTGGAGACCATCGTCGTGGGCTCCGAACTGGAGGCGCTGATCCTGGAGTCACGGAAAATCAAGGAGCATCTGCCGCAATTCAACGTGCAGCAGCGCTACTACCGCCATTACCCCTTCATCAAGGTAGACGTGACCAGCCCCTTCCCACGGGTGGTTGCCACCCGAGAGGTGCAAGACGATGGGGCGCGTTACTTCGGCCCGTATCGGAGCAAGAAGGCCGTGGACACGGTCGTGGATCTCGTGCATCGGCTCTATCCGGTCCGCTCGTGTACCAGGGTGATTAGCGCCGAGGGAAAGCACCGCGGCCGCCCATCGGCCTGTCTCCGTTTTCACGTTGGCCGCTGCCTCGGTCCCTGCATGGGCGCGGCCACGCCCGCGGCCTATGGAGAGGTGATCGCGGAGGTGCTGAGCTTCCTCGGTGATAGCCAGGAAGCCATGCTGGCCCGAGTGGAATTGGAGATGCGCCGGAGCGCCGACCGGCTCGACTTTGAGCGCTCCGCGCGCCTCAGGGATGCTTTGCGGCAGGCGCGCCAACTGATGATGTCACAGCAATTACTGACCGGAGCGGTGGAACAAAATAATCTGGTGATTGTCTGTCCCGGAGTGGAGCCGGGCGCGGCGGAGCTTTTTGGCGTCCGCCACGGGCGCCTGTTCGAGCAGATTGCCATCGCGGACGCTCATCATGAAGCCGTGCCGAGGATGGTCGCGAGCTTTCTCGACCGGGTACGGATGGCGGCCGCCGCTCCGCCCATAGTCAGACAGGAAGAGGTGGACGCGATCATCATCATTGGCCGATGGCTGGCTCGCTATGGCGACTCGCCCCGCGTAGTACACCTGGATGGCGACTCTGGTGATCGGGTGCTGGCGTGCGTGGTCGAGGCCATGCGATCAAGGTGCTTGCTCCTGGAACCGGAAGCCGATGGGTGGGAAGACGAGACGAGCGATGAGTGAGCAAACGGTGCGTGGCTATGTCCTCGCCGGCAGCGGGCTTCAGGAGGAGCCCACCACTGCCTCGACCCTCGACCAGCATTCGCTTACCCTGCCTCGCGGCGCCTATACGACCTTTCGCACCTATCACGGAACGCAGGCATTTCGCCTGGAGGAGCACCTGACTCGACTGACCGAGTCCGCCGCGCTGGACGGCATCTCCCGTTCCATCGCTCACCCCGAGGTACGGGCAGCGATCAAGGAAGCGGTCCAACTGGCTGGATTCTCTGAATCGCGGGTCCGTCTCACCCTTCCCTATGAGGCGCCAGGTGGGCTGTATATCGCGGTGGCACCCTATACGCCGCTCCCCGCCAACTTCTACCAGGAAGGCGTACACTGCGTTACGGCGTCCCCCGGCCTCAAGCGGGACAATCCACGGAGTAAGGGAACCAGTTTTATCTCGCCGGGATCTCAGGCGCGGGCCGGATTGGCCGCCGCGCACGAAGTCCTCCTGCTCTCAGCCCAGGGAGATATCCTGGAGGGATCCTCAAGTAACTTTTTTGCCGTGCTCGACCAGGCATTGCGTACGGCCGAGGAGGGGGTTCTCTGGGGAACCACCAGGACTCTGGCTCTTGCCCAAGCCGAGGGGCTGCTTCCGGTGGTCCGGAAACCGGTGTCCGTGGGAGAGCTTCCCCGCCTCCGGGAAGCGTTCTTGACCAGCGTATCGCGCGGAATCTTGCCGGTTACGCGAATCGACGACACCCCGATCGACGATGGGATACCCGGCCCGGTCTCCAAGGAGCTTGGCCGGCGGCTGCTCGCGGCGATTACCGCTGAACTGGAACCGATCGCCCCGTGACCGCGTATGCCCATGATTCGATCCTGAATACACACCTGAACGAAGGAGTAACCACGTGACCTCGATTCCCTGGGTCGGCCTGAAACCACAGCGGCCAGAGCGCCTGGGCCACCCCTGGGTCTTCGCGGGCGAGATTGCCGAGATCAGCCGGGACGCGGCGGATGGCGACGTGGTGCGGGTCAGTGATTCCCGTGGACGCCTATTGGGCCAGGCCATGCTCAATACCCAGTCCAAGATTACCCTTCGCTATCTCAGTGCGTACGACGAGGAGATCGACGCGGGTTGGTGGGCGAACCGGCTGACCGAGGCGGTCGAGCGCCGGCGCCGGATACCCGATGTGGACCATACGAACGCGCTCCGCCTGATCAACGGCGAGGCGGATGGCCTTCCGGGCTTGATCGTGGATCGCTACGCGGGAGTTCTGGTGGTGCAGATGCTGGCCCTGGGGCTGGAGCCCTGGCGTGACGTGATCGTGGAAACGCTCCGTGATCGGGAGTACGTCGAGTCGATCTGGGAGCGATCCGACGTTCATGTCCGTGAGCTTGAGGGTCTGGAGCAGCGAACTGGCCTTATGGCCGGGGTTGATCCGCCGCCTCTAGTGGAAGTGTTCGAGCGGCGGGCTCGGCTCCTGGTCGATGTACGCGAGGGTCAGAAAACCGGGATGTTTCTGGATCAGCGGCGGAACCGGATGGCTGCCGCGACCTACGCCCAGGGATGCCGGGTACTGAACGGCTTCTCCTATAGCGGCGGCTTCGCGGTTCACGCGGCACTGGCCGGAGCGCGCGAGGTGATCGACGTGGACTCCTCGGGGGCCGCGTTGGCGTTGGCGGCGCGGAACATGGCCCTCAACGGGGTAGCCGACCGTCACCGGGTGATGGAGGCGAACTGCTTCGATCTCCTGCGGGAATGGAGCGATAGCGACGACCGATTGGACCTGGTCATTTTGGATCCTCCGGCCTTTACCAAGAGCCGGGCCACCATTCCGGGCGCTCTCCGCGGCTATAAGGAAATAAACTTGCGGGCCATGCGGCTGCTCAGGCGGAACGGAATCCTGGTCACCTGCTCGTGCTCGCAACACATCGATGACCAGACATTTCGGGCCATGTTGGTGGACGCGGCCTACGACGCGCGCCGGGAGCTACGGATCCTGGAGCAGCACGGCCAGGGGCCCGATCACCCGCAACTTCCTCGGGCGCCCGAGACGCGGTATCTCACCTGCGTGATCGCCGAAATCGAGTAGTGGGTCAGTAGCAACCGTAGTCCAGCTTGGCGCACATCGATCAATAGTTGTAGGGGCACCCCTCGTGGGTGCCCTCGTGCCAGCCACCGAGGGCACCCACGAGGGGTGCCCCTACCCAGAACCGCTTCAGTGAGTTACCGTGCCTCGACGATCGTACCGCCTCCCAGCACCATGTCCCCCTCATAGAGAACGAGGGCCTGGCCGGGAGTGACCGCGCGTTGCGGCTGCTCGAAGCGAATACACAGCGAATCGCTATTGGATTCCTCGACCGTCGCCTGAGCGGCCTCGGCGCGCGACCGTACCTTGGCGCGTACCGCCTGGCCGGGAGTGAAGCCATCACTTGAGGTCAGGTGAAGATGATCGGCGATCACCACTTCTGCCAGTAACCGCTCCTCTGGCCCGACCACCAGGAGATTTCGGCTGGGGTCGATGCGGGAGACGAAGAGCGGCTTGGGGCTGGACAGCCCAAGCCCCTTTCTCTGTCCCACGGTATAGGCCGCGATCCCCTGATGAGTGCCAACCACGTCGCCCGCGTCGTCCATGATTGGTCCGGGCCGCATGGCCTCGGGGCGGGCCCGCCCCACATAGTCGTGGTAGGCGCCCTGATGCACGAAGCAGATTTCCTGGCTCTCGGGCTTTTCCGCCACTCCCAGACCGAACCGGCGGGCCATCGCGCGCACCTCGTCCTTCTGGAAGACGCCCATCGGCATGAGAGTACGGGCCAGGTGGGCACTGTCCAGGGTGTAGAGCACGTAAGATTGGTCCTTGGCGTGATCGATCCCGCGAAGGAGGCGGCACCGGCCATCCTCGCCCTCGACCACGCGGGCGTAGTGCCCGGTCGCGATCGCGTCGCAGTCAAGGGCCCGAGCCTTCGGCCAGAGGGCGTCGAACTTGATGTATTGATTGCACCGTACGCAGGGATTCGGGGTCCGGCCGCGCGCGTACTCATCATAAAAATCGTCGATCACACGTTCGGCGAAGACCTGCTTCAGGTTGAGCACGTAATAGGGGATGCCGAGGAGATCCGCGACTTGACGCGCGTCCTCCACCGACCCCAGGGAACAGCAGGCATCAGCCCGAACCACCGAATCGTCCGGCAGTTCCGGCCACACGTTCATGGTGACCCCGATCACCTCGTGACCCTGCTCCTGTAAGAGCGCGGCCGCCACGGAGCTATCCACGCCCCCGCTCATCGCCACCAAGATTCGCCGTTTGACCATTACCGCTCCCAGGGATTCCGCGCCCCACCTCTATCGCCAAGGATACCGCGCCTGGCGGATCCCCGCTTGAAACCAGGGAGCGTAATTCTGTCAGGGCATTGTGAGGGGGATGTAAGTGGCAGTGGAACTCCTGCCCTGGCAGGATAGAGTACGGAAGCGAACTGGGTCCGTGGAGAGTGGAAACGTGAGATAGAGTAATGAACATTGAAGTACAGCCGTCGGCGATCGTATCGACGTCGTGGGTGGCGGAACATATCGACGATCCGACGGTGCGGGTCGTGGAATCAAGCGAGGATCCCAGTCTCTACGACCTGGGCCATATTCCCGGAGCGGTGAGAATTGACTGGGCAGTGGACGAACAGGACCAATTCAAGGTGGATTTCATCGCCCGGGCCACCTTTGAGCAACTTATGTCGAGGCAGGGGATAACCAAGGACACGACCATCGTGCTGTATGGCGACCAGAACAACTGGTTCGCCGCCTATACCTTCTGGCTTTGCGCGCTCTTCGGTCACCGAGACTGCCGGGTGATGGATGGTGGACGCCTGAAGTGGAGGCGCGAAGAGCGCCCAATCGAGATCGCGGTACCACGTTACCCGGCATCCGTATATGCCGCGGCGGAACCGGACCCTTCGATCCGCGCCTTCCGCGATGAAGTACTCCGCGAGTGCCTGGCGATTGACGGAACCACGACCCTGCTGGATGTGCGCTCGCCCGAGGAGTTCCGGGGCGAGGTGTCCGGTCGCGTGGGCATCGGACGGAGTCTGGGGCGACGAGCGGGCCGCATTCCCCGGGCCAGAAACATTCCATGGAATCTCACTGTCAATGAAGATGGAACATTTAAGCGGGTGGACGAGCTACGAGCGCTGTTTCTCGAGGCGGGCATCACCCCGGAGCACCCTGTGATCACCTACTGCGGCATCGGCGAGCGCGGCAGCCACGCCTGGTTCGTCCTTACTCAGTTGCTTGGGTATACCACGGTAAAGAACTACGACGGCTCCTGGACCGAATGGGGAAGTTTGGTTGGGGCGCCGGTCGAACGTGATGAAATCGTCAGATAAGGTGGTACCATCCGTCCATGAGCAACGGCGGCCCGAAAATGACCTTCCCCGAGGCGTCCGGTGGACGTCGGTAGCCACCATGGGAGCAGCGATGCAGGATCGATGGGCAATTATGAGCGACGCGGGCGACTGGTCACGCGATCATCAGGGCAAGGTACAAACGTTCTTCAGTGAAGCGGACGCGCAAGCCCACCTACTTGCCGCGCTGGAGCGCGACCCGGCGGGGGGCTGGACCCTGGAGCCGTTCACGGTGGACGACGCCTTGGAAGAGGCGGCGCGCTCACCTTTCGCCTCGGAGGGTGGGCTCTAACCAACCTGGGAGAAGTCGAACGGTTTCTGCACCACGTTACGGGTGCCATAGCCAATGGTGATCATGGTGTGAGCCCCGAGCGGAATGGCGCGAATGTCGCCAGTGTAGGGCTTGCCGTTCAAGGCTACCACGCCCGGTTTCTCGGTGAGGATGGTGCTCAGGAGTGAATGGCTCACCGTGTAGTTCGCTACCTTTTCCGGGGTGACGGCCCAGATATCCAGGAAGTCACCCAGGGTCGGATGAACGCTCACCGGTGATTCAATGTGAATCACCCCCGGACTATCAAGATGGGTATGCACCCAGTAGAGACAGTTTTTTGCCGTGTCATAGCCAATCAAGGAGGGCGCCAGCTCGGTCTTCCCATTGATAATCACGTCCAGATGGGTGTGGACGTGGATAGAGGTTCCCTCCGTCGGATTGCAACCGATCCCATCAATAGGGTTGCCGAGCACCTGGCCCGTGGGAGCCTTCCCAACGTATGCCCCGCCCGCGCCGCCTACGGACACGCCGCTCGGGCTGGAAGTCACGGCATGCACGAAGATGGCGATGGCGGCGATCAGCACAATGACGGACCCAGCGCCCACCAATTGCATCGTCCGACGCTGACTTGCCCGCCGCTGCGCGGTGGTCCGCTTCCGTGGGCCGGCGGCGTTTGGGCGCCGTGCCGTGCCGGATTGAGTCCCGGTGCTCGGCGAACCGGCGGGTCGGCGGGGTCTGCTGGGGGGCGTCGTATTCATCGCGGGTGTCGCTCCTCATTCGGTAGGGAGCCCGTCACACGCGAGCACCCCTACTAGAATACCTGAAGATCCGAGATCCGAACGGCGGATCGCTTCACCATTTGCTACTCCTCCGGAGGGCGGTGAAATGGGCCGCCGCGGAGCGCCTCCTTGCAGCGGATGATGCACGCTTCAAGATCCAGCACTTCCACACTCTCATCACTGAACAGCCGCGCCACGGTACCGGCTATTTCCACGGATCGCCGCGAATCGTGACGAAAGCGCGTAACCTGTCCGTCCTCATCGCGAGAATCCAGAGCGGCGAAATACCCGAGTTGGTAGAGAAGCGCGCCGAGCCGGAGTCGGCGGCGACGGTAGACCTCACTCGTCATCCTTCATCCCCCCGTTGTTCCTTATACTTGAAAAGGAGCTCATCATGACAATCATGGTGATCAGGATATAAGGGCAGGGGAATGATCGAACGGGGCGGAGCGCGCCAATGACCCAGGCGCATGATCTGGATGTGGTGGTGGTATGTGAGATTAACGTCGATATCGTGGTAAGTGGGCTGGATGGTCCACCCGTGTTCGGGGCTGAGCGGACTGTTGATGACATCGCGCTCTCAGCCGGGGGCAGCGGACTGCTGACCGCCACGGGGCTGGCGGACCTGGGGCTGCGGGTTGGTTTGTGCGGGTTGGTGGGCGACGATCTCTTCGGTCGTTTCATGTTGGATCACTGCGATCGGCACGGTATCGATCGCCAGGGGGTAGTGGTTGACCCGTCTGAACGGACTGGTTCCAGTGTCATGCTGTCCACCACGGTTGACCGGGCGATTCTGACCCATACGGGGACCATGGCGCGATTTGTCTATGAACAGATCAACTTTGACGTGGTCCACCGCGCTCGCCATCTTCATCTGTCGTCCCACTTTCTGCAGGCGGGAATCCGCCCCTCCGTGCCGGCTCTCCTGGCCCAGGCGCATGCCCTCGGCCTTGGCACCTCCGCCGATACCGGTCATGATCCGGACGAGGGTTGGGACGTGGACGATCTGCTTCCGGGGCTCGACATTTTCCTCCCGAATGAGGTAGAAGCCCAGGCAATTACCGGGACGACGACGCCCGAGGATGCCCTGGCGCGACTGGCCCAGCGCGTGCCCCTGGTCGCGATAAAGTGTGGCGCCGCCGGGGCCATCGCGGCGCGAGGCGACGACCATGTATGCCATCCGGGCTTCACGGTGCGCGTCGCGGACACGACGGGCGCTGGAGACGCGTTCGATGCCGGGTTCCTCAGCGCCTGGCTCGGCGGCGCGGACCTGGAAACCTCGGTCCGGCGGGGAAACGCCTGCGGCGCCCTCACGGCCGCTCGGGTGGGAGGCACCGGAGCCCTGAGCCTGGCCGGGGTGGCGGCCCTGTTGGCCAGTGGCTAGGAGTCTGCCGCGGGGCTCCTCGCTGCTGGTAGCGGCCTTCGCGGTCGCCGCCTTCTCGACCGGGCTGGGTTTGGGGGCGATCGGGCCGTCACTCCCTTCGATGCACGTTCGGCTGCACGCGCCCCTGGGGAGCCTTGGTTTGTTGTTGGGCGGCGAGTACATAGGTTCTTTGCTGGCAACCCTCGTCTTGGGGCCGCTTCTCGACCATCGATCTCCACGGCCCCTGATCGTGGGCGGCTTCCTGCTCACCGCGCTGGGATTCGCGCTGGTGCCCCTGGCGAATGGACTCGTCCTGGCGGTGGCGGCGCTGGCTATCGCCGGGATGGGGGTGGGCGTCGACGCGGTTGGAGCGCCAGTCCTGATCGCCCGCCTGGGCGGGCGCCAGGAAGGTCGGGCTCTCTCGATCATCAACATGGCGTTTGGGGCCGGCGCCTTCGTGGGGCCGCTCTGCGCGGGCTGGGCGCTCAACGTGCTCCACGACTATCGTCCCATTTTCTATGGTTTCTCTCTCACTCTCGCCCTGCCATTGGCGTTGATGGCCTCCGCGCCGTTGCTGCCGCCACGGGCAGAGGTAAAGCGGCGCCTCGGCAGTCTTCCTTCCGGCGCCTGGCCCCTGGCTCTCATCCTGGCCGCCGTAAGCTTCCTGTATCTGGCGGCTGAGATAGGTTTCGGTTCATGGGTGTACACCTACGTACGCGGCACCACCCATGCCAGCGTCAATGTGGCCTCGGCGGCAAACGCCGCGTTCTGGTTGGCCTTGAGCGCGAGTAGCCTCGGGACGGCCCTCCGTCCACGCGCCTGGCATGCGGATCGGGTCATTCTGGTGAGCGGCGCCGCCGCGGCATGCGCGGCCCTGCTGTTTCTGGCCGCGCCCACCTCCTTGACCCAAATCGCGGCCGCGGTCCTGGTCGGGCTCTCCCTGGGACCCATTTATCCGCTCAATCTGGGAGCGGCGGCAAACCTCTTCCCCGCCGCTGCCGGCCAGGTGTCCACCGTGGTTATCTGTAGCTCCCAATTGGGGGGCGCCGTGGGGCCATGGCTGCAAGGCCAGGTGATCACCCGATCCTACCACCTGGGGATCGGGCTCACTATCGCTCTCTGCCTTGGCTTGGCGGGCGCGCAAGGCGCGTATCTGGCCATGCGCCGTGGGGGCGCGCCAGCACCGGCCAAGCCTCTTGAGGGATAGCGCCGGTATACTGAAACCGCGGCGACTGATGGGTTGCCGGCATGTGAGACAAGAGAAAGCACGGACACATCTGGGAGGATCGGTGGAGGATCTGCTCATCTCGGGGCGAGCGGTGGCGGCGGAGATCTACGCCAGCTCGGCCGCGTCGGTTCTAGCCCTGCAAGGGCGAGGAATCCGCCCTACCCTGGCGATCGTCCACGGCGGTGACTATCAGGATGCCGCCAGTTACCGCCGCGCCGCCGGCCAGAGCGCGAAGCGAGCGGGAATCGCCATTCAGACCATTGAGTTGGGGGCGGAAAACCAAACTTCGGACCTGCGGGCCGTTCTTGAGCGCCTGAACGCCGACCCTTCCGTTCACGGGGTCATGGTGCAAAACCCCTTGCCGTTTCCTCTTCGCCAGTTGGTCGGAAACCTCCTGTCGGCGGAGAAGGACGTGGAGGGCCTTACCGCCCTCAATCTCGGGCGGCTAGCCCTGGATGAGCCTGCCGTGGTGCCCTGTACGCCGGCGGCCGTCCTGGCCCTGATCGAGCACCGGATACCCAGCTTGCGGGGCCGGCGGGTCGTGGTGATCAATGGAAGCACCTCATTGGGGAGGCCGTTGTGCCAGATTCTCCTGGCCAAACAAGCGACGGTCATCGTGTGCGGGATCGCCACCACCGACCTGCGGTCTGAGACCCGGCGGGCGGAAATCCTGGTGGTGGCGATTGGCCAGCCACGGGCTATCGGGGCCGATCACGTGGGCGAGGGGGCCCTGGTGATCGATGTCGGGATCAATCCCGACCCGGCGGGCAACGGTGTATGCGGAGACGTCGATACGGCCGCCGTGCTCTCCAAAGTGTCGGGCGTAACCTCGGTGCCGGGCGGAGTAGGGCCGGTGACCACGGCGATGCTGATCGCCAATACGGTGCTGCTCGCGGAACGACACGGGGTGGCTGCGAAGATGACAGCCGATCGCGTGGCGGACGCGGTGGGAATAGCCGCCAAGAACTGAGCAGCGCGAGGAGAGCCCAACCATGGCTGACCCCGGCCCAGTAGTCCCCCGCCTGGCATCTGCTATGACCCTGCTGCGAGATGGCGTCTCCGGGATGCTGGAGGTATGCATGGTCCGCCGCCACGGCAAGAGCGCCTTCATGCCCAGCGTCTACGTGTTCCCCGGCGGCGCCTTGATCGAACAGGATCGAGAGACCGAACAGACGGCCGGATACCGCGCCCCCCTGGCTGCTTCATCCGGTCTTCCCCTGGGCGAGGGCTTCTACGCGGCCGCGATCCGCGAGTGCTTCGAGGAAGCAGGCGTGTTACTGGCGCGGCCCACCGACGGACAGAGCGGCTGGCCGCGCGAGCACCGGTCCCGGTTGGACGACCAGCGACGGGCTCTGAATGAAGGGCGCACCCACCTCTCGGCCGTGCTGGCCGCCGAGGAACTGATCGCGTCCACCGACCTCATGGTGCATTGGTCCCATTGGATCACTCCCGAGGGCTTCCCCAGGCGCTTCGATACCCATTTTTTTCTGGCCCGCTTGCCTGAGAACCAGGAGATCGTCCATGACCCCCATGAAACGACCGAGGGAGTATGGGTGACGCCAGGGGACGCGCTCGCGCGCTTCCGGCAAGGGGTCTTTCCCCTGGTCTATGCGACCGAACGGCAACTGAGCCAACTTGAGGAGTGTGGGACGGTCCCCGCGGCATTTACGCGATTCGCGGGCCAGGCGGTGCGCGTGAACCAACCGCGAATCGTAACCGAGAACGGCACCGACACGATCGTGCTGGATCATGGCGAGTGAGGTACCCACCGGGCGGGGTTCTCCACGTAGCCATGGACCATACTGATCCGGGAGGTTCGCGGCGCGCGTCCTGGCGGGTTGGCAGGCTGACCGCCCCCAACCCCTCGCTGGAAACCTTGACTGGGACCAATAGCTACCTGGTCGGTGGGGGCCCGAAAGGATGCGCGATCATCGACCCTGGGCCAGACGATCCGGGTCACCTGGATCGACTCCGCGCTTTGGCGAATCGGAGAGGGGGCGCGCGACTGATCTTGCTCACCCATGGCCATCACGATCATGTGGCGGGGGCGGCCAGGCTACGCGCTCGGACGGGAGCGCGGATCCTGGCCTTCAGCCGAGATCTGGTGCCGGAGGCAGACGCCGTGCTAGTAGACCAAGCGGTGATCAGGCTCGGCGATACGACGCTGACCGCCCTCCATACCCCCGGTCATGCCGCCGATCACCTGTGCTTTCATCTTCCCGCGCGTAGGGTACTATTCGCCGGAGACCTGGTCGCCGGAGTCGGAACCGTGTTCATCGCTCCCCCGGACGGTGACCTGGGGCAGTACCTCGATTCCCTACGCCGCGCCCTGGCATTGTCGCTCCGCCGGATCTTCCCCGGTCACGGCCCTACGGTGACCAACCCTGGCAGCCTCCTGCGAGGATACCTCGAACATCGAGCCGAGCGCGAGGCTCAAACCTTGGCGGCGCTTGATAGCCATGAGAGCATGGGGACGATAGACGACCTGATTACAGCGGTGTATGCCGATCTGGAACCCGCGCGCCGTACTCTGGCAGCCCTCCAAATGCGGGCCCTTTTGCGGAAATTAGAGCATGACGGGAAGGTGCGGCGGCTGGATTTCGCCGATGGCGGCGCGCGGTGGCACCGGGTTAATTAGCGCGCAATCAGGCCGCCGGTTGTAGGGGCACCGGGTACCCCTTGGGTGATGGGTGCCCCTACCCGATCGCAGGCTGCTCCCTTGCCTCTGGACAGAATAATGTGGATTAAAGATTAGAGGGACGCGGAGCAACGGCATCGGATCCCTGATTATCGGGGAACCGCCAGGCGGAAGCGGTACCGATCGCCCCGGTAAACAGTCCGACCAAAGATGGCCGGCAGGTCGCCTTCCGGGCCTGCCACGAAGGTGGTTTGGGTGACCACCAACACCGGGAAGCGCCGGCGAACCTCCAGTTCCGCTGCCTCCGCTGGGGTTGGCAGCGCGGCCCGGAGCTCCTGGGCGGCGCAGCGGAAACACACTCCCGCTATTCCCTGCAGAAAAGTGTAGAGCGAACCGGTTTCGAGGTCGGCATCGAGGATGGACCGGCAAAGGTCATACCGCAAGTAACTGGACTCGAGGGCCATCGGCGTCCCATCCGCCAGCCGCACCCGCTCCAGGAGGATCACCGCCTCACGCCGCTCCAGGACCAGGGCATCGCTGACCTCGGCCGGGGCCGGAACTACCTCGCGGCGCAAGAGTCGCGAAGCCGGCTCCATTCCCTGGGCCCGCATGTCCTCACTGAATCCATGCATGCGCGTGAGCTCGCGCTCGACCCGCGGAATGGTGACAAAGGTTCCCCGACCATGCACCCGCACCAGTAATCCATCATGGATCAAGCCATCAACCGCCTGCCGGGCGGTCATGCGCGCGATAGAGAATTGGGCCGCCAGCGCCTTCTCGGAGGGAATCGCCCCGCCCGTCGGCCAGGCGCCGCGTTCAATCCCTTCGCGGAGAAAATCCTGCACCCGCCTATAGAGGGGACCATTCATGCGCGGCGTGACCTCCGCTTGACCCACGATCGGTGGTGCCGATGGACCCATGACGCGGGCGGTGATCTAGACCATTTGGTAAAAGCAGTCGCATGATAGTGAGGCTGACCAGGAATGTCAAGCCCACATGAAGGTGGACCAGTATTTGAGTGTTATGGTCGCGCTTACCCTGGGAACAGCAGTACACTTTGACAGCCGGTACCAGAGATGCTATAGTCCGCAACACCAAATCTGATCTAGATCACCGAGGAGTTGGCGTGGACTGGTCTTCCGAGGAACTAAACCCCAAGACCCTGGATATCGACACCCTCCCTACCATGGGAGTTCTCCGCTTGATCAGTGACGAGGATGCCTTGGTGGCGGATGCGGTCCGGGCGGAACTGCCGGCCATCGCCGTGGTGGTGGAAGGGGCCGTGGAAGCCCTCTCGTCCGGGGGGCGCTTGATCTATGTTGGGGCGGGGACCAGTGGGCGGCTTGGGGTGCTGGACGCCGCGGAGTGCCTCCCCACCTATGGGGTGGACCGCGAACAGGTGGTCGCGGTGCTCGCCGGCGGGGCGGAGGCCATCGCCTCGGCGATCGAGAACGCGGAGGACGATTCCGAGGCGGGCGCCCTTGCGATGCGCGCCCTTGACGTCTGCGCGGCGGATCTGGTGTTGGGCATCGCCTCCAGCGGGCGGACCCCGTATGTGGTGGGCGCTCTCCGTCAGGCAAGGATGCTGGGAGCGGCCACCGCCGCCCTGGTGGGGAATCGGGAAGGCCCGGTAGCGGCGGCGGCGCAGTCGGTCATTGCCCCGCGGACCGGGCCGGAGGCGATCACCGGTTCGACCCGCATGAAGGCAGGCACTGCCCAGAAGATGGTGCTCAATATGATATCCACCGCCGCCATGATCCGCCTTGGCCGCACCTATGGGAATCTGATGGTGGATATGAAACCGACCAACGACAAGCTGCGCGATCGATCGACCAGGATCGTGGCGGCGGCGGCGCGGGTGGACCAGGAGGCAGCCCGTTGTGCCCTTGCCGACGCGAATTTCGAGATCAAGACCGCCATTGTGGCGCTCACCATGAAGGAATCATCTGACCGGGCGCGCTCGCGTCTGGACCGAGCCGGCGGCGTGGTTCGACGGGCCCTGGAGGAACGAGCGACGGGCCAGGGCCCCACGCTTTCGGCCTATGATTCGAGATCGCCCGAGGTAGACTGGGCCTAGTGGACTCGGAACCACGGGCGCTGGACCGAGAAGCGAGGAGGGGGATGGCGAGGACGACGTGGCAGCGTGATCTTTGGTGAAATGTGTACCAACGAAGGACTGGAGAATAGACCATGACGCGGCTTTCTTGGAGCCGGCGGCGCCTGGCTCCCGCACTCATCGTTCTCGGTTCCCTGCTCATGTGCGCCGTGCCGGGGCAGACCGGGCATGCCGCCAAGGCAGGCGGCACCCTGACCATCGGCGCTACCAGCGACGCCCTGACCCTCGATCCCACCGTGACGACCGACGAGGCATCGGGACCGGTCGAGAACCTGCTCTTTAACAGCCTGGTCAAGCTCAACGACAAAGCTCAGATCGTCCCGGATCTTGCGTCGAGCTGGAACATCTCGGCCGCCGGAACGACCTACACCTTCCACCTGCGCTCGGGAGTGATGTTCCACGACGGCACGGTGATGACCTCCAGCGACGTGGCGGCGAGCCTGAGCCGCCTCCGCGATCCAAGCACCAAGTCGCCCTGGGCTTCGTTCTTTACTGATGTCGCATCGGTCGCGACCCCCAACCCAACCACGATCGTGATCAAGCTTTCTCAGCCGTATGGTCCGTTTCTGGCGGTTCTGGCCAGTTTCCTTTCTGTGAGTTCGGCCAATTTCGTGACGGCCCACAAGGGGAATCTTACCCGTGTGGAGGACGGCACCGGCCCCTATGTGCTCAAGTCCTGGGTGCCGAACACCTCCATTACCCTGGTGAAGAACTCCCATTACTTTGTCGCCGGGCAGCCGCACTTCGACTCCGTGGTGTTCCAGGTGATTCCCTCGGACGCCAGCCGAGTCGCCGCGCTCCGCACCGGCCAGATCCAATTCGCGGCCTTCATCGACCCCATTTACTTTCCTCAGGTGCAACAACTGAAGTCCGCCGGCCAGGCCAAGATCGTCCATGTCCTGGACATCAACTACCATATGTTTGGCTTCAACACCAAACGGAAGCCCTTTGACAACCCGCTGGTGCGCCTGGCGATCAGCTACGCCATCGACCGAGGTCAGATCCTGAAGGCGGCCGGTCAGGGCCAGGGCGTAGTGAGCGGCTTGCTGACCCCCGCCCTGGCGAGTTGGGCTCTCCCAGTAAGCCAATACGCCCCCTACACACCAAACCTGGCCAAGGCCCGGCAACTGCTGGCGCAAGCGGGCTACCCGCACGGGTTTAGCTTCAGCATCATGGCCTCCCATTACCTCCCTTCCGACTACACGGCGGCCGAGATCATTCAGCAGCAACTGGCGCCCTTGGGGATCAAGGCGACGATCGCGACCACCGAATGGGGCGTCTACGTCCACGATTGGGTAATACGAAACTTCGACAGTTTCACCGGGGAAAATGGTGACTGGACCGATCCCGACCTCGCCATGTACGCGGCGCTGCACACCGGGGGATCGACCAACGCCTTCCAGTTCAGCGACCCGACCATCGACAAATTGCTCGACCAGGCACGAGCGGCCACCAGCACCGCCGCCCGAAAGGCTCTCTACAATCAGATTCAGCTGCGGCTGGTGAATAACGGTGGCCCCATGGTCTACACCTACGCCAGCTATTGGGACTACGCCATGAGCCCCAACGTGCAGGGCTTCACCTATATTCCGCGCGCCAGCTACCAAGGGCTCATCGGAGCCTCCTTCCAATAAGTCGAGCCGCCTCGGCGGGAGCGCGGCGCTCCCGCCGAGGCCAGTCACGGATGGCCATGCGCACCTACATCATCAGCAGGATCCTGCTGACCTTCCCCACCCTATTCGGCATATCGGTGGTCGCGTTCCTGACCATTCACCTCATTCCAGGGAATATCGTGGAGGTGATGCTGGGGACGCGATCCGATGTCACGCCTCAACAAATTGCTCAATTGAACAGTGTCTACGGGATAGACAGACCCTTGTGGGAGCAATACCTTACCTGGGCTGGGAACATTGTGCATGGTGATCTTGGCTTTTCCCTCCGCACCGGCCTCCCGGTGACCACGCTCCTCGGCTCCGCGCTCGCGGTGACCGGTGAGTTGACCCTGATCGCGGTGATTCTCGCCCTGCTGATCGCCCTGCCGCTCGGAGTCTTTAGCGCCGTGCGTGGCGGCGGGGTCGGCGATTCGGTGGGTCGCCTGGTCAGCTTATTGGCTCTCTCGATCCCCACCTTTTGGCTCGGAACCTTGCTCATCCTTTTTGTCTCCCTGTACATACCCTGGCTCTCATCCTTCACGTTCGTGCCCTTTTTTGATAACCCCGCCAAGAATCTGCAAATCATGATTCTCCCCGCCGGTACCCTGGCCTTGGGCATGGCAGCCATTTTGATGCGAATGACTCGAGCCGCCATGTTGGATGTCCTGGGGAAGGATTATCTGCGCACCGCACGCGCCAAGGGGCTGCGCGCCACCCGTGTCCTGATGAAACACGCGCTCCGCAATGCGTTCTTGCCGGTACTCACGATCATCGGGCTACAGGTCGGCTACCTGGTGGGGGGCGCCGTGGTGGTGGAGAACGTCTTTACCCTTCCGGGGGTGGGCCGTCTGGTGGTACAGGGAATCGAACAGCGTGACTATCCGCTCGTGCAAAGCATCGTGTTCGTCGTCGCGGCCCTGGTGATCCTTATCAACCTCCTAGTGGATCTGTGCTATGCGTGGATTGATCCAAGAATCCGTTATTCCTGAAGAGCGTTTGCCGCTCGACGGGGTGGCGGGCCGGGCCCGACGGGGGCCGTGGCGCGCGTTGTCGTGGCTGCGCGCCAACCTACTGACCGGTTTTGGCGGCGTCCTTCTCCTGGTGTTCTTTGGCGCCGGGATCTTGGGTCCCTGGCTGGAGACTCATCAGCCGGATACCCTGTATCCGCTGTCCGTCCTGCAGGCGCCGGGCGGTGCCTTCCCGTTCGGGACCGACGACCTGGGGCGTGACCTGCTCAGCCGCATCTTCTCGGGCATCCGGGTGAGCCTGAGCATTGGGTTAGGTGCCATTGCCGTGTCGTTGGCTGCCGGCGCCGGCCTCGGCGCCCTGGCGGGGTACTTCGGCGGCTGGTTTGATGCCCTCGTGATGCGGGTGATGGATGTAATCGTGGCCTTTCCCGCCATACTGCTGGCCATCGCGCTCATGACCATGCTCGGGGGCAGCCTGGTCAACGTCGCCCTGGCCATCGCGATTATCTATGTGCCGATTTTCGCGCGGATCATGCGGGCCTCAGTGCTGACGGTGCGCCGCGAACAGTACGTCGAGGCAGCGGAGTCGTTGGGGGCCGGGCACGCCCGCATCCTGGTCCGGCATGTGATCCCGAACAGCGCCTCGCCGATCCTGGTCCAGATTTCCCTGGCCATTTCGGACGCCATTTTGATTGAAGCGGCACTCAGCTATCTTGGCCTGGGAGTGAATCCCCCGACCCCGTCCCTGGGCGGCCTGCTGATCGAGGGTCAGGGCTTCATGACCACGCAGCCCTGGATGGTGATCTATCCCGGATTGGCCCTGACCCTGGGAGTGTTTGGCTTCAACCTGGTTGGTGACTCCCTCCGGGATGTGCTCGATCCCCGCCAGCGGCGCCGGTAAGCCGTGTTGCATCCTCCGGTCCACATCGCGCCGCTTTCGGAAAATGATGTTCCCGTGCTTGCACGGATGATGAGCCAGAGCCTTCCCTGGACGAGGTACCAGATCTCCGAGGGCGCCGCGCACCGGCTATGGTGGGACGCGTTCGCCACGGCGGCCACCGTGGTGGTCGCTCGGGTGGGTGGCCAGACCGTGGGGTTTGCCTGGTATGTCGAGCGGGGAGGCTTCGGCCTGGGTGGCTATCTGAAGCTCATAGGGGTGGATGCCACGACGCGTGGCCAGGGCGTCGGAGGAGCGCTCCTTGAACACGTTGAGTGGTTAACCGTGCAGCAGGGGCAGCGCGACCTCTTTTTGCTGGTGTCGGACTTCAACACCGCCGCGCAAAAGTTCTACGAGGCACGCGGCTATCAAAGAGTAGGGGAGATTCCGGATTTCGTGGCACCGGGAATCAGCGAACTGATTTGCCGGAAACGTCTGGTGATTACCGGATCCGATAGAGAAGAGGAATGATGATACGCGCCGTGGGATTGATTTCCGGCACCTCAATGGACGGTATCGATGCCGCCGCCGTGGAGATGAGCGAAGGGTCTCCGCTTCAGGTAGACTTGCGCGCGTCCTTGAGCCGCCCGTATCCGCCGGAGATCCGCGAATGCCTGGCGACCCTGTGCCGGCCTGGCGCCGGCCTGGCTCTGGACGCCTGCCGCGCCACCATGGTCTTGGGGGAATTGTTCGCTGAGGCGGCCCTCGCGGTGATCAAGCAAGCCGGTTGGAACCCCGATCAGGTACATCTGATCGGCTCGCACGGCCAAACCACGGTCAGCGATTTCGGTGAATCCTCCATGCTGGCGGGCTATCGCGCCTTCTCGACCCTGCAACTCGGCCACCCGGCGGTGATCGCCGAACGGACCGGGATCACGGTGGTGGCGGACTTCCGAGCTCGTGATATCGCCGCCGGTGGCCGCGGGGCTCCGCTGGCCCCGATGCTCGACTACCTGCTCTATGGAGTACCAGGAAAGGCGCGTGTACTGCTCAACCTGGGCGGAATCGCCAACGTGACCTTCCTGCCGGCCTCGGGCGATCCAACCGCGGTGATTGGCTTCGACACCGGGCCCGCCAACATGCCGCTCGATCTCCTGGTCCGTCGGTGGAGCGGCGGTCGCGATGCCTACGACCGCGATGGCGCTCTCGCCGCCAGCGGCAGGGTGATCGAAGGGTTGCTGGCCCGGCTGCGGCAGCATCCATTCACCCTTCAGCCGCCGCCCAAGGCGACAGGCAGCGAGGACTTTGGCGAGGCGTTCATCGACCAGGTCCAGGCCTGGGCGCCAGACGCATCCCCCGCGGATGTCCTCGCTACCCTGACGCAGTTCACCGCCGACACGGTCGATGAAGCGATTACCAGGTGGTTTCCGGGGTCCGACCCGTTGGTGGACGTGGTGGCAAGCGGCGGGGGAACCCACAATCCGGCCTTGATGGCCCGGCTCCGTGCCGCCCTGGCCCCCACACCGCTGCGCACATTGGACGAGGTTGGCGGTAACGTGGATGCCAAGGAGGCTATCCTCTTCGCTGTTCTCGGCTACCTTACGTTGCATGGTCACGCGGGGAGCCTACCCTCGGTAACCGGCGCCGTGCGTCCGGTGCCCCTGGGCAGCATCACCCCAGGCCGATTGGGACTGGCCTGGCCGGGTCTTGGCGCGTGAAAGGAAGGGGTCGAACGCAATGACGGTTCACGCGGAAGGCAAAAAGGCGGTGGCGCCCGACACTGGGCTTCCGACTCGGAGCCCGGATGCCCTGGGCTTCGATCCGGCTCGCCTCCGGAGGGCCATGGCGGTGGTCGAGGAAGGCTGCCGCGATGGCGCCTATCCCGGCGGCGCCGCCCTGGTGTGTCGCCGTGGCGCGGTCGCCGGTTGGCTGGTGGTTGGAGCCGCCGAGTTGGAACCGACTCCACGACCGATGGCCGCCGATACTCTGTTTGACCTCGCGTCGGTAACCAAGGTGGTGGCGGGGACGAGCGCCGCACTGTTCCTTCTGGACACCGGCGCGGTCTGCCTGGACGACCCACTGGCCCGGTTCCTCCCGGCCTTTGCTACTTCGGACAAGCGCGACATCACCATCCGCCAGGTGCTCACCCACAGTAGCGGCCTGCCGCCCTGGATCCCCTGTTATTGCACAGCGGCCACTCTCGACCAGACCGTGTCGGCGATTGCCCAGTCGGAACTGGACGCCGCGCCGGGGAGCCAGTTACGGTACAGTGACGCCGGGATGATCCTGGTTCAGGCGGTGGCGGCGGCGGTAACCGGAGAGCCGCTGCCCTCGCTGCTCCAGCGCGTGCTTTTTGGCCCTTTGGGGATGCGGGACACCGGCTATCGGCCTGACGGCGAGCGAAAGGCGCGAGCGGCGGCGACCGAGCGCGGGAACGCCCACGAGGCGGCCATGGTGGAGCGGATCGGTCTCGACTTCGATCGCTGGCGCACGGAGGTATTGGTAGGCGAGGTACATGATGGGAACGCGCACTACGCGCTTGAGGGAGTGAGCACCCATGCCGGGTTGTTCTCCACCATCGGCGATCTGGCCCACTTCGCCCAACTCTGGCTTGGCCGTGGCGTGTGGCAGGGACGCCGTGTATTCAGCGAGCCCGCGGTGGCGGAGGCCACTCGCCTGCAAACAGCGGGACTGCAGCAGAGTTTCGGTCTCGGCTGGCGACTCGGCACGCGGACGGAAGTCTCAAAGGCCCCGCTCAAGGAATCCGGTTTGACCCAGGCGGTGTTCCCGCCCGAACCGGAGGCCGGGCCTACTCCTCATTGGATGGGCGATCTGCGTTCCGAGCGCGCCTTTGGCCATACGGGCTTTACCGGCACCTCCATCTTGATCGATCCCACGTATGACCTGGCGATGATCTTGTTGACCAACCGGGTTCATCCCAACGCCGCGCGCACCGGTGTCGAACGGATCCGCGCCCGCTGGCATAACGCGGTGCTGGGAGCGATTACCGATTGAAGGCTATGCTCGTGGCCCGAGCAAAAGCTGAGTACAGCGGAAGAGGGCAATTGATTTTCCTGTCCGCTCGTCCCCTACCTCGGCGTCCCATACCTGGGTGGTGCGTCCCCCATGGATCAGGGTCGCGCTACAGGTAATGACGCCCTCACGGGTCGTCCCAAGGAAGTTCGCCTTCAATTCCAGAGTGGTGAACCCTCCGGCGCCTTCGGCAAGAAAGGCGAAACATCCGTAGCCGCAGGCGGTATCGGCGAGCGCGATCACGGTCGCGGCGTGGAGATACCCGTTCGGGGCAAGCAGTTCGGGACGAATCGGCAGCCGAGCCTCGACATAGCCCACGCGCATCTCCACGATCTCGATTCCCAACAAGCCTGGAAGTCTGCCAGACCCGCGCTCTTGCCACTCTTGTTCCAACGACATACGATTCTCCAGCCAGCAAGGTCGGCTTAGGCGGATGGTCATCCGCCGAAAATGGTTGCAACCCCAGCGCGTATAGATACAATGTAGCTACTGGCCAGGGTTTATGGCCTCTTGGATGGGTTGAGTGCATGCCTGACGTGTGGCCGCCGATGATACTGTTGGTAAACTGCCCGTAGCATGCAAGGCACCGGTCCTGGGAGCGCGTCACAAGGAGGAGATACCATGAGGCGAATCTCGGCGCTTGCCGCGTTACTCACGCTAGCGGCCCTATCCGTTCCCACCGTGCCCCGACCCTCGGGCGCCGAGGCCCGGCAGGCCGGCGATCCGGGAGTAACGAGCACCCAGATCCTGGTCGGCGCGTCGCTCCCCGAGTCGGGTCCGGCTGGCGCCTATGGGGTAATCGGCGGGGCCGAGAATGCCTACTTTCAGTATGTGAACGCGCATGGCGGAGTCAACGGGCGGAAGCTGACCTTGCTTGTGCAGGACGATGGCTACGATCCATCCCGCACCTTGGTAAACGTGAAGAACCTGGTGCTCTCCCGCAACGTGTTCGC
>DATBTL010000011.1:0-8110 GCA_036559345.1 Chloroflexota bacterium | reverse complement strand
CATCGTACCCTTCAGGCCCTCGATCAACTGCCCGCCGGCGGGCGACTGCTCGGTAAGGATGCTGGGGAAGTGGCCAATAAGCGCCGGCCATCCTTGCTGGACCACGAAGGCCCCGACCGCGAACAGGGGGATAAGCACGATGATCGCGCTCAGAATCATGGCGCCGGACATGATCCGATCCATCGCCTTTCGCCGGCGAAAGCGTCCCCCACGCAGCGACGGTTGGGGCGAAACCGCGGCGGTCCTCATCATTACACCACCTGCCCACTGCCGTGTGAAATGGACCACACAAGGAGCCGAGCCAAGGCATTGAGGGCCACGGACACCAGGAACAGGATCAGCGCCAGTTCAAACAATCCCGCCAGTTGCAGATCCGCTGCCTCTCCGAGGCTCGCGGCGATCCGGCTGGCCAGCGTGTCGGCCCCATGGAACAGGTTCGGCCCGATATACACGTTATTGCCGATCACCATGGTGACGGCGATGGTTTCCCCAACCGCGCGCCCAAGGGCCAGGATGAGCGCGCCGATGATGCCCGGCCGCGCGAACGGCAGCACGGCGCCGTTGATCATCTCCCACCGCGTGGCTCCGAGCGCGAGCATCGCTTCCCGTTGGTGATCGGGCACCACGCGGATCACGTCCCGCGAGATGGCGGTCACCGTGGGGACGATCATCACGGCCAGGACCAGCGAGGCGGTCAGCAGACTGTGCCCGCCACTGACGTCATCGCCGAAGAACGGGGTCCAGCCAAGGACGCGCTGTAGGGCCGGATCAACGTCTTGTTGCATGAGCGGGATCACCACGAACACGCCCCAGACCCCAAAGACGACGCTGGGAATGGCGGCCAGAAGCTCGACCAGAAAGGAAACCGGCACCCGAAACCACCGCGGAAGATGCAACTCCACGAGCATCAACGCGACCCCGATCCCCACCAACCCCGCCATGAGCAGGGCCAGTAGCGCCGTCACGAGGGTGCCGAAGATGAACGGGCGGGCGCCGAACAGCATTTTGACCGTGGGATCCCAGACGTCGGAGGCCACGAACCCCCACCCGTATTTGGTGAGGGTTGGCCACGAGTTATAGACAATCGTGGTCACGGTGACCACCGCGATCACGAGGATCAGAAGCGCGAAAAAGGTGGCTACCCCCTGGAAGAGAGCGTCACCATTCAGCCTGCCGCGGCCACCGATCCCACGGCTGGTCGATTGGACGGCTGTTTTCGGTAGTGCCTCTTGCACCGCTATTTCCGCTTCCCCCTATGAAACGCCCACGGGCAGGGCGGGGGCGTGACCTGAGTCACGTTCCCGCCCTGCCCAACGCATACCACGCGGCGCCTGGACTTACTTACCGGTGAAGAGAGGCTTACCCCGGTATGTGACCGACTTGATCTTTGCTTCGTCGAGCTTCACGATGTTCGAGGCGAGCGGGGCGTAGCGTAGCGACCCGGATGACGCATAGCTTTGCCCCCTATGGATGACCCACCAGAGGAAATTCAGCAGCGCGCCGTAGCGGACCGCGTCCGGTGCTTTCTGGTGAATCAGCGCCCAACTAAACCCGGAAATCGGATACGAGTCCTTCCCAGGGCTGTCGACGATAATGGCGCGCAGGTCGCTGGGTACGGTGCCAGCATTTGCCGCGTCGGCGGACGCGCCGGCCGTGGACGGCGCGACAAACACACCGGCCTTATTCTTCATCATGGCATCGGTCTGTTGGGTCGAGATAGCGTATGAGAGCTCCACGTACCCAATGCCGCCTGGTGACTGCTTCACGATGGCGGCCACGCCGGCGTTGCCTCGGCCACCCTCGCCGGTAGGCCAGTTAATCGTGGTGGACGCGCCCACGTTGGACTTCCAGTCCGCGCTTACGGCGCTGAGATAACTGGCGAAGATGAAGGTCGTGCCGCTGCCATCGGACCGATGGGCGACCACAATGGGAATACTGGGGAGCTGTACACCGCTATTCAGGGCAGCGATTGCCTTGTCGTCCCATTTGGTAATCTTGCCCTGGTAGATCCGAGCCAGGGTCGGTCCATCAAGCTTCACCTGCGCGTGTACGCTAGGCAGATTGTAGATCACTGCTTCCGGGCCCAGGGTAACGGGAATGTGCAGAACGTCGCCGCCCGCCTTCTGAATCTGGGCATCGGTCATCGGGCCATCAGTGGCGCCGAAGTCAACCGTGCCGGCGGTGAATTGAGCGATCCCGGCGCCGCTGCCAATGCTTTGGTAATTAATACGGGTGGTCTTGCTGATTGTATTGCCGTATGTGAAGGCCCATTTCAGCATCAGCGGATAGACGAAGGTCGAGCCTGCCCCGTTCAGGAAGAGAGTCGAGGCGGCCTTCGTGCGGGCCTGGACATTCGGGGTCGCGGTGGCCGCTACCAGCGACGACGCCACGACGACTGCCGCGACGACGGTCGCCAGCCGCGCACCCCGTGATTTGCTCTGCATGTCGAATCCTTACTATCTGCTTGTGCGATCCGAGGCTGCCACAGGTCGGGGCAGCCTGGGTCTGATCGTGCTACCGATCCGCGGGTCGCGGCATCACGAGGAACCACGGTGCGGCGTCCGTCACGCTGAGGAGAGCGGGCCGCCAATCCATCCCGTGTCCTCCCTACTTACGGTAGCAAGGGGCGTTTAACCAGCGATTAAGGGTATGTTAAATCCTTGTTAAGCGAACCAAGCTTGCCGCGCCTGCTTACCACCTGACGAACCGATGAGACCAAGGGCGAGCGCTGGGATAAGGACGCAAGCAGCGGAGATACGCAGGGTAGCAATGGACATGCTGGACTCTCCTTCTTGTTGGTGGATTAAGCCCTGGCGCGAGCGCCCCGAGCGAGCCATGGCGCCAAACTGGCGTGACTGTTTCGACAGGTACCAACGAGGGAAACGGTACCAAGGAGACTTTAAGCGGGAGTTAAGCACGCGTTAACAGAGGATTAAAGGTCAGGGCCGTGCAAGGCTTTAACGCCGGCTTAACAAGAGCTTAATCTTCAGGCATTATCCTTACTCGTATGCAGAGCATGAACGATCTAGGCAGGGAATCAGGCGCGGGGCAGACGAACAGTCCAGCGGTATCCTCGGACTCGATCTCCCAGGTGTATCCCAGGGCGCTGTTCGCCGGCCAGAGCACGGATAGAACCGCGACGCTGCGAGAGTTTTTAGAAGAGCGCAACTGCACCGTGCTGCACTGTGTCCACCGGGCAGAGTTGGCGCGGCGGATGCGTGCGTTGAGCCCGCATCTCGTCGTGATCTCCGAACCCGTACTCCTCGATCTGCTTGATACATGCCGAATGGTACGGACCGCCGCGCGGGTTCCGATCCTGGTCCTTGGTCAGACCAAGACCGAGGATGAGGAGGTGCTGTGTTTGGAGTACGGAGCCGATACATACCTGGCGCCAGGCGCTTCGCCGCGCCGCCTCCACGCCCATGCGGCGGCTTTGCCGCAGCGCGGGCTGGGGCAGGTGTACGCCAAAGCGGAGACGTTGCTGGTCTTCGGTGAGGTACGCGTTGACCTTCAGCGGCAACGCGTCTATCGGGGTGACCACGAGGTGGATCTCCCGCCCAAGGAATATGCGTTGCTGCGGTTCTTGGTCGAGCACGTGGGACAGGCACTGTCACGGCAGGCTCTCTGGGAAGGGGTATGGCAGTCAAGTCTTGCGCTTGACCGGCGGACCGTCGATGTCCACATTCATTGGCTGCGCGAGAAGCTTGAGGTCGACGTAGGGAACCCGAAGTTGATCCGAACCGTGCGCCGAGTCGGATATTGCTTCGATCCCTGAGGCGCGTGGTACATAGTGCGGGTGAACGGTCATGGAAGGCCGAAGTGCAAGGAGTAGCGAGCGAGGGGAAAGCAGCCAGCAGCGGCGCCGCCTCATCCGGTTGCACAACGCCTGCCAGGTCACCTACGCGCCGACCGAAAGCACGCGCCGCGAGTTGCTGACCCAGGGCATGGCGCGGGTGCGCGTGCTCGGCCGCGGCGTGGATATGGCGCTGTTCACGCCTGTCCGGCGCCCAAGTCCCTGCTAGTTCCCCCTCGCCGCGCGCAGACATCGGGAGCCCAGTTGGCAGCCCGTTGCCGCGTGAGTAACCATGGCGGGCTGTGGCAGCGCCAGGTGTCCCCGAGTCCCAAGCGCGGTCAGCAGCACACCCACGGCGATGAAACGGCTCGGTGACCGCTGCCAGAGTCGACGTATGCCCACGGTTTCGCCTCCTATCCACGAACGCTCCGGCACGGCACCGGCCCCCGCATCGAGACTCCGCGGGAAGGGTGTCGTGCGCGCACCTCAAGATACATGCACTTTACTACAGCGGGATTAAGCCTTCTTTAAGGGCACATCAACGGAGTGTTAACGCTGTTCCGGGCCGCTTGGTGAGGCACGGTCTTCGCGCTGGATATCTTCAGCGGCCCCAAGTTTTTCGTTTGGTCCGTACGGAGTTGACTGTGAGTCCGCGTTCCAGCACCACCATGGCGTGCCCTTCCAGCCGCGGTGCCACCAGCCGCGCGTACTCGCCCCGCATCTCCACCGGCAGCGGTGTACACGCCGGCGCCAGATAGGCCGCGCGAGGCTGCCAGTTGGTCCGTATCTCCAGGGTCACGCACTCCAATGGCAGTACCTCCTCCACCAAGTCCAGATCAGGCGTCCGCCGCCGCGGGATATAGTGCAGGATGTGACAGATAAGCCGTTCGTCCACCCCACCCGTCCGCTCCTGACGCAGTAGGGTGATCTCGGCCGAGGTGGGCAGCGCCGCGCGCACCAGGGGGCACGGCAGCAGGCGACGCGGCAAGGCGCCCACGATCTGGCGGTGGACCGGGTAGCCGTATCGGCGGTAGACGCGAACTCCTCGTGCTCGACAGCCCAAGCACTTTTTTCACGGTAGCAGCACGCCTTGAAGTACAGATTAAGAGCTGGTAAAGAACGAGTTAAATGGTCACTTACGCCCTGTCCAACAGAGTGTGGGTAGGGCACACTGACTCCGGGCCATCGGTCCCGCCGACGGCTTTCGTTCGATATGTGGAGGAAGGGATGGGGCGATGTCAGGAGTGCTGCGGCATGTTCTCTCAGTTACCCAGGCGGATTCGCGGACCTACGTGCCCATCCCCTTTGAGGTTCCGCCTGGCACCGCGCGGATCGAGGTGACGTATACGGTCCACTCGACCCATCCGGAGCGTTGCGCCACGGACATCGGCCTCCGTGATCCCGTCGATTGGCGAGGCTGGACCGGCTCGCACCGGAAGTCTATTTTCGTCACCCCCTCTCACGCCACCCCTGGGTATCGGCTTGGGCCGCTGACTCCGGGTGACTGGGAGGTGGTCCTGGGCCTGTATGACCTGCCGGAGACCGGCTGTGCCATCGAGGTGACCATCACCCTGGAATCCGCCGTCGCCGAATGGCTGACTGGCGATTTGCACACGCATACGGTGCATAGCGACGGGCGGCTTACCGTCCAGGAACTCTGCGCGTATGCCCTTGAACAGGGGTTAGCCTTCCTCGCCATCACGGACCACAATACGATCACCCAGCATCTGGAGGGTTCACGAGATCTCCCGTTACTCCGAGTACCCGGCGTGGAACTGACGACCTACTCCGGCCACGCGAACCTCTTCGGAACGCATCCGGTCGTGCTGGACTTCCGTCGCGACCGTGATGAAGAGCTCGCGGACCTGTTCGCGACGGCTCGCGAGGGCGGCCTGTTTGTCTCGGTGAATCATCCTTCCGAGACGGACTGCGGCTGGGAGCACACCTTTGATCTTCCCTACGACGGGCTGGAAATCTGGAACAGTGCCTGGAATGACCGCAACGCGGCCTCTCTCAATCTTTGGCAGCGGTTGCTCGTGGAGGGGAGGCGGCTTATCGCGCTGGGCGGCAGCGATTTCCATGGCCCGGCGGTCCATGACGAGCCCGTGCCGGTGGTCACGCGCATCTTCGTCCACGAGCGCGGTGTGGACGCGCTATTGGCTGGGTTGCGGGCGGGACATGTGATCGTGGCCGGGGGCGTGGGAGCGCCAGAGCTTGAGTTTACGCTTGCTGGAGCAATGATCGGCGATACCGTGTCGGCGCCCGTCGGCACGGCGCCGCTGTCGCTTCGGATCCTCGGGGATGCGAGTTGCCGCGCGCTCCTCGTCTCGGAGCGGGGAATCGAGCATGAATATCGGGTGGACAGGCCGGCCTGGACGCTGAATCAAGACGTACCAACTGACCGGCGATTCTATCGCGTCGAAGTCTGGTCGGTTGCGGAGCGGTCCCGGCCCCTCGTGATCACCAATCCGATTTTTCTGGAGCGCTGACCGAGGAGTCAGCTGGCGGCTACTCGCGCAACACCAAACACCGCTCCGGGGGAAAGTACACCCATACCTGCTGGGCCGGCGCCCGTTCGGCGGTGATTGCTTGCACCACGCAGTCTTCTCCCACCGCGATCACATGCCGCCATCGTCCGCCGAGAAACTCGCTATGGATGACCTCGCCGGGTAGGGCGTTGACCGCGTCGTCCGGCTGATTGGCATGCAGGGTACCGTCCTCGGGGCGCGGCACCGCCGTGCCCTTCCCGTTCAGTTGGCCGTGCGGCATGCCCCGGAGGCGGACGGCGCCTCGATGCACCCCCACCATGCCGCCCGGTTCGAGGTGCGTGTCACCGGGGATGAAGTTTGCCGCCCCCAGGAATCCGGCAATGAAAGCGTTGGCTGGGCGTGAGTACAACTCCTCCGGCGTCCCCATCTGGGCGATCCGCCCGTCGCGCAGCACGACGATGTGGTCGGCCATCGCCAGCGCCTCCACCCGGTCGTGGGTCACATAGATGGCGGTGATCCCTTGCGCCTTCAGCAGCCGGACCAGTTCCACCCGCATCTCCTCGCGGAGAGCGGCATCGAGATTGGAGAGCGGCTCATCAAGTAAGAGTAATCGAGGACGGGTGGCCAGGGCGCGAGCAATCGCCACCCGCTGCTGCTGGCCCCCGGAAAGCTGGTCGGGAAAGCGGTTGCCCAGGCCATCCAGATGCACCAGCGCCAGCGCCTCGCGGACCCGCGCGGCTGTCTCTCCTGGCGGCTCGCCCGCCCTACACGCAGTCCGAACGAGATATTCTGGTCCACGGTCACATGGGGCCAGAGGGCATAGTCTTGAAACACCATCCCAATGCCGCGATGCTCGGGAGGTATTGAGCGTCCATCGTCGAAGACCACGCGATCATGCACGGTGATCCGCCCGCTGTCCGGCGTTTCCAGACCGGCCACCATGCGGAGGACCGTGGTCTTGCCGCTGCCCGAGGGACCGAGCAGGGCCAGAAAACCGCCGTCATTCAGGGTAAAACTCACATCGTCGGCGGCGGTTGTCGTGCCAAAGCGCTTACGGAGGTGAGAGATTTCAGTGGGCACGGCGTCCTCCACGCAGGCGCAGCCGTCGGGCCGCCGACCCGATCAGCAGCGCCGCTACCACTACGATGAGCAAGGCAAGAATGGTCATCGCGGTTCCGCGGCCTTGCTTGAAGTTGTTGTATTGATTGGTGATTTGCACGGCCAGCGGCGGCTGCCCCGGTGGCTGCAACAGCTCGGAGGCCGGCAACTCGAAGATTGTCCCGGTGAAGACCAGCATCCAGGTGGAAAGCAGAGCGCCGGCCGCCAGATAGGAAAAGGGGAAGAGCCGGAGCACCAACAGGATGGTAAGGCCCACGGGAGAAAAGATGGTTGTGACCACGCCATCGGGCAAGGGAACGATGGTGGTATCGATGAAGCCGCCGCGGGAAAACAGCAACTCCCAGGCCAGAGCCACCAGGTAGCTGGGCGTGAACAGCGTGACCCAGACCAGGCCATCGAAGAGCGCCTTCCCTGGCAGGGAGGTGCGGACCAACAACACCGCCAGGACGGCCCCGGTGAGGGCGCCGATCACGGCAACCGCAATCCCCAGCCACAGAGTATTGAACATGGCCGCGTACACTTCATGGTTCCCGAAGGCGCGAGAAAAGGGCGCCAGGGAGAAGTTCAGCCGGGCCGGCGCGGTAAATAGACCGGGCACTACACTCTGGATCAAAATAGTGATCAGAGGATACAGCACGAGCACCAGGAGAGCGGCGGCAGCTACCAACGAGAAGGCCGAACCGAGGAGGCGCGGGCGGGCGAACGCCGA
>DATBTL010000010.1:0-6492 GCA_036559345.1 Chloroflexota bacterium | reverse complement strand
TCCCAATCGGTGTCGGCGTAGCTGACATGCCAGAAATGGTCGCGCTGGGCCTGGGCCTTCCGGGCCGGATCATGGTAATCCCGGATCTTCTCGAAGGCATTCAACGCGGTATCGCTCGGCCGGTAGGGCACTCGCGAGATCCCCAGGCGCCGCAACTCGCTCACATCGTCGAACCCGAGAAGCGAGATCTGATCGGGGATGGTGAGGCGCCGGTCGCGGATGATCGCCGTGTAGGCTTCGAGGGTCACGTACGAGGTCGTGCAAAGCAGGGCGGTGGGGATGGGAAAGCCCTCGCGGCCGCTGATCAGGGCGCTGGCGTTCATCCGGATATTGTGAAAACCGAACGGACTGTTGCCGAGCGCGGACGAGTCAACCTGCTGCCCCGCCGTGCCGAATACGATCAAGCGCCGGTCGAGGTCGATGCCCTGCGCCCGCAGTTCATCCACCACCCCCCGGCGGCGCTCCCGTTGCACCTGATCGTGCTCCAGATCCAGCAGCACGCCGATTCGCTGGTGGCCGGCCTCGCACAGCTTCCGCACCGCCTTCCGCCCCGCGTCGTAGTGATCGACCGATACCACCGGAGCATGCATGTGCAAGGTGGCCTGCCCCGCTTCGGTAAGCCAACGATCGACCAGAACCACCGGCACGTCGCGCTCTTGCAACTGGCGGACCAGATCCCGCCGAATCTCCATCTGGCGGGGAGACGGCCCGCGGTAGAGCCCCTGAGCCGGGGCCAGGATAACCCCATAGAGACTGTGAGCCCGATCGATGAACGAACGGAGAATCTCCTGTTCGCTCCCCAGATCCTCCCCGTGGGTATGGAGGGCGAGGTTGCACCACGGTCCGGCGTGGATCGCCAGATTGGCCACCACGCTGGACCAAAAACTGCTGAACGCCACCCCGCCGATCGCGACCGCCAGATGCACCCGCTCGCCCGCCGCGCCGAGCGTTTCCAACCCGAGATAGGTGGTTGCCAATTGGTGGATCTCGGTCAGGGTGAAGCTCCGTTCCTGGTGGAGAGCGCGAATGAGCTTGGCTACCTGCTCGGGGTTGGCGAATGGCCGGCTCGCCGTGGTCTCGATCTTGGAGACGATCGAATGGCGGCTGGCGCCCGAGTAGCCCACGGCATCCGCCAGATCCTCCTGGTTCAGACCGCGATCGAGGCGATGCTTGCGGAATAGGCGGCCGAACGTATCATGCTGGGGCATCGCGCTTTCCCCTTTCATGGTCACTGTGCGCCGGGCCGGCGCGTGTCCTTCGTGGGGAACATGATACCGATCAAACGCGAGGGTGAACCATATGTGCCTGAACAGGAACATCCGCGTTCCGCCAAGGGCACAAAGACCTATGGTGTAAGGCCAGGTATTCACCTATAATCGGCCATTATGTCCTGCCTGCCAGCCTAGAGGCGGAGGCGCGAACGGGGGCGCCGAGATGATCCGCCGACCGGCAGGGACAGCGAGCAACAGAAAGGGGTAAAGCAGGGGAGTAAGGCCGGAGAGTGGGCCAGAGCCGGCACACTGCTCGGGAGACGATCACGGGCCGGTCAACGCGCCGGCAGGGGCCTTTCGCATGATTGCTCATCAAAGAGGAGTACATCCAGTGACGGCTACGAGACGAATCTTCCTCACTGCCTCCATTCTCGCGACCCTCGGCGCCGCGGCGGCGCCCGCGCGGGCCGCCCAGCCGCTAGCGGCATCGCGCGCCGCGGTCACCCTCACCATCGCCACGGTCAACAACCCGGACATGGTCGAGATGGAGAAGCTCACGCCCATCTTCGAGAAGCAGTATGGCATCAACGTCAAATACGACACCCTGGACGAGAACACGCTGCGCCAGAAGGTGACCGCCGACGTGGCCACCGGCGGCGGTGAGTTCGACCTCGCCACCGAGGGCACCTACGAGATCCCGATGTGGGCCAAGAACGGCTGGGTTACCGACCTGCAGCCGTACTTCGCCAAGATGAGCCCGGCGGCCGCCAGCGCCTATAACGTAAACGACCTGCTCCCGAAGGTCCGGGCCGGCCTGTCGTACAAGAATGATCTGTACGCCATCCCCTTCTACGCCGAAAGCTCGATGACCTACTATAACAAGGCAATGTTCAAGGCAGCCGGACTGACCATGCCGCTCCACCCCACCTGGGACCAGGTCGCCGCCTTCGCCAAGAAGCTGAACAATCCCGCGAAGAATGTCTATGGCATCTGCCTCCGTGCCACTCCCGGCTGGGGCGAGATGGGCGCGGTCCTCACCACGGTGATCAACACCTTCGGCGGTGAGTGGTTCAATATGAAGTGGCAGCCGCAGCTTACCAGCCCAGCCGACGAAGCGGCGGTCTCGTTCTACATCAATCTGATCCGCTCCGCCGGGGAGCCGGGCGCCACCAGCAGCGGCTTCACCGAGTGCGAAACGGCGTTCGCCCAGGGCAAGACCGCCATGTGGGTCGACGCGACCGTAGCGGCCGGCGACCTCACCAATCCCTCCGTCTCCAAGGTCGCCAGCAATGTGGGCTTCGCCTTCGCGCCGACCAAGGTAACCCCGAAAGGCTCACATTGGCTGTGGTCCTGGGCCCTTGCCATGGAATCAGCCAGCAAACATAAGGACGCCGCCTTCTCCTTCCTCACCTGGGCCACCAGCAAGAACTACATTGCCCTGGTCGCGAAGGATAAGGGTTGGGAAAGCGTTCCCCCCGGCACCCGCGCCTCGACCTACAGCAACCCGAACTACCAGAAGGCCGCTCCCTTCGCCGCCCTGACCCTGCAGTCGATCCAGACCGCCGACCCGAACAACGCCACCTTGAACAAGGTGCCCTACACCGGGGTCCAGTTCGTGGGCATCCCCCAGTTCCAGTCCATCGGCACCCAGGTGACGCAGAACCTGGACGCGGCGGTCACCGGCGGTACCTCGGTGGCGGCGGCCTTGCAGCTCTCGCAGACCCAGGTCACCCATACGATGACGATCGCTGGGTACATCAAATAGCGAGTTCACGGCAAAGGGTGCGCGCCTCCGCTCAGAGTGGTTCCGGCGGAGGTACGCACCCTGGCGTCCCCAAGTGGTTGGAGATACACGAGCCATGAACAGTTCGACAGCCATCGCGCCAACGACCTTCGCGGGCAGTACGCGACGCGCGCGCCCGCGGTGGCCAGGGATCCAGTTTTTCCTGTTGCTGCCGGCCCTTCTCTATTTGGTGGTGATGACCCAGGCGCCGTTCATTCTGACCCTGTGGTACAGCGTGCACACCTGGATCCTCACCTCGCCCGAGTTGGGCAGGCCCTGGGTTGGCCTGGAGAACTTCAACTACACCGTACTTCAGGATCCTACCTTCCGGGACGCCATCGTGAACACCCTGGAAATGACGGTCGGGATTGTCGGCGGCTCGTTGGTGATCGGGCTCGCCTTTGCCCTGTTGCTGCACCGGCCTTTCCCCCTCCGGGGATTGGTCCGCTCCCTGATGATCGCCCCGTTCTTCGTCATGCCCACGGTCAGCGCCGTGGTCTGGAAGAACCTCCTGCTCAATCCGGTCTTCGGGCTCTTCAACTGGATCACCACCTCGGTCGGTCTGCCGCGGACGGATTGGCTGGGCGTGGCCCCCAAACTGAGCGTGATCACCATTTCGGTGTGGGAATGGACCCCGTTCATGATGCTGATCCTGCTGGCGGGCCTGCAAGGACTGCCGGAGGAGGTGCGCGAGGCCGCCCACCTCGATGGGGCGAGCGGGGTCGGGGAGTTTCTCCACATCACCCTCCCGCTCCTGGGCCGCTACATCCAGCTCACCGTGCTGCTCGGCACGATCTATGTCTTGCAGCTTTTTGGTGAAATCTACGTCGCCACGCAGGGTGGACCCGGCACCGCGACCACCACGGTGCCCTTCTACGTCTATCAGACGATCTCCCAGAGTAACGACGTTGGCTCATCGGCGGCGCAAGGGGTGCTCGCGGTCATCTTCGCCTCCGTGATCGCCGCGTTGCTGCTCCGCCTCCTCGCCGGCACATTCAATAGGAGCGGCCAATGATCGGGATGCAAACGCAAGCGGGAGCGGGTCGCGGGCCGATGGCCCGAAAAGACCTCAAGCTGTCGAGTATCGGACTGACCGCCTTAACCTATGTGATTGCCCTAGTGGTCTTCTTCCCGGTGCTCTGGATGGTCCTGGCCGGATTCAAGACCGAGGGAACGGCGGTAGAGCTCCCACCCAAGCTTTTCTTCAGTCCCACTCTGGACAACTTCCGCACCGCGATCGAGAGCAACGGCTATTCGACCTTCTTCGGCAACTCCGTATTCCTCAGCGTGGGATCGACGATCCTGGCCCTTCTGCTTGGGGTTCCCGCCGCCTTTAGTTTGGGGCTCTATCCCACCAAGCGCACTCCCAATGTGTTCTCGTGGGTACTTTCCACCAAGATGATGCCGCTGGTCGGGGTTGTGGTGCCGCTGATCGTCATTTACAAGAAAATCGGACTCTACGACAGTCGCCCCGGCATGATTCTGCTCTACGCGGCGATGAATCTCCCGCTGGTGATCTGGATGATGGGTTCCTTCTTTGCCGAGGTGCCGCGCGAGGTACTGGAAGCCAGCCAGATCGACGGCGCGGGGGTGCTCCGTTCCTTGGTCTCGGTCGTCTTGCCCCTGACGGCGCCCGGCCTGGCGGCCACGGCCCTCCTCTGCGTCATTTTTGCCTGGAACGAGTTCTTTCTGGCGGTGAATCTAACCGGGCCCAATACGGGGCCCTTGACCGTCTACATCTCCGGTTTCATGACCAGCGAGGGATTATTCTGGGCCAAGATGTCGGCGGCCTCGACCCTGGCGATCGCTCCGGTCTTCATCGCCGGCTGGGTCGCGCAACGCTGGCTGGTCCGCGGCCTTACCATGGGCGCGGTGAAATAGGCTAGCATGAAATTGGGCGGAAAGGCCACGCCGTAACAAGACGCCGGTTCCTGGGAGCGCGAGCATCTTGCTCGCCCCGTCGCCCCGATCCACGGGGCGAGCAAGATGCTCGCGCTCCCAGGCGATCTCGTCACTCGGGCGAGTTCGCCAACCGAGTCAGATGTGCTGGAACTTCCAAGGAGGATCGGGTTGCGGTCTGCCCAGGCTGGATTTTCAACCCCGGACCTGACTAAAAGACAAGCGGAGGACGACGGTGGCGACACCCGGCGAGACCAAGCCCGGCGGCTCATCCCAGATTTTGAGCTTGAACGAAGTGAATCTGGGCGCAATCGGCAAGCGGATGCCCGTGCCGACCTATTCCCGCGAGCGGCTTGAGCCGGCGATCGTCCACATCGGGGTTGGCGGCTTCCATCGGGCCCACCAGGCCGTGTATCTGGACGATCTTGCCGAGCGACGGGTGACAGACCGCTGGGGCCTGACCGGGGTCGGACTCCTGCCCCAGGATAAGCGCATGGAGGAGGCGCTGCGCTCCCAGCAATGCCTCTACACGGTGGTCGAGCGCGGCGCACAGGCCCCCAGAGCCCACGTAGTCGGGTCGATGACCCGGTACCTGTTCGCGCCGGAAAATCCCGAGCACGTTCTTGGTGCGCTCGCGGATGTAAAAACCCGCCTGGTCACCCTGACGATCACCGAGGGCGGCTACAACTTCAACCAGGCTACCGGCGAGTTCGAGGTCGCGAACCCCGATGTCCAGCACGACCTGCGCCACCCGGCCGCCCCAACCACCGTCTTCGGCTACATCCGCGAGGCGCTGAACCGTCGCCACCAAGCGGGGATTGCCCCCTTCACCGTGCTCTCGTGCGACAATCTCCAGAACAACGGCGACGTCATGAAGAAGATGATGATCTCGTTCGCCGGCCTCGGGGACGATGGGTTGGCGGCCTGGATCGAGGCCAACGTCGCCTTTCCCAACAGCATGGTCGATCGGATCACGATCCAGACCACCGACGATGACCGGGCCATGGTGGCGCGAACCTTTGGGGTAGCGGACGCCTGGCCGGTGGTGACCGAGCCGTTCCGCCAATGGGTGATCGAGGACAGGTTCTGCAATGGGCGTCCACCGCTCGATGAAGCGGGGGCGCAATTCGTCGCGGACGTTCACCCCTACGAGATGATGAAGATTCGCCTCCTGAATGCCGGCCACCAGGCCATAGGGTACCTGGGCTATCTGTGCGGCTATCGGTACATTCACGAAGTGATGAACGATCCTCGGTTTCAAGCATTCTTGACGCGCCTCATGGACGAGGAAATCACCCCGCTTCTGCCTCCGGTGCCGGGGATCGATCTGGATAACTACAAGAGGTCGCTGGTCGAGCGGTTCGCCAATCCAGAGATCCGCGATCAGGTGTCGCGGATCTGCTTTGACGGATCGTCCCGGATGCCCAAGTTCCTCCTGCCCTCGCTGTCCGAGGCGCTGGCCTCCGGCCGCCCCCATGCGCTCCTGACCCTGGCGGTCGCGGGCTGGTTCCGCTATCTGTCCGGCGTGGATGAGCACGGCGAACCGATCCTGGTCGAGGATCAGCTGGTCGAGACCTTGCAGTCGCGCGCCCGCGAGGG
>DATBTL010000009.1:0-6282 GCA_036559345.1 Chloroflexota bacterium | reverse complement strand
GGCGCTCCGGAGAGTCTGCTGCCGCTCGGGCGCGTCGCGTGGGCCGCCGGTCAGCAGGGAAAGCTGGTGCTCCAGGCGCCGCAGTAGGTCCGGTGGGGCCAGCAGCCTGGTCCGGGACGCCGCCAATTCGATCGCCAGCGGCAAACCATCCAGCCGCGCGCAGATGGCGGCCACGGCGGCGGCGTTGGCGGCGGTAAGACGAAAGTCCGGCCGCACGGCCCGCGTCCGCTGGACGAATAGAGCCACGGCGGGCGCCTCGGCCAGGGTCTCCAGATCCAGCGTCCGAGCGGGGTCGGGAAGGGCCAGGGGTGGGACCTGGTATTCCTGCTCCCCACGCAGATGCAAGGACGCCCTGCTGGTCGTCAGGATCTGGAGGTGAGGACAGGCCGCCAGTTGAGCCACCAGCGGCGCGGCGTCCAGAAGGTGCTCGAAGTTATCGAGGACAAGCAGAAGGCGCTTGTCACGGTGGTAGGCAATCAGGCTTTCCAGCACGGTCTGGGTGCCACTCTCTCGCAGGCCCAGAACCTGGGCGATGGCACGGCCTACCAGGGCCGGGTCGCGCACCGAGGCAAGAGTGACAAGCCACACTCCATCCGGATAGTTACCCAGCAGCCGCCTGGCCACCTGGAGGGCCAGGCTGGTCTTCCCGACCCCGCCGGGACCGGTGAGGGTCAGGAGGGTCAGGTCAGGTCGCCGCAGCAAGGCGGCCGTGGCGGCGAGATCCTGTTCGCGGCCGAGGAGCGGCGTTTGGGGACGCGGGAGATTGTTCGCGGGAGCTGGTGTAGCAGGGTCCACCTCGCCATGTCGATGCTCTACCAGACGTGTAGGAGGCTCGGTGGCGCGGCGACGCGAGCCGGCCGCCCGATTGGCGGCGGCTTCCAGTCCGGCCCGCTCGTCCGCCACCAAAGCCAGCGCCTCGGCCAGCAGCACGATCGTGTCCTTCCGCGGAGCACGGCGGATGCCGCGCTCCAGGTCGCTAATCGCGCGTACGGAGAGGCGGGCTCGTTCGGCCAACGCCTCCTGGGTCAGATCGGCGGCTTGCCGGTGCCGGCGCAGCAGCAGGGCAAAGGGTTGGTCATCCTTCACGCTCATGCCGCCTATCCATTTCGGGAGCCGCACGGAGAACCACGCCGACCGACCGCCGCGTGCACGTCTGCATCATAGCACCGCCTGCCGCGGGAATAAAGGATGGCGCATCGCTATTGCGTGGGTAAATGTGTGGATCGCTGCGTGGGTTCCGCATGGTCACGGATGCCTCAATGGTCCAGACTACGGGTGTACTGGCTCCAGTTCCGGCGAAGTGTTCGGGTGACTGTTCAGGTAAGCGTTCCTGGTGGGATCTGCCCGTGGCGTCCAGAATGGAGGCCGAGTCATGTGACTCGTTCCTGAAAGGAGTTGTCCGATGCGCGTCAGACATCTGATCCCTTTCCTTGTCGTGCTGCTGACCACCCTGGCGGCCCTCACGCCCCTGGCCACGCGGTCCGAGGCTTGGCCGGCCTATTCCGTCGCCTCGCGTGCTAGCGTGGGTTAAAGAAGGAGAGTGTACCGTGAAAACGCATAGCGTTACTCGGGTGACGGCTACGATACTGCTCGGTCTCGGCGCGTGGAGCGCCCAGGATTTTGGCGGCATGGTGTCTGCCCGGCCAATGATCGACCCGGCCATCTATGCCTTGCATGGGACCGGCCCGTTCAGCACGTCGGTGGGGTCGGCGGTCGTGACTCGACTCTCAGGTGACCGCTTCCGCCTCTTGCTGATCGCGGAGCACCTGCCGCCGCCCACCTTGCTGCGCGTGAAGTTTGCCCGCCGCGCCTACGTTGCGTGGTTAGTCGATGGCGCCCTTATGCACGGGCCGATGCGGATGTGCGCGGTGGGACTGACCCTTGATCGGCGGACCGGCACCTATAGGGGCGACGGATCGGCCAGCATGAGTGCAGTGACCTCCGTGGTCGTCACCGCCGAGCCGACGGCCCAGGCGTACATGCCGATCATGCCCATGCTCACCGTGCTCGCTAGCGGATGATCGCTCGTGTGCCATTTGAGCACCCTCGTGGCCCGAACCAGATGCCAGGAGCGTCCCATTGGGGCTGAACGCGACGGCCCCACATCATCCGTACACGGAAACTCATGGAGGATGCACCCCAATGCGCACCCACAGCCGCCGCGCTCGCACCAACAGGGGACGATTGAGTTTGAGCGAAGTGATTGTGGCCCGACCAGTCGGCGTCTGGCCGACGATAAGATCCCCTGCGCTCGTCCAGGCGAAGTGCTCCTGCCATTGCTGTCGTCGTGGGTTGTACAGGGCAACGATCTCACCCGTGAGCGGGTCCAGTGCATTGGCATGATCGCCCTTATACGCATTGCATCCTGAACAAGCTAACCACAGATTCTCTTCAACTGTGAGGCCACCATGCGCTTCGGGAATAAGATGGTCGATCTCCATGGGCGTGCCGATTACCTGCTCGGAGGTGAGACAATACCCACAGCGGTGGTCGGCCTGAAATGCAACCAGTTCTCGCAGGGCCGCGGGAACGTGGGTTGTGCTCACGCCGTGACCGACTCAAGAAGCAGCGTTATGTCCCGTCCATGTTCCTTCAGCCGTGCCATCGCTTCCGCGCGGACGAGCAGGGCACGCTCATACTGCCGCAGCAGGGTCTCCGCGATGTACCGCTCCTCCTCGGTCAGGCCCTCCCGTTGACGCTTGTTATTCAATTCCTCGAAGTGGGCCACGGCAGTGGGAGAGAGATGGCTGTCGAGGGCCACCTGCCATAAGGCATCGTCCGGCATTGTTTCGAGGGATGAGAGCACGCTCGCCACATCCGTGGGCATTGGCTCATCAGTAAGCGAGACTGCTTCGGCCAGGGCCTCGATAAGCTCCTCCTCGACACTGCGTCGCGTCTGCCTAGCTCGCTCTTCAAGGCGTGTGTAGAGTGCGTGTGGTACATGCACGGTCATGAAATCGGTCATCATGGCGCCTCTATTTCTTCCTCATTTCTCATGCGCGGTTCCATGCTAAGCATTACTATGTGGAATATCCTAACGACTATCGTACCGCCTCGCCCTGCCGCGCGAGAGATCGCGGGCTCAGGTTCCGTCGCTGGAGGGTTAAACGGACGCGATTTGCGCGTCACGACCCAGCCGGCAGGTCCGCGCAGGTCTTCTGGTAGGGGAGGTTGCCGAGGTACTGCCGCCACTCCTGTTGGGTCAGGTTGCGGTTGGCAATCTGGCATGCCCGCCGCGGCCACGCGGGCAGATCGATAGTCCACCGGACGACATCTCCGTCGGTATTGGCCGCGACGAGCGTTCTCCCATCGGGGGTGAAAGCCACGCCGGCGACGTACCCGGTGTGGCCGGTAGAGAGCGGCGCTCCGAGTGGCTGCCCGCTGGCGACATCCCAGAGCCGAACCGTGTGGTCCGAACTACCGGACGCCAGGAGCGTCCCATCGGGGCTGAAGGCGACCGAGCCCACATCATCCGTATGCCCGATCAGCGGTGGTCCGAGGGCCCGGCGTCGCGTTACGTCCCAGAGGCGGACCGTCCGATCGCTGCCGGCGGAGGCCAGGATCGTGCCGTTCGGACTGAAGGCGACATCATTCACCCCGGCGACGTGGCCGGCCAGGGGGGGACCGAGCGGGCGGCGCGTCGTCACGTCCCACAAACGGATGAGCCGATCCGCTCCCCCTGAGGCCAGGATTGTGCCGTTGGGGCTGAAGGCAAGCGCCTGCACCGCGGAGTGGCCGGCCATGACCGAGCCCAGCGGACGCAAGGCGCTCCGTGGCCGCGTTGCCGCGGACCAGAGCTGGATCGTCCCGTCCTGGCTGCCCATGGCGACGATCGTGCCATTGGGGCTGAAGGTTATCTGATCGACGCTGCCGCCCCGCGGCATCACCGCCACGCCCAATGGGCTCCCGTTGGCCGCGTCCCACAGTTGCAGGCTGCCGATCTGTTCCCCCACGGCCACGGTGCGGCCATCGGGGCTGAGCGATCCGGCGGTCGCGTCTCCTACCGGAATACTGCTTCGAAGGCGCGGCGTCCCGCCGGTCACGTCCCACAGCAGTACTCCGCCGCCGTTCACCGAGGCCACCGTCTTCCCGTCAGGGCTAACTGTGATGCCGTTCGTCTGGCCCAGGTTGAGGGTCGAGGTGAGCGTCTGGGGATGTTGAACGTCCCAGAGCGCGACCGAGCCATTGGCCGTCCCGGTAGCCAGGGTTCTGCCATCGGGGCTGAAGACCACGCTATTCACGTCACCGGTATGAGCGGCCAGCGGCGACCCCAGGGGCCGCCGGCTCCGCACGTCCCACAAGCGGGCCGTTCCATCCAGGCTGCCCGACGCCAATGTCTTGCCGTCGGGGCTGAAGGCGACGCTGAATACGGTGTCGGTGTGGCCTGTGAGAGGGGCACCGATCTGCCGTTGCCCCGCCGCGTCCCAGAGGCGGATTGTGTGATCGTACCCGGCCGAGGCCAGGGTCTTGCCATCGGGGCTGAAGGCTACGCCAAAGACCGTGTCGCCGGCATTGAGGGCGCCAATCGAGGTAAGGGTCGTGCCGACTACCCGCCATAGGGCGATCGTGCCGTCGGTGCAGCCGTTCGCCAACTCCTTGCCGTTGGCGCTGATTGCCAGGGCCCAGCTCTGCGCTCCGATCCCACAGCCGGCGACCGAGGTCGGGCGAACCAGGGCACCGAGGGGGGTGACCGCCCAGACGGCGATCCGCCCATCGTCTCCAGCGGAGGCGAGCATGGCGCCATCGGGACTGAAGGCGAGGGGCGTCGATGGCCCGGCGTGGGCACGCACCGGTGGACCCAGCGACCGTTGGGTGGACGTATCCCACAGGCGGACCGTCCCGTCATCATCGCCCGAGGCCAGCACCTTGCCGTTTGGGCTGAAGGCCACGCCCCAAATCGGCCCCGCGTGGACCGGCAGAGGCGGCCCCAGGGCCCGGCGCCGCCGCATGTCCCAGAGCCCGATCGTCCCATCCTCGCTGCCCGAGGCCAGCAGCTTGCCGTCCCGGCTCATGGTCACGCTGTTCAGGCCCAGGGTCTGCCCACGGAGGAATCCGATCAGGCCGGGCGGTGCCGCCTCCAGACCTTGCAGCAAGGCGGCGCGGGCCTCCACCGTGCTGGCCATGTCGCGCGCCTCCAGGCTCAGAAGCAGCGCCAGATCGTATTGAGTAGCCAACCGCGTCACCGCCTGCGCCGCGAGTTGGCGCGAGAGGGACTGTTGCCGAGCCACATCCGCCTGATGGGCATTGGCGAGCGCGAAGGCAGTCAGGCCGGCCGCGCCGACCAGAAAGAGGGCCAGTACGCCCACAAGCAGGCGCAGGCGGGTCGAGGCCCGGCGCGCCATTGCCAGCTCGCGCCCCTGCCGCGTCCGCTCCTCCTCCCCCTGCCGCTGCCGTTCGCCCAGCGCCGCCCGGACAAAGTCGGTCTCCAGCGCGCTCGGCGTATTCCGTTCGGCCCACGCCTGGGCCTCGTCGAGCACACTGCCCCGATAGAGATGATCCGCCTGGCGGCCGTGCCGCTCCCACTCCGCCGCGTCCGCGCTCAGGGTCTGCTGCAGGTGAACATCCTCACGCGCCGCCCGCAGCCATTCACCCAGTCGGGCCCATTCGCGAATCAGGGCCTCGTGGCTGACCTCGATGGTGGTCCGTGGGGCATCGCTTCCCGTCGCCTCCCCGCGCGACACCACCAGCAGGCGCGCGGTGACGAAGGCATCGATCACCTCACGAAGACGGGCCGACTGGCCCGGATCAGAGGCCGTGAACTCGGTCAGGTCAGCGCGCCGGCGGGTGGTGTCCCGTTCCGTGACCCCCGGATCGATCAAGCGCAAGAAGAGCGCGCGTGCGAGTCGCCGATGATCCTCGGTGGGGAGCGCGGCGTAGGCCGCCTCCGCGTGGCGCGCCAGGGCCCCCCGCACTCCGCCCAGCGCTCTGTAGGCCGCGCCGGTCAGGCGCGTCCCATCGCGCCGCGCGAACAGTTGATCGAGGGTGAACTGCAACAGTGGGAGCGCCCCCGACTGCCCCCGCAGATCGAACAGCAGATCGCCGACCAGATCGTCGTCGAAGCTCAGCTGGACGTCCGGCAAGGCCGCCGGCCCCTCGATTGCCCGCCGCAGATCGGCTACCATGGGCGGAAGGGTCACCACACTATGGGCATGGATCAAGGCGCCGAGCCCCGGATAGCGCAGGGGACGATCGTAGAAGTCGGCCCGGAGGGTCAGGATCACCAGCAGGGGGCCGTCCGGTGTGCCGGCCGCCGTCACCAACAGGTCGATGCACCGCAGGCGC
>DATBTL010000008.1:0-12073 GCA_036559345.1 Chloroflexota bacterium | reverse complement strand
TCCATGGTTCCGTAATGACTCAAATTAGGCAGCGAATTCAAATCGCTCATGGACACCGGGACAACGGCGAAGCGTTGCGCCTGAAAAATCGTGAAAAAGCTCCGCGCGAAGGAGCCCGCCGGGGTGAACGCAAGCCCGATCACGAGCACGGCGGCCACCGCCGTACCCATCATGGCGGACATGCGGCGGGCGGCCAATCGAGGGTCCAGTCCCATTACCAGTCGGGTGATCAGGGAAGCGCCGCGACGCGTCGGTCCCAGGCGGGTTCGGGTGCGCGCGAAGGCCCGCGCCGCCTCCGGGCGCGCGGCAGGTAGGTCAAACAACGCGGTCACGGTCCGCGCGGTATCCGCGATCTCGGCATGGCGGGCCCGGCAGCGAGAGCAGTCCCGCAGGTGCGCTCGTGCCTGGTCGGTTATGGTCAGGGGATCGTCACAGAGACGGCGCAGCGTTCCGTCACCCAGGTGTGCCATGATGCATCATCTCCTTTCGCAGGGCTTCCTCGGCCCGCTTCAGCAGGGTTCCCACCTGATTTATCCCCACCCCGAGGGCGGCGGCCACCTCGGCGTAGCTCAGCCCGCTGTACCGTAGCGCGAGGACGGCGGCGCTCTTGGGAGAAATCCGGGCCAGGGCAACCCGCACTTCGTGTTGTCGCTCGTTAGCCTCCACGACCGCCAGCGGATCCAAGGGGCCGGCATGGCGGGAGCCTTCCCGTACCTGCGCCGATTCCCTGCGATCACGCCGTCCGTTCCCGCGCACCACGTTGAGGGCGCCATGAACGGCGGCCCGATACAGCCAGGCGGCCGCGTAGGGGGCGTCGGGCGGGTGCCCTCGGTGAAACTGCACGAATGCCTCCTGGGCCACATCTTCCGCTTCGTCGGGGCTGCGGACAATACGTTGAGCAATCGCCACCACGCGGGCGTACTCGCACATGAAGAGCCGCTCGAATGCCTCCGTGGCGCCTACCGTCTCCACGCTCACCGGCCTCCGCATCACCAGAGCCATCACATTCCGATCCATTCGGCCTTTCCAGACTTTACATCATAAAGAGCACCGTCGGCGCGGCGGTTGTGACAGGACACGCCGTACCGCTCCGCGCACCTCCTGAAGCACAGTGGCACGCGGTATACTGCGGCCAGACCTAGGACCAAGGACTCTACGCGCTCAACGAATCGAACGAAAGGTCGGTCGCCATGACCATCCAAGCAGCCTATGTGGCGGGCGTGGGCAGTCCGCTCGATCCCGACCCCGCGATTTACGGACCAATCGGCCAGGCAAGCTCCAACCGAACCCTTATTCACTCGGAGGTTATCCCGGTGCGAAGTGGTCGCGCCTGGACGGCCCCGGCCGGCAGCGTGGCGCGCTTCTCGATGATCGAGGGTCCGCAGGTGCTCGATCTCAACCTCTGGAACCAACATGACCCTCGAGAACGTTTCTGGGCCTCCCGCACCCGCCAATTCCATGGCGCCCACGTCACCACCGGTCACCGGCTCTGGTCCAATCTCCCGTTCCTTCGTCCGCTGGCGACTATTGTCGCGGACTCGCTGGCCTACGGGCGCGATGCCGATGGGGCCGGGTGCCATGATCTGCTCGGTACGCGCTGCGATCCCTACGTCAACCAACTGCTGTCCGGCGCCGCCTACGACTTCCACTGCCACTCGAATCTGACCCGCGCCGTGCTGCCCTATGGCCTGACCGAGTTTGATGTCCATGACGTGATTAACCTATTCCAGGTCACCGGATTGCTGCCGGCGGATGAGCGCTACTTCATGAAAGCCTGTCCGGCCAGGGTCGGCGATTACTTTGAGTTGTTCTGCGAGATCGACCTGCTGATGGCCGCGTCGGCCTGTCCCGGCGGTGACCTATCGGTGCCGCTATGGGGTCCGGACGCGGGGGCCGAGCCCGTGTGCAATCCGATCCTTGTGGAGGTCTTCCGCCTCGATCCGGCGCTTCTGACCGGATGGGCGCCGCCGGCCAGGGCTCGGTACGATGGGATGCATGGCTGTCGGCACGGCCTGTGCGCGCCGGATGGGGTGCCGCCGCCCCTGACCGATGCCGTGCCCGTGTCTCCGTGATATAGAATCACGGAGACAGGGAACACGGGGAGTACACGGAAGGCTTCAGGAGACACGCAAGGTTGCCGGCACGCCGATCACGCGGTCCGCGCGGCCAGAATCGTCACCGTAGAAGGGGTTGTCAGTACTTCGGTTGCCTGGATCCCTGGATGGTTCAGCCAGAACTCGCGCAGTGGGTCGGGACGCCCCTGCCATTCCTCGGGCCATTGATCTTCTGGCGTGAAATCATCCATCACCATCAGCCCGCCGATCCGTACCGCTTGTATCACCAGATCCGCCTGGCCGTTGGTGCCCTGACCGGGCGGTGACTTGGCCGGGGACGCATCAAGGAACAGCAGATCGAAGGGGCCGTACGCGAGGATCTCCCGCCAATCGCCGTGGATCGTCGTGGCGGCGGGGATCTGCCGCAAGAGCAGGCGAACGGCCTCCGCGCGCGCCGCGTCCGCGTCCACGGTCACGAAGCGGCTGCTGGGATCGAGGGCACTGGCTATCCATGCGGCCCCCACCCCGCAACCGGTGCCCACTTCGCCCACGATGCCATGGCGGACTTGGCGGGTGAGCACGGCCAGCAGCCTGCCAACCTCCTCAATGCACGAGTTGGCGAAGCCTGTCCGCTTCGCCAATCGCAAGGCATACCGCACCAGGGCTGGGACTTCCATTCGCGATTTGTAGTCACTCATCCTACGTTGCTCTCCTTGCATTTCCGTCGCCGACGACCGCTTCACCGAGCTACGCTGGCCCGAGCCCGCGTACTGCCCAAGCGTAGTGCCTTCCGTGATCTCCATTCACTCCGTGCCTCCGTGATTCTACCTAGCCGATCATAACCACGCCGCTCCTGTATCCTCGTGATGGCCGATATAGTTAGAGACAAAGGACTGTGCATGAAGACGGATATCGAGATCGCCCAGGAGGCTACCCCTCGGCCGATTACCGAGATTGCCCTGAAGGCGGGGCTGCTGGAGGAGGAACTGGAGCCTTACGGCCGCTACAAGGCCAAGGTGCTCCCCGGCGCCTTTGAGCGCCTGCGCGAGGCGCCCAACGGGAAGCTGGTACTGGTCACCGCCATTACCCCCACCATAGCCGGGGAGGGGAAGACCACCACCACGGTCGGCCTGGGCCAGGCGCTCTGCGCCCTGGGGCGGCGCGGAGTGGTCACGATCCGCGAGCCCGCCATGGGACCGGTGTTCGGGATGAAGGGCGGGGCGGCCGGCGGCGGCTACTCCCAGGTGATCCCCATGGAGGACATCAATCTCCATTTCACCGGCGACTTCCATGCGATCACCGCCGCCAATAATCTCCTGGCGGCCCTGATCGATAACCACCTGCAGCAGGGTAACGCGCTGGGCATCGACCCGCGCCGCATTACCTGGCGCCGCTGCCTCGACGTGAACGACCGCTCGCTACGTTCGGTGGTGACCGGGCTCGGCGGGGCCACCGAGGGGGTGCCCCGTGAAAGTGGCTTCGATATCACCCCAGCCTCTGAAATTATGGCTATTTTTGCCCTGGCGACCGACCTTCCAGACCTTACCGAGCGCCTGGGCCGGATCGTGATCGGTTACACCCGCGCCGCCGAGCCGGTCCGGGTGAGCGATCTGAAAGCCCAGGGCGCTCTGACCGTGCTGCTCAAGGATGCCCTCAACCCCAACCTGGTGCATACCCTGGAGGGCGGCCCAGCCCTGGTGCATGGCGGCCCCTTCGCCAACATTGCTCACGGCACCAACTCGCTCCGTGCCACCCGGCTCGCCCTCAAGCTGGGCGAGTACGCCCTGGTGGAGACGGGCTTCGGCGCCGATCTGGGCTTCGAGAAGTTCTGCGATATCGTGGCCCGCCAGAGCGGCCTGGTCCCCGACGCCGCGGTGGTGATCGTGACTGTCCGGGCCCTCAAACTGCACGGGGGGGTGGATAAACGTGAACTAGCCACCCCGAACCCAACGGCGGTGCGGGCCGGGCTGCCCAATCTACTTCGGCACCTGGCGAATGTCCGGCTGTTCGGACTCCCGGCGCTGGCCGCGATCAACCTCTTCCCGACCGACACCGAGGAAGAGCTGCGGCTGGTGGAGGATGCGTTGGCGGCGGACGGGACGGCGAGCGCCCGCTCCGACATCCATGCTCACGGTGGCGCGGGCGGGCAGGCGATGGGCGAGGCCCTGATCAAGCTGCTGGTGGGGCCGCGACGAACCCCGTTCCAGATGCTCTATCCGGACGATATGCCACTCCGGCGGAAAATCGAGACCATCGCCACCCGCGTGTACCGGGCCGCTGGGGTGGATATTGTCGGCTCCGCCCCGAAAGATCTGGCGCTCTTCGAGAAGCTGGGGTATGGACACCTGCCAGTCTGCATCGCCAAGACTCAGTATTCATTCTCCGACAACGCCGCCTTGCTCAATGCCCCGGAGGGATTCCGCATCACCGTCCGCTCGGCCAGGCTCTCGGCGGGCGCCGGTTTCGTGGTGGCCCTGACTGGTGAGATTATGACCATGCCCGGCCTCCCCAAGACCCCATCATCGGAACGGATCGTGGTGGGGGCGGACGGCAAAATTGAGGGCCTGAGTTGACGACACCCCCGGCGAGGATCGGTAGGCGCCCCTCAGCGCGCCTCCGGCACGAGGCGCGGTCCGAGGGGAGTTTCGGCAAGGAAGTCGACGATCCGCGGGGTGAGCATGGCGTGTTCGATCAGGAATGCGTCATGCCCATGCGGAGAGGAAATCTCCACGAAGCGTGGGGGCCGGCCGGCGGCGGTCAGGGCCTCCACGATCTCGCGCGCCTGAGCGGTGGGGTAGAGCCAGTCCGTGTCCACCGAGGCGATAAAGAACTCCGCCCGCGCCTGGGTCAGCGCCTCGGCCAGAGAGACAAAGCCCAGGCCGAGATCGAAATAGTCCATGGCCCGCGTGATGTAGAGATAGCTGTTGGGGTCGAAGCGGCCCACGAAACTCCGGCCCTGGTGGCGCAGATAGCTTTCCACCTGAAAGTCGGCCTCGAAGCTGAAACTGGGCGCCTGGCGCTCCTGCAACCGGCGGCCAAACCGCTGCTCCATCCCCACCGCGCTCAGGTAGGTCAGGTGGCCAATCATGCGGGCGGCCGCCAGCCCACCGGCCGGCGGATCACTGGGGTCGTAGTGACCGCCGCGCCATCGGGGGTCACCCATAATCGCCTGCCGCCCCACTTCATTGAAGGCGAGGGCCTGGGCGGTGAGCCGGGCGCAGGATGCCAACACCACCGCTTTGCGTACCCGCTCGGGGTAATGCACGGCCCAGTGCAGCACCTGCATTCCCCCCATGGAACCGCCCGCGACCGCCGCCAGTTGGATCACGCCCAGATGATCCAAGAGTAGCGCCTGGGCGCGTACCATGTCCCCGATGGTGACGACGGGGAAATCACCACCGTAGCGGTGCCCGGTGGCTGGATTGATCGAGGTGGGGCCGGTGGTTCCCTGGCAACCACCCAGCACGTTCGCGCAGATGACATAATATTGGGCAGTATCAAATGCCTTGCCAGGCCCGACCATCGTATCCCACCAGCCGGGGCGCGAATCCTGAGCGGAGTGGTAGCCGGCCGCGTGGGCATCCCCGGAGAGCGCGTGGCAGAGCAAGATCGCGTTGTCCCCAGCGGCGTTAAGCCAGCCATAAGTCTCGTAGGCAACCGTAAGTTCAGGGAGCGCCGGCCCGTGCTCCAGCGCGAACGGAACCGAGAAAGTGACCGACCGCGTCCGCACCATCCCCACCGAGCGCGCCAGGGTATCCGGGCTGGGGGGTGCCTCTCCCTCGTCCTGGGTTACTGGGGCTTTGGGATCGGGGACCGCCGACTGTGGTCGGCTGGCAGGGACCGGATCGGACCGATCGGACCGATCAGTCAGATCGGTCCGATCCGGCTGATCGTCCCGGAAAACAGACAGGCGACCAGGTTCACGAAGATCCCACGTTCTTGCCATCCTATGTCAGCCTTGCCGGTGGTTTGCGGCTGGAGATGATCCCCGTGGAGAGGCCGAAGGTACGCATCTTGCCGAGGTGCCGCCCGTGCTCCACCTTGATGCAGCGGTCCATCACCACGGTCAAACCCGCCTCGCGGGCCAGGCTGGCCGCCTCGGCGTTGATTACGGTCAGTTGCAGCCATACCGCGTCGGCCCCAATAGCGATCGCCTCGCGCACCACCGCTGGGGCATCGGACGGACGGCGGAACACATCCACGATATCCACATGCTCGGGGATCTCCGCCAGCGACGCCACCACCGGCCGGCCCAGAATCGAGGTGCCGGCGTAGCGGGGATTGACCGGCCAGATACGGTACCCGGCGTGCTTCAGATACACGGCCACGAAATAGCTGGGGCGGATTTCGTCGGCCGAGAGTCCCACCATGGCCACGACGCGGGCGCGGGTGAGCAGGGCGCGGATTTCGGCGGCGCCCGCCAATCCCCGCGCCTGCTCGTCGGTTTCCGGCGCCCGCTGGTCGGCCCGCCAGGAAGCGGGCTCCCCAGGCGCCAGCCGCTCCTCGCTCACCGCGCAAGGGCCCGTTGGGCGATTCCGAGGGCCTGGTCAAGATCCCAGGTGATGTCATCCAGATCCTCGAGACCCACCGACAGCCGGACCAGATCCGGGCTAATCCCTGCCTTGAGTTGATCCTCGGGGCTAAGCTGCTGGTGGGTGGTGGTAGCCGGGTGAATAACCAGGCTCTTGGTGTCGCCCACGTTGGCCAGGTGCGACAGCAGGCTGAGGTTGTCAATGAAGGCCCTGCCGGCCGCAAGCCCTCCTTTGATCCCGAAGGTCAAGATCCCTCCTGCCCCCTTGGGCAGATACCTTTTGGCCAGAGCGTGGCTCGGGCTGGACGCCAGGCCGGGATAGCTGACCCAGGTGACGGCGGGGTGCTGCTCAAGGAAGGTGGCGACCGCGAGGGCATTCTTGGAGTGGCGATCCAAGCGAAGGGCAAGCGATTCCAGTCCCTGGATCAGCAAGAATGAATTGAATGGGCTGATCGCCGCTCCCTGGTCGCGCAACCCCTCGGTGCGGGCCTTGACCAGGAACGAGAGCGGGCCAAAGGTTTCGTGGAACTTCAGCCCATGGTAGGCGGGCGAGGGCTGGGTAAGCACGTCGAACAGCCCATTGTCCCAGGGGAAATTCCCCGAGTCGACGATCACCCCGCCGATCGACGTACCATGGCCGCCGATAAACTTGGTCGCGGACTCCACGACGATCGTCGCCCCATGTTCAAGGGGCCGGCAAAGAGCCGGAGAGGCAAAGGTATTGTCCACGATCAGGGGCACTCCAGCCTCACGGGCGATCTCGGCCACCGCCGCGATATCCAGCACATTCAAGCGGGGATTGCCGATCGTCTCGCCATAGAGGGCGCGAGTGCGTGGAGTGATAGCACGGCGAAAGTTCTCTGGATCGGAGGAATCGACAAATACCGTATCGATGCCCCAATGGCGCAGGGTCACGTCAAGTTGCGTATAGCTGCCGCCGTAGAGCGTGCTGGAGGCGACCAGTTGGTCACCGGGCTTGAAGAGGGTGGTGAAGGTGAGGAACTGCGCCGCCTGGCCGGAGGCAGTGGCCAGGGCGCCTATCCCGCCCTCGAGGCTGGCGATCCGCTCCTCGAAGGCGGCCGTGGTGGGGTTCATGATCCGGGTATAGATATTGCCGAAGTTTTGCAAGCCAAAGAGCGAGGCCGCGTGATCGGTATCCTCGAAAACGTAGGAGGTGGTCTGATAGATCGGCACCGCGCGGGCGCCGGTCACCGGATCGGGTCGCGTACCGGCATGCAGGGCGCGGGTGTTGAAGCCAAACTGGCGGGTTGGCGCTTCCTCGCTGGTTTGTTCTAGGGCTTCGGACTGGTCAATTGCCATGATTCGGATACTCCTCGGCGCGCGCGGCGGCGCACAACAAAAAACCCTCGTCCTGGAAAGGAGACGAGGGTACGGCTATGCGGCCACGGCCCCTACCGTGAACCCCCATGTGGAGGAACAGTAGGTAGGCGGTCAGCGCGCCTGCTACTCTCATCTTCCAGAACATTCTGCCGGATTTGGCACCCTTTCGCGTAAACGACGGTTGCCGAGGTTTCGCAGGGCCGGTCCCTCCACCTCTCTGGATGAGCAAATTCTTCACTTGTACAAGGTACGGGCCAACTGGATCCGGCTGGCCGCTCTCGCACCGAGCAATCCGGTACGCTTTCTGGAGATTAACATGCCTTTTCGCTATTGTCAAACAGCGGATTATGCCGAGTGCGCCTTGCGTTTGAGGAGGCGATGCCTGCTTGCTTCGGCAACGGATCGTCAAGTTAGCCGCGCTCCTAATCGCTTGCTGCCCGAGATTCGGGCTGCGCCAGGCCACCGGGGCCGCGCCCGCTTGACGTACCAGGGCATTATTGCTGGGGTCAACATGGTGGCGAATCCACTCAGGGGATTGTGGGATAGCCGCGTGGGTTTCTCGCGGCGGCATCGATACCGCACACAAGCACAGGGCCAACAGGGTGGCGGCGTGCCATCGTTCCGCTGGCTGCGTCGATGGACGCAAGTACATAGGTGCGTATGACATAATGCGCTTCCTCGGCCCATAGGGTGGCCGTTAACGCCATCCTAGCACCCGGATCGATAGGTCTCAAGGTCGCGGGATGGCGGGATCGCGGGACTGTGGTCAAGGGCGGTTATGAGGAGCGCGACTCGTCATTACTGAGCAATCGTCCTCTCAGGACGAACAACGCCAGCCTTGGTAGGGATGCACCGCTGTGCATCCCCAACACAGCCACGATCCGCCTCCTCGCTTTAGAGGAAAAACGCGGGTAATGGTTAGCCGTGTCTCTCTTGTTTATCCGCCAGCCCGTGGGCCACATGCTGGAAGATCCCCTCTAAGAGGTGGGCCTCCGCCTCGGTAGGGCGTGCCCGCGTCAGGAGGGCACGCACGCGGGCCATCGTTTGTTCGGTGCGGCCGGGGATCTGGACCGGGTGCATGGCTTCGAGCATGGCGCGGAGACCGGAGAACATGACCTCCAGATCCGCTCCCGACGCCGGCGGGACGGAGGGAACCGATTCCTCGTGGGGCAATTCGTGCAGCTTGAGCGCGGCGAGGCGCAACTCATAGGCGACCAGCAGCGCCGCCTGGGCCAGATTGAGCGAGGCATCCTCGGGGACAGCGGGGATAGTCAGCAGGGCGTGGCAACGGTCGAGCGCCGAGTTATCCAGGCCGAAGTCCTCCGGACCGAATAGGATGGCCGCCGGCCGTTCCGCGTTCCCGGCGGCCAGGAGCGCCGGCGCCGCCTCCTCGGGGCTGAGCACGGGCCGCGCGATGGCCCGCATCCTTCGGGTGGTGCCGATCACGTAGCCACAATCGGCCAGCGCCTCGGGCAGCGACGGATAGTGAGTGACCCCCTCCAGCACCGCCTGCCCCCGCCGAGCCAGCCGCAGCACCTGGGCCGGATCGAAAGCCGCCGGATCGACCAGGCGGAGGCGCGGAAGGCCGAAGTTGCCCATCAACCGCACCACGGCCCCCACGTTCACCGGATCGCGTGGGCGGTCGAGCACCAGCACGATGCCGGAAAAAGAGTGGTTGCCCGTGCTCATGCGGTCGCGTTTACTCTTTCTCTTTCACGTCCCCTCTACAGCGTACACTTCTGACGCAGCCAGGGGATAGCCGATCCGGCCATCCCCTGGCTGCTTGGCGCCTCTACGCGCCCTTCCGCGTCACCACCGTGCCAGCGCCCCCATGGGCGGTGCGGGCATCGGCGCCGGTCATCGTGCGGTTGGCGCCGCCCGCTGCATGCACCTTCCCGGCCCAGCTGCTCTTGCTGTGATAGGTGATGGCAATCCGCCCACCGCCGCCGGCGCCCCAGCCGGCATTGCCGCAGCCACTCTGGTTGACGGTCATCCGCGCCGGGAGGCAAGAGTCGCCGCCGTCGGCCGCCACTGAGCCGTGGCCGCTCCAATTGCCGAGGTGCAGATTGATGCTGCCGCCGGCCCCGGCCCCGGAAAATCCGTGCTCGGTGAGGTCGTTCGTGGTGGGGCCTTCGGTGGCCAGGCCATTAGCCAGTAATCGGCCGTCGAGGGTGAGGGTTCGCGTCGTGATCAGCAGCACGCCGCCGCCCGGTGAGCCGGCGCTGTCTCCCGGCTTGCCGCCTCCGCCCGCGCCAGGGAGCGTGGGATTGGCGGCGCTATCATAGGTCGGACCTACGACTCCGTTCTGGACGCCGCCGCCAATCCCGCCATGGGAGCCGCCCGCGGCCATGGTCGAGCCGCGTCCGGCGGGGCTCTTCCCCATCCCGTTGGCGGGAGCGTTGGCGTCGTTGGCGGCCCCGGCATTACCCCGCCCGGTCAGGTCGATGCGGCTGGCCGCGTCCACCTTGACCGTGCCGGCCGTAATATCCAGGCGCTGCGTGCCGGGCGCGGTGGTCAGCACGGCGCCGCCTAACACTTGCAGGTTTGCCAGCTTGACCGCCTGGCCGTAGACCATGGCCCCGCCGGTCAGAATCAGCGTACGGTGAGCGCCGTTCACCGAAGCCGGCAGCGGAGTGGCGGCACGGCGATCGTGAACGGCCCCGCCGCCGTCGATCATCAGGACGCCGCCATCGGATGGGTCGGAGTTGGCCAGCCAGAACACCGTCCCCGGCCCCGCTCGCCCTACACTGAAGCCATTGGACTTATCCTTAAGAGCTTCCTGATTGTAGCCGCCGAAGGCGTGGGTCTTGCCGGTCCAGCTATTCTTGTTGTGATAGCGCACCGCGATCCGCCCGCCGCCGCCGCCGCCCTCGCTCCCGTCCTCGCCGCAAGCCATGTTGGAGTACGGGAGCATATTCTGCTTCAGTAGGCAGGTGTTTCCGCCATCGGCCTCGATACCGCCGCTCCCGCTGAGGGTAGTCACCTGCAGGTTCACCGCTCCTCCGGCCCCGCCCGAGCCGAAGCCATTCTCGGTAACCGGGTAGTCGGGTGTAGGGAGGAGATTTGGCTGCCCATTGGCGGCGAGCCGCCCGTCGAGCCGCAGGGTTCCCGCGGTGATCCGCAACACCCCGCCGCCGAAGGCGCCAGTGACCGTGTTATCGTTGGCGCTGGCCCCTCCGGCGCCGGGTAGGCTCGGATCAAGCGGGTTGCCATAGGCGTCGCCGGTCAACAAATCGTCGACCACCAATCCTGTCCAGTCCATCTTGTTATAGTCGGCGGGCTGACCACCGCCCAGACCGCCGTGAGAGGCGCCGTGCGAGTGGTCCGAGGCGCGTTTCCCAGCAGTCTTGCCGTTGCCGTTGGGACCATTGACCGGTCCGCCGGCGTCGCCGCGCGCATTGACATCAATGCGGCTGGTCGCGTCCACGCTCAGGCTGTCTGCCTTCAGGGTCATGGACTGGTTCGCCGGAGGCAAGATGAGGGTTCCGCTGTCGGCGGCCTGGGTCAGGGTCCGCGTCCCTGGCGGCAAGGTGATGATTCCGCCGTCACGGACGATTATTGACTTATAGGCGCCGTTGACCAGGAGGGCGCGCGCCCCGCTCTCCACGATCAAGGTTCGGTGCGGCGAGGACCAGGTATCCAGAACCGGCGTATCACCGGGGGGCGGCCAGCGCGTGGCGGAGTCGCCGGCAATAAGTAGCGTACCCCCATCCTTGGGCTCCGCGGCGGCGCGCATGAAAATCGTGCCGGCGCCTCCGGTAAAATCCATATACCGGCTGATGAAATGGGAGACCGTGAGGTCGCGACCGCCATAGGCATGCACGGGACCGGTGAAGGTGTTATGCGTGTACAGGAGGGCAATGCGCCCGCCGCCGCCGGCCCCTCCCAGATCATCCGTCCCACCCTGGGGAGTGCGGCCGCCGTCGGCGGCTATCGTTCCGCCGCCGGTCAGCGTACCAACCTGGAGGAGGATGCCGCCGCCGGAGCCGCCGCCATGCCCATTCTCGGGCTCGGCAGTGGGATCGTCTCCGTTGGCCCGCAGCGCGCCATCAAGGGCGAGGGTATCAGTAGCGCTGATCACCACGTAGCCGCCGCCCGCCGAACCAGGCTGGCCGGCGCCGTCATCGCCGCCGCTCACGCCCGGAGA
>DATBTL010000007.1:0-15874 GCA_036559345.1 Chloroflexota bacterium | reverse complement strand
GCGGTGTTGGGGGTCATGATCTTCACACCCTGGAAAGGGGTTCCCCTTCCCCCTGATTCCCAACCTCTGACCGACGAAACCCCGTTCCCATGATCAACCCTTTTATCTACTTTTTGATGTTTCTGAAAGCATCACTGTTCTCGACTGGCGGCCTGAGCAATTTGCCTAGCCTGCATCAGGATTTGATCGGGACCGGCTGGGCGGCGGACGCGCAGTTTGGCCAGTCAATCGCCATTGGACAGATCAGCCCCGGACCAAACGGCCTATGGGTCATTAGCCTTGGGTATCTCACCTATGGCTATTTTGGTGCTGTCCTGGCCCTGATAGCCATAGTGCTTCCCCCATTTCTGGTCCTGGGGGTGGCCGCTGTCTTCGCCCGAATCGCCCGTACGCGTTGGGTCGACGGACTGATGCGCGGATTGTCCCTGGCGGTGATAGGAGTGATGGCATCGGTCTGCTGGACCATTCTGCGCCAACCTGGCGTCATCTGGAGCGGCTGGCTGATTGCCGTGGGCGCTCTTCTACTTGCCGCTTCACGACGAGTGAATCTGATTGTCATTTTGGGACTGGGAGGCGCGGCGGGGTATATCCTGTATCGGTAGCCAGGGGCTCGAAAATCCTGGAGCAGTCAGAGAAGGGAAGAAGCTTTTGGCCTATTATGCATCGGTAAACGTGTTCGCGGTGCGCGAGGAAGACTGGGAATCATTTGTCTCCTTGCAGGACGATGCCTTCGTTCCCCTGCTTCGCGGGCAGGCGGGATTCAAGGGTTTCGAACTGGTGAGAACTGGACCCGCGACTGGGGTGGCTACCATTTGGTGGGCATCCGAGCAGGCGCGCGTGGCGGCTACCCCGGCGCTCCATGCGTGGGTGAGCGTCCATCTGGACCCCTACTTTGTCTCTCTCGACAACCCCGCGGGACCAGTGATTCTTACAACCCGCGAACAGGCTTGAAGAGCTGAACTATCATCCAGCCGTCATTTCCGGCTCATCGAAGGGTCATACTCCTCCTCTACGCTTATCAAGTGCCCGGAGCGGGCATCGGGACATGCGGAGTGTCCTGACAGAGGTAGTGGGACAAGGAGAGTTTCCCATGGATCAGCAGGAATTCACGACGGGTAGCGCGGTCAACTCAAGCGGACGGGCGGGGCCCATTCGGCGGTGGCTCACCAGCACCGCTATCGTGGCCGGGGGGATTACGGTCGGCGGACTCGCCTTCACTCATGGCGGTCCAAGCACCGCCAACGCCAACGCCGCGGCGGGTAGCGGCACCGTGACCAGCCTCGCGAACGTCGCGAGCACCATTTCAAGCAGCACCGTGACTGGCCCGCGCGGACTCGGCAGGGGCATGATGGGCGGTAGAGGCTTTGGCGGCGGCCTCACGGTCACCGGGGTGAGCGGCAACACGATCACGGCCACCACTAGGGATGGCGGCACGGTGACGATCACGGTCAATGGCAGCACCACCTATGACGAAGCGGGGGCCACGGTGACGCTGGCCGCTATCCAGTCGGGACAGAGGATTTCGCTCCGCGGCAGCAGCACGGGAACCAATGCTGTTACCGCGACCAACATCGCGATCATTCTGCCAGTCGAAAATGGGGTGGTGACCAATGTCAGCGGGACCACCCTGACTATCACCAGCTTTGACGGCTCGACCCATGTGATCAACCTGGAGACGGGCACCCGGTTCCAGAAAGCGGGCGCCTCGGAAACCGCGACGGATGTCACAAGCGGCAGCGCGATTACGGCCACCGGACCTACCAATAGCGACGGCTCCCTGAATGCCGACCTGGTGACCATCGAGGTGCCGCGGCTCAGGGGCCAGGTCACGGCCGTCGCCAACGGTTCCTATACGGTAACTGCACCCGATGGCGGGACGGCTACGATCACCACGACCAGTAGCACCGTGTATGTCAACGCGGACGGCACCGCCGCCCAGGCGAGCACGATAAGCGCGAACACCGTAATCTCCGCCGAAGGTACCTTGAGTGCCGATGGTAAGACCCTAACCGCGCTCAGGATCACCATTCTCCCGGCGAAGGGAATCGGCGCCGGGCCTGGCGGTTGGGATCTAGGCGGGGTTGGTGGCGCCACAACCCCTGGCTCGGGTAGCGGCACCTCGACCAGCACGGCCGGAGGAACCGGGGTCTAGGACCTTCCGGCGCCAGCCTCCCCTGCTTGCGCCCTAGATACACGGTACCGGCCCAGGCTCGATGCCTGGGCCGGTACCGTGTATCTGGTTCATGAGGTTGGAGTATTAGCGAACTTGCACGGTGACCCCGTTACGGTATTCGTACACCGTGGAGTCATGACGTACCAGGAAGGAAACTCCATCATGGTGGTCATAGATGAGCATCCCGGTCGTGGTGAACTGGGTGGCAACTCCCTTAAAGGTACTCTCGTTCTCCAAAGCATCTCCTACCAGGGAGCGCGCATGCGAGTGGAACGCGGCAAAGGCGAAAACGAACTTCGGTTTGCCAGTGGCCACATGGCCAATCGGGGTCGGCAAGGCCGCGGCGTTGTTGTTCGAGCAGAAGGGCAATTTGGATTGGTTGCAGATGCTGCTGTTGGAGAGTGACAGGTGATTCGCCTCAATGACCTCATAGACCCCCACGCCAATCGCGATGAGAAATAGGAGGAAGATCAGTCGACGAATAGGGCGCCAGGTAAGGAAAAACGGCTTGTGGATCAACTGGGCGGTCACGGTTTTCGCGGGGCCCGCGTTGGGCGCCGCCTTCACCTGAAAGTCGAAATACTTGCGTGGCCCGGCGATGGACGAGCGGCGAGGGCGAACCTTCAGGTCAACGGTTGCCTTCTGGCCCGCCGCGATGTGCGCCACCTTGGGGTTGAAGCGGAAACCGCAACCGTCCTCCGCGTCCTCCGCGCTCAGTTCGACCTCGATGTCCGCGTTGCCGCCGTTCTTCATGGTCAGGGCGTATTTGCCCCGCCGGCCGGTCATTTTCGTGGGATTGATCTGCACATCGAAGGAGGCCACGGACCCGATCTGGAGCACACCATCGGCCCGGCTCGACTGGGAAGGGTCGGCGCGCGACAGCGCGGTTACCGTGAAGGGATAGGTGCCGGCCTTGGTCCCGCTTCCTTGTGGCGGGTGGATGGTCAGTTTGGCTATTTCCTTGTCCTGTGGGAACAGGGCCACGCTGACATTGGAAAGGCTATACCAGGTGGCCGGCAACTGATCGAGTTCGACCGCGTATTGGTCTACCGTGGAACCCACGTTCTGAATGATGATCTCGGACTCGATTGGCGCCCCATCCTGCTTCGCCACCAGCCTATCCGGGTTGAGCGAAATGCGAATCGCCTCAGCCATTTTCCCACGCTCCCCAGGTACTTCCGTTCATCCCCACTCTCTTGACTGGCTTCTTGGATACCCACCGCCAGCGGCCATGGCTCCCTCGGCCGCTTCATCCTCGTCAGTTCTCCCGCCGTCAGGGAGTTGCCCCATGATTCCCTGTGTGTGCCGGCAGTGTGCCGTGACCGCCTGGGGCAGGAGGGACGGTTGAACAGAACAGATTCATTCGCTCACAGGTGGCCTTGGTGAAACTTGCCTTCCACTGGGGCGCCTTATGTTGGATGCCGGACACGCCCCCTTCCGCCGTGACAAAAACCACCACCGCCGCCAGTATAACTGTTAGCTTGAAAATGGTGCGAACAGGCCGCCAGGTTGTTAAACGGGGTGTGTGTACGATGCGGCCCTGTATGCTCTTTGCCATTCCCTGGGCCGGTTTTGCCGTCACCTGAAATGCATAATCCTTCCTCTGGCCCACAAAGCCCGAGCGCTGGGGCCGTACCGTCAGGACGACAGTTTGCCGGCGTCCGGGCTCCAGGGTCACGTCCTCTGGTCGAAATTGGTAGAGGCAGTTCTCTTCGTCGTCGGTAGCCTGCAGGTCGAGGGACAACGTGGCGTTGCCGTTGTTTCGCATGGTCAGCGTATAGCGGCCCTTCCGCCCGATCACCTTCTTCGGGTTCATATCCAGGTCGAACTGGTAATTGGCTGCCACGCTCAGATTGACCATCACTTCTCGCCGATTATCCGGATCGACCGTGGAGGTGACTACCACCCGGAATGGGTAGTCACCGGCGCGCGCGGTCGCCTCTGGACGGACCGTGAAACGCACTACCTCGCGGGCCCCGGGAAACAGCGCCACCGGTGTCGCGGGAACCGTGCACCAGGCATCATCAAGTCCTTCAACGGACAGGGTAAACTGATCGACTACCGTGCCCCGATTATGTATGGTGACCGAGACCTGTGCCGGAGGCACATTCGGGGCCATGGTCAGGCTGGATGGTTGGACATCCACGTCAATCTGATTAGCCATCGATCGCGCTCGGTTCGGTCATCTCTCCCCCTGCCTTCTCATCGTGGCGCTAGCCCAAACTCGGTACCTGTGGCCAGTTTAAGGTTACCGATTGCGAGCCCTCTAGCGCATTGCTGTCGATTACCAGGGTCGCGGTTTCGGCAAAGTATTCAGGGCGGGGGAAACTGACGGTAATCGTGCACTGCCCGCCCGCCGAGATGTTGCCGCAGCCAGAATTCGGCGTCACCTTGAAAAAGGTGCTCTCCGGTCGGCCCTGGCTATCCGTACCCGTGACTGTCACGGTGCCCACCTGGAGTATGCCACCACCAGTGTTCGTGACCGTGATCGGCACCGGATCGGGCGGCAGGAAACAGTTGGATTGGCCGGACCTGGGATCGTTTGGGCACGGGACGAAGGTGACGCTGGATGGCGATACCGAGATGCTGGGCACGCATTGCCCTTGTCCTTGCGCCAAGCCCACTGGGACCGTTTGCGTGCCGTTAGCGGCGTTTGGCGCGAGGATGTTCAGGGTCGCGGTTGGAGGGCTGCCGTTGTAGCAGCCCTTGAAAACCACGGTGGTGGTGCAGGTCGAGCCCACGGGAAGCGAGGAGACGCCCGCGCATGGATTCGGGCTAGTGGTCAGGGTAAATTGCGAGGTCCCGTTCGCGGTCAGCGATACCTGAATGGGACCGGTGAGTACACCTGGACCAGTATTGGTGATGGTGAGCGTTCCCTCGATAGGTAGGTTGACGGGGGTGTTAAGCGGATGCGACAGGATAAGTGGGTTGGGCCCCACGTCAATTGACGGCGGTACCACGGTCGCGGTATTGGTTGGCGTATCCGTGGCCGTATCCGTCGGTGGCACCGGTGTGTTGGTAGCTGTCAAAGTGGGCGTCCAGGTAGGCGTCCAGGTAGGAGTAGGCGGCACGGGGGTCGCCGTGGCGGTGGCGGTTGGCGGCACCGGCGTGCGGGTCGCGGTTCGCGTGGGAGGAACCAGCGTCGGGGTGCGCGTGGCCGTCCTGGTGGCGGGCACTCGTGTGGGAGTCCGGGTGGGAGTCCGGGTGGGAGTCTTGGTCGGAGGCGGTTTGGTGGCCGTGGCCGTCCGCGTGGGAGTCAAGGTCGGGACAAAATGAATCGATGGTGCCGGGGTGTGAGTCGCCGGCACTGGGGTATGAGTGGGAATCCGTGTGGCGGTCGCGGTGGAAGGATGGGGATGGCTGGCCGGGATCCTGGTTGGAGTCGCGGTCTGAGTCGGCGTCGCGGACGGGCGCGGATGGCTGACCGGATGCGGGGTGGGCGTACGGGTCGCGGTCGCGACGCGCGTTCTGGACGGAGTTGGGGTTGGCGTGGGGGTGTTGCTCCGGACAACGTGGTGCCGCGCGGGCGTGGGCGTGGGGGTGAGGGTTTTCGTGGCGGTGGGCCTGTGCGTCGGGCGAGGCACTGGTCCATGGCCTCGGACCACTGTCGGGGTCGGAGTGCTGGTCGGAGAATTCGTACTGGTGGCCGAGGGCGTCCTGGTTGGCGTGATTGTTGGTCCGGACACCGTGACATAGGCTCGGGTTGTGCCGGCATCGTTAGTCGCCTCCAGCAGCAGCACTCTCGATCCCGGCGGAGGCGGCGCGTGGCCATTCAGCGACACTATGTGTCCGCCCAGCCGTGCGTTGACAGCGCCGACGACGTGCCACGAGACCAACTTCCCAGACGTGCCGGCGGTCAGCGCGAACGACTTGATCACTGGTAAGGCGACCCTGAATAGTCTCGCCGTGGTGGCCCCACCAGCATAGGACACACGCAAACGGGCCTCACGGCGTATAAAGCCATTACTCGCTTCTAGGGTAAAGAGCTCTCCCGCGCGCCGCGCGCCAACCTGCAATCTACCTGAGAGTCCAACCCGCTTCCCATTGAGGAGCACGAGGTGGGCGCCCGTGGTTTGCCAGCGCAGTTCGGTGACGCCGATCGCCGCTGCCGGCCCGGCGGCGAACGCCACGATTCGCGGCGAAGCCAACGCTACCTGGGTCGTCCGAATTGGATTTGCCTTCGGGTCTCCAACAACCAACAGCGTAGCCGTAACATCGCCGTACAGGTTGGCGGCTCGGAGTCGGTATGTAGCGGGCCCGGTAGGTTCGGCTTGGCTCCCACTCTGGGATACCTTCCGACCGTTGAGCGTCACCTGCCGCGCTGAGGTTACCTGCCAGACCAGCAGCGCGGCGTGTCCGCGCGGATTCAGTCCCAAAGTAAGCTGTTTGACTTGCGGGAGATACTGGGCCGCTGGGACGGCCTTGCCAGTCGCTTGGGTCTGCGATGGCTGGAGCATGAGCAATCGGGAAGTCGTGCCGGCTGGGCTCGTGGCGGTCAGACTCAGGGTGCGGCTGGTGGTAAGCGGTATGGTTGCCTGCCCGATGTCCGCCACGAGGCGCAAATCAAGTAGCACCTCGGTCGCGTGGCTCGTTACCCATTGCACCCGCGCTGAACCATTCGGCAGTGGCGCGATGGTAAGAGAGCTGATCGAAGGAGGCGGCCCCGAGATGGTGGCGGGAGTGAGCCGGAGAGCCGGAAGCGTAGCGGGTACCGCGGTAGGGACGACGGCGCGGACGGGCCGCCGATGCACGGCGGCGGTAGTGCGCGCCCCGGCTAGAAATATGAGCAGGAGGAGGAGGAGCAAGAGGAGGAGAAGTAACCAGCGGGGCAGGCGGCGCAGCCAAAGGGGCAGCGAGAGCGAGGTGAAGCGCGGTTCATAGACAAAAGTCGCCCGTCTCAGGAGAGCTGGGTTCGGGGGCGCCTCGGGTGACTCGCCGCGTTTGAGAGCCCAGACCTCGATCTCGTATGGATGAAGCTCACCAATGGTCTCACGTTTCTTGGGCCAGGTTTCAAGTGAAACCGCCCGCTGGCCGCCCGGAGGAAGGGTAAGCGAGCCCTCGACATCAGGCACGAAACGCAGTCCATCCTCACTGTCTCGGGCCATCAGGGTAAATAATTGCGGACCGTTAGTCAGATTGCGGATCCGGGCCACGAAGCGGGCCCGTTTCCCCGTGACGCGCTTGGGTGAGAGGTCGAACTCGACCATTCCCGTCGGTTGAATGACCAGACTAAATTCCACCGATGACCGGAGAAGGGGTTCCGCCTCACTGGTGGCGGTAATGGTAATCGGATACGTACCCGCCCCGGTCGCCAGCCCCTCCGGCGGCGCGAGGCTAAAGCGCATCTGCTTTTTGTCGCCTGGGAAGAGGGGAACGCTCACGGCCGCCAGGTCGCGCCACTCCTCGGGCACGCCGGTGGCCTCTATCCGATAGCGGTCGACAATCTGACTGTTATTCTCCACTGAAAGCGTGAGTTCGACCCGGCCGCCGGGGTAGGTCGTGGCCTGCGTGGGCGTCAGACTGATGCTTGGCAAGTCGCTCATGTCACCAGAATCCGCACGGAACTTACGATCTGACCATTTGGGTTTCGGGCAATCAGAGTGTAGCGGGAAGATGCCAGGGGCGGGCGGAGGACGTGGCGCCCGGAGAATGGCACCGCCGCCCCGTTTAACCGCGCGGATACCGCGTTGGTGACCCGCCAGACCAGGACATACGGCTGCCCAGCGTGGAGGTGCTGAAGGGTGAAAGTTGCAATTGAGGGAAGCTGAAGCACTGAGGCGCCGGATTGGGCCCGCGGATCAGGAGGCAGTGACAGCATGGACGTGGTGATGCCGGCGGCGTTCCTCGCTTGAAGAACATACTTTCGTGGACCGGCCGGCATCAGGGTTTCGCTCCCCTTCGGGGCCACGGCTTTCTTATTCAGGAGCCGCGCGTCAGCCCCCAACACTTGCCAGGCCAGAGTCGGTATGCCGGTATGGGGATTGACATGGACGGAGAATTGGCGAATCTCGGGCGACCCGATCCGCTGTGGAGGGGCGGCAAGGGAGAGCGTTCGCACTGGGGGGGGAACCACTCGGAGGAACCGTACCACGGTACTACCACCGTTCGACGCGGTCAGGACAAGCGTGCGGGGCGCCGTCACGGTGATCGCCTGCTGACCGGACTGGCCGACGACCCGGCCGCCAAGCTCGACCTTGAGCGCCCCCTTGATCCGCCAGGCAATTGACGCGCCACCCTTCGGTCCAACTTGAATCCCAAATGACTCTATGGTAGGCGGCGGAATCTGGGTGGGCTTCGGGGTAGGAATCTGGGTCGCGCGTGCTTGAGTGGGTGACAGGGCCGCGGTGGCGGATCGGGGGACGTTTGAAGGGTTGCTGCCCGCGATAACGTTCCCGGTGCCGCGACCGGCGAGAAAGAGAAGGGCGAGCAAGAATAGCAGGAGAGCCAGGAGGGCCCAGATCGGCAGCCGCCGGAGCCACCTGGGCAGCGCAAGGGCGCGCATCGGAGGAAGATAGATGAACTGACTGGAGCGTTTCAGCGCCGGTTCGAGGAGATCCTCACTCCCTGGGCGGAGGCCGCGGAACTCAATATCGTAGGGATGAGGGGGCCCAACCGTTTCGCCCCGCTTTGGCCACACCGACACCCGAACCGATCGTTCCTGTCCCGGCGGGACGGGGACGGGTCCTTCGGGGTCGATCATGGTTCGGAGGCCGTCCTCGGCGTCTCGTACCGCCAGTAGAACCGAGTAAGGACTGTTGGTGGGATTCTTCCATTTCACCGTAAACGCCGCTCGGCGCCCTTCCACCCGGAGTGGCCGCAGATCGATGGCCGGATTGCCAACCTTACTGATCCTGATCCCGGATTCGCGGGCTGCCTGGAAGGCGGGGTCGGTGGCCGAGGTCGCGGCAACCGTGAACGGGTAGTCTCCCGCCGAGGCGGATCCAGGGGGAGGATGCAGGAGAAGTTCGGCATGGCCGGTCGCGCCGGGAAAGAGTGACACGGTGGGTGGAGTAAGGGTATACCAACTCTCATCCAGGCCGGTTAATGATAGAACATACTGATCGACGATCTGGCCGGTGTTGGTGATCGAGAGACCCAGACGGTGCCGCAAACCAGGGGCGATGTCGGTATAGGCCGGCCAGCCATCCAAGCGAATCGAGGGCGCCATCCTGCACTCCTGGGAAAGACTATCGCGGCCTGAGCCATGAGGCGTGTCCTCTGGCGAAGTACTCCCACTCTACACCTAATGTCTCTCACTGTGCTAGTGGCGATGAAGATTTTCGGGAGACTTGACCGGCGTCGCCGGAAGTTTCCCGAACCAAGAAGGTGATCAGGCGTGAGCGGCCCGATTGCCCTACGGCTCCGGCTCTCGGAAACCAGTCCATCGTATGCACATAACCAATCATACCTGAAAGAGTATTTGATTATGTGTAGGCCACCAGGACCGCTAGACCGTGGTGTCACCCTCGCTTTGCGGCGGAACCTCCCGCTGGCGTGCGTTATCGGGATGGAAAAACTCCATGGTCCAGGGGCCGAAATACGCAAGGTCGTAGGCCCCGAGATGCCCCAGTTCTTCCGCTATTCGCGCGGCCTCGTCGCGGCTCCCTACCGGAATCACCGCGACCGCGTTTCCCGTGTTCAAACGATGCGCGTATCGCTCCGCCACGTTCGTCTCGCCGCCGAAACTCTTAAGCGCTCGCTCCAGCTTTTCCCTCAGGCCAACCGATTCGCCCTTGCCCTGGAGGGTAGCCGCCTCCTCGGGCTCGGTCAGAATCCGCGCTTCCGGCCACCCTCCTCCGGATGCGTCAATCGCCGCGCGCGCCAGTTCCGCGCTGTCGAATACCGCATAGACGTGCCGCGCCTTTGGTGTGCCTGCCTGATCTATGACCGCCTCTGAAGACATGAGATGCCTCCTCACCCGCTTGCTTGTCGTGCAAGGCGGCCCGCGGGGTGGCCAGACCTTCGTGCCCAGCATGCGCCACCGCGGCAGTGCTCCGCATCGTCCATAGGGTTGGAATATGTCGCGCGACCTGACTAGGGCTAGCCGCCGTGCTATGATGCCGTGTAGAGGTCCAGGCCGCTTGGGGCTCCTGGACCCGTTTCGGAAAGGATGCTCAATCATGGCGGGACCGAATGACTTCAACGCGGCGATCATCACAGAGTTTCGGGCTAACGAGGGGAAGGTCGGCGGTCCGTTCGCGGGCGCTCCCTTGCTGCTGCTCACCACTACGGGCGCCAAGTCCGGGCGCCACACTACCACGCCGCTCATGTACGCGAAGGATGGCGACCGCTTGATCGTGTTTGCCTCCAAGGCCGGCGCCCCGGAGAATCCCGCCTGGTATCACAACCTCCTGGCTCATCCCGTGGTGAAGCTGGAGGTTGGGACGGAAACCTTCGCGGCCAAGGCGACCCCGATCACGGGTGAGGAGCGGGATCAAATCTTCGGCGACTGGGCGGCGCGGAATCCGGGGTTCGCCGAGTATCAGGCGAAGACGAGCCGCAAAATTCCGGTGGTGGCGATGAAGCGACAACCCTAGGAGCTGGTTGTTTCGCGACTAAGCCCGCGCCGGCCTTCGTGACGCGAGCGGTGGGTGGCTGGGCCGCGCCCTGGGCAACATAATAACCAGGCAGTACCCATTGGTGGTCCACAAACCTCCTCGGGCATGGTAGGATTGAGCGAAGAAGTACCGCCTCGGCGCGCCTGAGGTTGGCACGCGGTATAGCCTCGCGTTTCGGGCGCCATATATTCGCGTTGAGCGAGGAGGTTGTTGATGCAGGAGAGAAGAACTCCCCTGTATGACGCGCATCTACGGTCCGCTCGCGAAATGATCAAGGGCGGTGGTGATTACCTCTTCCCCAGTTCCTATACCTCTCCCATGGATGAGCACCTCAACGTCCGAACCAATGTGGGGATGCAAGACCTCTCCACCATGGGTGAGGTAGACATCAAGGGCCCGGGCGCCGAACGTTTGGTGCGCCGCCTCACCGTGAACGAAGTAAACGACATGGAGCCGGGACAGGTCCGGTACTCCAGCCTCTGCAATGAACAGGGCGGGATTGTCGACGACATTACGGTGTATAAGTTCAACGATGAGCACTTCATGATCGTCACTAGTTCGGGCCCAAGGCTAAAAACCGCACGTTGGATTCGGGATCATAGCATGGGAACGGGCGCCTATTCAACCGACATATCCACCGGAATCGCCCTCCTGACGATCCAGGGTCCGCGGTCCCGCCGGTTCCTCAAAACCGTGGTGGATGATGCCAATGTCGATGGGCTCAAGTTCTTCCGATTCGTCCCAGCCGCGATCGCCGGAATCGAGCTTCTGCTTTCCCGGTCAGGCTATACCGGCGAGTTGGGCTATGAACTCTACGTTCCCTCGGACCAAGCGGGCCTCCTCTGGGATCATCTTCTGCGAGTGGGGAAAGAGACAAGGCTTCAGCCGTATGGTGTCGCCGCCATGCAGAGTCTCCGGATCGAGAAGAGCCTGCCCCTGTACGGGGCCGACATCAACGAGGACTACACCCCATTTCATGTGGGACTGGATCGCTGGATTGTGTTCGCCAAACGCGAATTCATCGGACGGGAAGCGCTGCTTCGGGTTCAGGAGCAAGGTCTCGATCGCCGGTGGACCGGCCTGGTGTTGCAGAGTGAGGTTCCAGCGGCAACCAACGACAAAGTCTACGCGATTACCGATATCGCGACCACGCGCAAGAAGATATTCAGCGGCGGCGAGGCGGGCCGCTACGCCGACTCGGTACTGGCGGGCGAGCGCGAGATTGGCTACATAACCTGCGCCGCCAAAGGCCACTCGGTAAATGAAATGCTCGCCATGGCCTACCTGGATGTCGGCCATGCCTGGCCGGGCCACAACGTGCTGGTTGTGATCAACGATCGGCCAGTGCTGGCCCGAGTCACTTCTACCCCCTTCTTTGATCCGCAAAACTCCCGCATTCGGGCTCGTGCCCGCGACGACGATCCACGGCCCGCCTTGGCCGCCGAGCCGCCCCCTCAAACCCCAACCGGCCGTGGGCGGGCGAAGCAGGAGGAACCGCCCAGCGCCAAACCCGCAGCGGGCCGCTGATGCGTCCCTACGGCTCCAACCGATACGACGTGATCGTGGTCGGCGTGGGCGGCATGGGCAGCGCCACTTGTTATTATCTGACCCAGCGAGGCAAACGAGTCCTTGGCCTAGAGCGCCATGGGATTCCGCACGCCAAGGGCTCCTCGCATGGCTATACCCGAATCATCCGCCTTGCCTACTATGAGCATCCTTCGTACGTGATGCTTTTGCGACGCGCCTACGAATTGTGGCGCGAGATTGAGGAGCAGGCCGGGGAGCAACTTCTCCATATTACCGGCTCGATTGACGCCGGGCCCGAACATCAGTGGGTCTTCCGCGGCTCCTGGGAATCGTGCCGAATCCACGACTTGCCGCACGAGGTGCTCACGGGCTCCGAGCTGCGCCGCCGCTACCCCGGCTACCATCTTCCTCCGGATCACCTCGCCCTGTTGCAACCCGATGGCGGTTTCCTGCGCCCAGAACGGTGTATCGTGTCGTACGTGCGGGCGGCACAGAGTGAAGGGGCCGAGATTCACGGATTCGAGCAGGTGCTTGAATGGGAGCCCGCCGCGGGCGGGGTGCGGGTGCGGACCGACCGTGATGTCTATGAGGCCGAGCGGCTGGTGATCACCGCCGGCGCCTGGAATAGCGACTTTGTGGACTGCCTGCGCGGGCTGAGCGTGCCGGAACGTCAGGTGCTGGCCTGGCTCCAGCCGACCCGCGTCGACTATTTTCAGCCGGATGTGTTTCCCGTCTTCAATCTTTTGGTGGACGAGGGCCGCTTCTACGGCTTCCCGGTTTTCGACGTTCCCGGCTTTAAGTTCGGGAAATACCACCACTTCGAGGAGATGGGCAGCGCCCAGGATCTCGATCGCGCGGCGCGCCCTGACGACGAGGAGATGTTGCGGCAGTTTGCCGAGCGGTATTTTCCCGATGGCTGCGGTCCCACGATGAATCTGGAAACCTGCCTGTTCACGAACACGCCTGACCATCATTTCGTGATTGACACCCATCCCATTTATCCCCAGGTCAGTTTCGCGTCACCGTGCTCCGGACATGGCTTCAAGTTCGCCAGCGTCATTGGCGAGGTGATGGCCGACCTCGCGACCACGGGAGTAACTCGCCACGATGTCAGCCTGTTCCGCCTGGAACGACTGGTGGGAACTCAAGGTTCCAGGCTGGATCACTCCGGACCGGCACAAGGGCGGCGTCTCAATGCGTTTCCTCGCGCGGCTGATATAACCGCTCCCTGGTGAACCGGTCTTCTTCCTCCCCGATCGATGACCTTGTTCCTTAAGGGACAGCGCCTTTACCATGGACCAAGAGTCCGATTCGCTAGAGGGAGAAAACCATGAGCAGCGAACCTTCCGCCGTTATTCCGATCAGCCACGAGTCGCTTCTCCAAAGCACCGCCGTGGCCATTGTCTCCACGGTGGGTCCGCGCGGCGAACCCCAGACCAGCCCAGTCTGGTTCGGCTGGGACGGCAAGGTGCTTCGCTTTAGCCATACCAAGGCCCGGCAGAAATTTCGCAATCTGGTCCGCGATCCCAGAATCGCCGTCTGCGTGGTTGATCCGGCCAACCCGTACCGTTATATCGAGCTTCGCGGCACCGCGACCATCGAGGATGATCCGACCAAAGCCTATATTGATGTCATGTCCAAAAAGTACACTGGTAATGAGCACTATCAAGGCAACCAGCCTGGGGACGAGCGGATCATCGTCAGCGTGATGCCCGCCCACGTCAACACGATGGGCTGATCGGGGATCGTCGAAACCGCGCTGTTCCCTATCGTGGCGGCGGCCGGCAAAGGGAGCCGGCCGCCATTATGCTATTCCTGATCTCCGGGCCCGTTTGCCGCGAATTCTCGAACGGGCTATCATGCCATAAGTAGGGTTTCTTCGCCCCGCGCCCGCTTCACGATGTGGAACGATGAACAGTGGCACGTGAAGCAGGCCGTCGTGGCTTGAATCGAGACCCAATTGTGGCGTTGCTCCAGAGCTGTCGCCGCCACTCGACCGCCCGAGGAGGGCGGCGAAGCATCCGTGTAGCCGCTTTAGGGGTGCCGCGTATGGATTCCAATTTCAACATTGCCTATGTGAGTTCTTTTCCGCCTCGCGCATGTGGGATCGCCACGTTCACGCGCGACCTCAGCCAGGCGGTGGCGCAGAGTGGGCGGGGGATGAGTACCCGTGTCGCCGCTATCAACGACGAGGGGGCGGTCTATAGTTATCCACCACAGGTCCGATGGACGATTGATCAATACGATCCGCAAAGCTGGAAGGATGTCGCGGACCAGATTAACCGCTCGCGCGTCTCCCTGGTCTCGGTACAGCACGAGTTCGGCATCGATGGCCGCTTTCAGCGCGACGGTACCTTCGTGGATCATCTGGGCGGCTTCCTTGATCGACTGAATACGCCCGTCGTGGCGACCCTCCATACGGTCCTCCCGCATCCTCGCCCGGATCTCCGCGAGGCGGTGCGCCGCCTTCATGCCCGCGCCTCGGGCGTGGTCACCATGGTCAATGTCGCCAGGCTGATTCTCGAACAAGAGTATGACCTGGACCCGGCGAAACTATTCACCATTCCCCACGGCGTGCCGGAAGTTGGGCGGACGGTTCCTGACCGGGTTAAGCGGTCGATGAAGTTCGAGGGGCGCACCATTCTCAGCACCTTCGGCTTGCTGAGCAGCGGTAAGGGAATCCAGTACATGATTCGTGCCTTGCCGGAGGTGATTAAACGTCATCCGGACGTGCTGTACCTGGTCATTGGCGAGACCCATCCCGAGGTCCGGCGGCGCGAGGGGGAAAAGTACCGCAACTCGCTGATCGAACTTAGCAAGCGCCTGCATGTCGACAAGCACGTTCGCTTCGTCAATCAATATTTGCCTCAACCGCAATTGATCAAGTACCTGCAAGCATCGGACATCTACATTACTCCGTACATTGACCGCTATCAAATTACTAGCGGCACCCTGGCCTACGCGCTGGGTTGCGGGAAGGCGGTCATTTCCACCCCTTACAGTTACGCATCGGAGGCCCTTGCGGAGGGCAGGGGATTGCTGGCGGAATTCCAGGATCCCAAGTCGTTCGCGCGATGCGTGAATATGCTCCTGGAAAATCGCGCCCTGCGCGAATTGTGCGAAAATGGCGCCTTTGAGTACGGTCGCGGCATGAGTTGGGGCAATGTTGGCGCCCGCTACGCCGATCTGTTTGCGTCTCTGGCCGGCGCCGCCACCGCGACGCCACACACCGCCAAGATCCTCGGCCTCCCGTCCCGTACGGCGGACATGCCGGCGCTGATGCCGGTTGCCGCGGGCTCTTTCCGCTAATCCGTCCCGCTCTATCCCTTCATCCTATTGAAGCCGCTCTCTCACTGGCCCATACTGCCCTCGACACCAACATGTGTCGATGCTGATACGGCGATCCGCCTCAACTCCTTGAGACGGGTCGCCGTATCGCTGAAATGAGAGATCGCTGGCGTCCACATCGTCGTGGTCTCCGACCTCGCCACCGGGCGCGCCGCGCTGGCTGCCGCTCAATGGTTAGGTTGGAGAGGATAGAAAGATTGGCCATGATACACTCCTCTGAATCCTTGTTTCCCCAGCCTTTTTCCTCGCCGTCCGTGGTTCCCTACCA
>DATBTL010000006.1:0-5290 GCA_036559345.1 Chloroflexota bacterium | reverse complement strand
CGCACCGCGAGCCCTCCCCGCGCGGTCAGGCCCGCTCCGCTAATCTGCGTGGCGCCGGCCACGCCTAACTCCTCGAAGCCAGGGTGTGCCCCGGCGCCCGCGGCATCACCCGGGCCACCGCCCACATACTGGGCCAGCTCCGCTACCACGGGAGTCGATGACTGGATGGACAGCGCATAGATGCCGTCGTTCACCCCGATTCCCCCTCGGACTCGGGCCAGGGGTAGAACCAATCGCCTGGCACCCCCCACCGTCACCCTGGTCAATGTCACTCTCGCTCCATACGCGGTGTAGGCGCTGATCTCAACTCTCGCTCCACAGACCGGCGCGTTCACCGTCTTGGTCCCTTTCCGAGACGTGGCGCTCGCATGGCTTACCTTTCTGGGTGGCGCGGGACAGCCGGTAGGGTTCAGCAGGGCCAGTTCGGCATGATCGCCGTGAGCGGTGGAGGCGTAGGGGATGAATTGCTGGCGCATGGGCTGGCTTGTGCCGGGCGAAAGGTCGTAGCCCGCCCCATCCAACGAAGGCCCGCTGGCGGCTCGCGCCGCGCGCGGAACACCCCAGGCCAGAATACGCGCCGTGACAATCGGCACCGTACTCTGGATCGCGATGCCGATCCCTCCGACGCAACCGGTTTTCCCTGTCCCACAACTGGGAGGCCGCGGATTGATCCGTCCCTGCCCAAACGGAGCCACGGTTAAGGTTTGTCCGGCGCCGACCTGGCCCGTGGACGAGAACTCCCGCACCTGAACCCTGGCCGGCTCATCTTGTGGATTGAAGAACGATAGTTCCTCCGCGTACGCCCCGCCCACCGCGCCCTCGGCAAAATACCAGCGCGTGGCGGGCCCGTCCTCACCACTCACTCCTGGATTCGATCCCACCTGGCCCACCGCGTTCGTGATTGCCGCGTCCTCCAGGAGCGGGCTGCCTCCCTTGGCTGGAGTGAACATGCGGTTGGTAACCACGAGCGCCCGCACCTGGGGGGTGCCGGTCGCCGAGAGCCCGGTGAGGGAAGCCGTGGGACAGCCATTGGCGTCGAGCGCTTCCGATGCCGGCTGAGCGCGTACTATGATCCCTACCACGCGATTCCCACCATCTTTTTGTACCTGGCGAGCGATCAGGGCGTGGGCGGCGAGAGCGAAGGTGACGGTTCGCACGCTGATTCCTCCCGCCGAGGTATGGGCAAGCGGTGAGCCGTTCCCTCGTTGCACGGCCTCTCCTAGATAGGCCACGGTGACCGTCGCCGATTGATCGCCCGTGTTTGTCAGCAGCAACTGATCCTGGGCCTGTAGATGACCGCCCGAGCCTGGACGCGGCCCTTGGAAATACTGGACACTGCCGCCCGCCCCCAGGACGGGGCCGCGGCTCGTCGACCCCTGGCAGACCGCCGGCGGACTACCGGAACCAGGCAGAGTGGGCGGCGTGCCGGCAATCCCAAAAGCCGTGAGAGCCAGCCGGCTGCTCGTCTCCCCTCGGACCGCCAGTAGGTAACCCACGGCTTGTGGGCGGGTTCCCAGGGCGTCAAACGGATATGAGACCGCGAACGAGCCCTGGGCGTCGGCGGCTACCGTGCGGAGGCTGCCCGGCAGGGCGGCTGGGGGACTGATTTCCAGCGGCGATTGGTGGACAAACCCACCTTGCTTCCCCCGGATATAGGTGGGACTCGCGCTCCGCGCCAGGAACAGATCCACGATCTCGCCCGAGGCGAACCCAAGCCCTTGTACGGTCAAGGATTGTCCCGGCGTGGCGGCCAGCGGCGACACTCGTACGGCGGCCGTCTGATTGCTCACGGTCAGGATGACCGTCACCGTGGCGCCATCGGGCGCCGAGACCTGGAGGGTCGCCGGTCCCGTGGGCGCGGTCGTGGGGATGATGATCGGGACCGTGAAGTCGCCGCTCGCATCCGTCGATACATTGATCACCGTGCTTTGGGTCGCCTGGGCGATGACGAAACCCGCGCGCACGGTAAGGGTGCTATTGGTGAGAAACGCGGCGCCTGAGATCGTTACCTCTTGCCCCGGTGCGGCCACGTACGGTGTGAGGGCGATCGAGGGGGCGGGGCGCACGGCCAGGCGCGCGCTGGCCACCAGTCCACTCGGCTCGCCAGTGGCGGTCACGGTAAAAGCGGCCGCTTGGGTCGCGGTCGGTCCTACGGCGGCGGGAAGGCTGGGATTCTGGCCGGAGGTCGTGAAGACCCCGCCATCGGACGAATGGGCGATGCCTACCTGAGTGATCACCCCGGAGGCGTCGGTTTGGGTGACCGTTACCTGCTCACCAGCCCCGAAACCGGTGCCGATTACGGTGAACGGTTGAGAGGGCGTGCCCTGGGAAGGGAAGATCTCCAATCGCGGTCCCGCCACCACCAGCGGCGCGGCGACCTGCGCCGCCGTGCCACTGGCCGTGGCGGCTTGAAGGGTAGCCTCAAGCAAAGTGCCCTCGTTCCCTCCCAGCGAAAATCCGTTGGCGGGCGTAAGGCTCAGGCTGGAGGAATCTCCCGCCACCGCCTGAGTGTCGGGAATGACAAACGTCCCCCGTACCTGGCCGGATCCATCGGTCACGAGCGACGCGCCCCCGGTTTGGGTGGCCTTGATCCCGGTGGCGTCACTCAGGGTGAAAGTGATCGGCGCGTGAGGTGGGAGGCCGGCGGCCGAAAACTGGACGGTCTCCCCCGCTACCGCCCGCGACGGGTTCACTACGAGCGCCGGCGGGGAAACTCCGGCGACCTCGGGCGGCAGAATGACAACCGGGGTACCAGCCAGGTTCCCGGCGCTGTCGGTGGTGTTGATCACCGCCAGACCACTGGTCGCGGTAAGAGGAATGGCCACGCTGATCGGGAGCAGGGCCCCCGTGGAAGTGCTTGAGGGGCCGGAAAAGGCGGCGATCACGACCCCCGAGGCGTCCGTCAGGGCCACCTGGAGCGGAGTATTGGGCTGAAACCCGGTGCCGCCGATCACGGTTGAGGTTCCGGCGGCGGCGGCGTTCGGCGTGGCCGTTAATCCACGATCGGCTGGGGTCACCACGAAGGGGCTGCCGGCTACCCCTACTGCCTGGGTGGGGGCGCCCGGTGGCGCGGCCCACAGGGCGGAGATCAAGCCCACTCCGCCCCGCGTGGCGGAGGCCGGAATGGTCAACTGCAGGGCTGGGAGGGTGCCGTCGGCACCGGCAACCACGGCCGCCAGAACGCCGAGCGGGGCAACGGGGGCTTCGCTAAAGGTGAAGGTAACCGTGGCGCCCGGGGGATAGCCCTGCCCGGAAACCGTAACGGGAGTGAGCGGCGCCCCGGCCGCCGGAGCCACGACCAGGGTGGGAGCAACCGTGCCGTCCGCAGCTGAGACGGCCCTCGGGGGAGCGAGGACCAGCACGAGCGCCAGAATCACCATGAGCCAGACAAACGAGCGAGCGCCCCGAGGCTCGTTGGCTCTCCCTGACGGAAGCAAGATCTGCGGTGCGACGTGCCTACTCATGTCCTTTCACTATCGCATATGGTGCGTTAAGCCGCGACCCCCTACACCGATGCTTCACGGTCTGAAAATAGTCGAGAGCGGAAGTAGAACTTAGAGGAGGAGCGCTCCAGCGTGTACCCCGGCACCGTTGACGGCCACGGAGAATCCGCGCTCTTCTGTTGCGCCCTGGTTGGGATGCTGGCCGCTCTTTTGGCTCGGGCGGCCTGGGCCGCTGATCGACGATCACCCATCCAGGCCACCCTGATCCGCCCCACCGACGCGGGGCGGATCATTACCATGTGGTGAAGGAAGGAGTCTTTACTACTTCGATCCGACGGTGTAGGTATACGGGATAGCCAGCAACTCGTCCCCACCGGCGCTGTTGGGATCGAAGGTGTCCACATAGAGCACGCCCCGCACCACCGTGCCTGGGACGCCTCGCGAGGTGATCCGTACGCGAATGATCCCTTCGTGCCCAGGAGAGATGTTCGTCGGATGGTATGCCGCGGTAAACGGCGACCAGAGGTCGCCGGTGCTGCTGGTTACCGAGCGGTCGAACGGCTGCCCATAGGCCGTGGCTCGCACCTCCACCGTACTTGGGGGCGCCCCATCGTTGGGGAATGGGCCGATCTCCTCCGGCGAGGTGGACCATACACCCGGTGTCACCTCAGCGGCATGGATGGAGATCGAGGTAGCGTAGAAACCGGAGGTCGGATCGAGCAGGGGTCCCGACGATTGATACACTTCCGGTGAACCGGTACCGCCAAAGGGGGTGGCCCCGTTGCCCGTCGCCACGTCCATGCCGACTGGGGTGGGGGACTGGGCGCTAAAGTCCAGCTCGCTCACCTCGGGCGGGACGGCGAAAATTGGTAGTTGTTGCGAGGCCGTAATTGGGAGGGTCACACTGTAACTGTAGGGGGCTTGCAAGGGGACCGGCCCGAGGGTGTTCAGCCGGGCGTCCACGAAGAAGTTCTTCGTGGTCAGGCCGGCGTTTCCGACCAGGATCTCCGCGTCCTGGCTCTTCCCCGCGGGGAGGACGGTCTTGGGGCTGCTCGGGAGACCCAGGGAATGGATCGTCACCTGGTTGAATCCAATCGTGGCGTGGAAGGACTGCGAGGTAGCGGAGCCGCCAATCGTATCATTAACGATCAAGGTGAAGAGCCAGCGGCCCGGCACGGGATCACGACGGAAAAACTGCATGGTGCCGGTATAGAAGTCGGGCGTCCCCACGTTCGTTACGGATCCCACCATGGTCTGTACGTCGATCGGTTGCCCGTTGGGGTCGATCAGCACCCCCTCCAGATTGCTATCAGGGTTGCGGATCGATAGGCCCAGAGCCAGGTCGTGGACGCCGGTCGGCACGTCAAACTGATAGCTCAGGGTTTGACCGGGCGATCCACCGCGCCCATTACCTCCCAGAAGGGTGCCGGAAAACCCGGCCCCGGTCCGCCCCAGCCGCACCAACGAACGGAGGGTGATCGGGAGAGCGCCCAGCAGACTGGTCCGCCCGCTTGGCGAGGGAAAAACCACCTCATAGTCGCGATCTCCTGGGCCCGCCGGCGTATGGACCCGAACGGTGAAGTACCCGCTGTGGCCCGGGGGGATCACCAGGGCGCTGGGAGAGACCGTGCCGGCGGTGACAAATGACTGGCCATCCACGCTCAGTTGCACCGCCCCATGATACGAGGCCGTGGTCGCGCTTCCCCTGGTCCAGATTACGGCTTTCCACCGGCCGGGACTGGGGTTTCGTACGCTGGCCTGTCCGTAGCCGCTGCTGGTTGGGCCCGCTATCTGGGGCTGGGAGAAGGCGACGAATCGTCCGGTGGGGTCGAAGAGATCCAGGCGAA
>DATBTL010000005.1:0-5665 GCA_036559345.1 Chloroflexota bacterium | reverse complement strand
GTCCTGTCCGATCTCAGCCCCGGCCACTACCAGTATAAGTTTCTCATCGATGGCGCCCGCTGGCACGATGACCCTGCCAACCCTCGGAAGGCCCGTGACCATCATGGAGGATTGAACAGTCTGGTCATCGTGCCGGAGCCCGCGCGGGAGAGAACCTCAAGTTGAGGCTCTACTCCTTGGACGTCATTTCATCTGGTCCCTCATCCCCGAGGTATCGGGGTAAAGAAGGCAAACTGATTGCCGGAGGGATCGGTGAAGCGCGCGAACCAACCCACGTTGGGAATCTCCATCTTCGGCTGCACCGTTTTCCCTCCATGGGCTTCAACCGCCGCCAACGAGGCATTAATATCGTCGGTCGCTAGGTAGAGGAGCGGCTTGCCTATGGTGGCGGGCATCGGGCTATCCGGGGCGGTGCTCACGAAGCCGCCGCCGGGGCCGCCCTCGGCCGAGAATTGCGTGTAGTCGTAGGTCGCGTCGGTTTGCAGCTTCCAACCAAGCGCGGCGGCATAAAAGCCGCTATCGACGCCAGGATTCGGCAGCGGGATCTCGATGTGGACAATGGGATGGGATGCCATGCGAGACGACCTCCTTGGTACTCGTCGCCCCATCCCCTTGGATGGGTGGCGCCTTACAATCGTAGGACGGGTGTTCTATCGTGTCAATGATGTTTTCCCGAAATGTCCCGCTCCATCGGCTCTTGGGAACGGGCCCCCGGGCGCCAAGCGATGGAGCCTTACCCGCGCACCCGCTAACCTGGTATCGTACGCTGGTAGGGAACCATCTGTCCGCGCTTCGGGCGCCGTTGCCGCCTTGACAGAGGCCGGCAGTCCGGTAGGATCAAGATGAGGGCTGGACGCAGCGGAGGAGGGGTGTTCTCGAGTGGCCACGATTGAGTTTCCCGCCGTTGCCCAGCCAGGCGATCATCTGCCGCCAGGGAGTTCCGAGGAGGCGCCGCGACCGGACTCGCCCGCGGAGCGACCCATAGGTGAGCCAAGCGGCAATGGAGCGGCGGAGTCCGATTCCCTTGATGCGCCAGGCTCCCAGGCCGAGGGCGATTCCACGGTAGCCGAGCCGGCCCCAGGCCACGAGGAAACGGACAGCACGGGGAACGACGGCCTGGTTGATCAGGCACGGGCAGCGGGCGGTTCGGACGTACGGGCCGTCGAGGAGGGGCCGCTCGACGCGCCCGCCGAGGTGCTCGTGGTGGAGGTCCCTACCTGTCCCTTCTGTGGCGCTCCCTCCCAGGCGGAGCGCCCGTTCTGCGCGGTGTGCGGCCAGCCCGGAGCCCCCCTGCCCGAGGGTACGTTGCTGCACGGCCAGTATCGAATCGGGGGCCCGCTGGCCATCTCCAATACAGGCGCCGTCTATACCGGCCGCGATGAAAAACACAAGCGCGATGTCGCGGTGAAGGAGTTGCTGGCTCCCCCTGGCCGCACGGCAGAGGCGGCCGCGGCCCTGAGCGAACGCTTCCGGCACGAGGCGCGGCTCCTGGCCCATCTCAAGCACCCGTGCCTTCCCGAGGTGCTGGACCACTTTCAGGCGGATGGCCGCTTCTATGTGGTGATGCCGCTTCTTCCTACTCAGAGCCTGCAGGTCACGATGTTCCAGCGCGGGCGTGGATGGGGCGAGCAGCAGGTACGCCAGTGGGGACTGCGCCTCCTGGAATTGCTGGAGTATCTTGAGCACCGCCATCCGCCGGTCGTGCATGGCGAGATTCTACCCGAACACCTGATACTTCAAGACGATGGGACGCCTTGCCTGATCGGTTATGGACTGGCCCCGCGGCTTGGGCTTCGACCGCTGGTGACTCTGCCCGGGCAGGTGCTCGCGCCCTCGACGGAGCCGGATCAGACCAAAAGGAAGAACAAGAAGGAGACGAGGGAGAGGCCGTCTGGTTCCGCGCCGCCTCAGGCCACCCCCCTTGATGATCTCTACGCGGTCGGCGCCGCCTTGCATTCGTTGCTCACTGGCCGTGATGTCTTCGCCGGAGCCGAGGAGAGTGGGCCGCCGTTTCCCCCAATCCGCATGTACAACCCGAGGGTCAGCGTAGGTTTCGCCGAGGCAGTGGGAGACGCGGTAGCCCAGGATCCACACCGCCGTTTCCTGAGCGCGGGTGCCATGCGGGCCCATCTGCTGCAACAGGGCGCTGGAATCTTGCCTCCCGCCGGCGCCGGATCTCCGGCCTCGGGCCGCTCGCGTGTCCCCGCCGTGGCGCTGGTGGTGCTCGTGTTGGCCCTGATCGCCGCCGTGGTGCTCTACGCGCACGAAAACGCCAGTACCACCAGTCCCGGTACGGCGGCGGTCGGGCAACACGAGATCAATCCTCTGGTGGCGGCGGTGCCTGCCCCAACTTCCTCACGGACCATTCGCTTCTCCGACACCTTTACCTCACCCAGTACGCGATGGCCAAGCGCCGGCGGCAGCGCCTACGAGCAAGGCGGCCTGTTCTGGTTGGCCGACCGTCAGGGAACCATTCCGCTCAAGGTGACCCGATCCGCGTATGCCACTGGCCCGGCGGGCTTCGTACTCCAGGCCACCGTACGCCTCGCCGAAGGCCCGATCGATGCACCCTACGGGATCGTGGCCGCGGATCACGGTTCCAGCAGTGCCGAGAACCTCTCGCTGTTGGTGCGGGCATCCGGCCAATGGGCGCTCCTCCGTTACCACAACGGGGTCGCTGTCCCCCTGGTGAACTGGCGCCCCAATAGCGCCGTGCGCACTGGTCATAACGCCCCCAATCAGTTACGGCTTACCCTCCAAAAGGGCACGTATACGGTCGCGATCAATGGGCGGAAGGTCGCGAGTTCCATTCCCGCCGGCGTGGATGGCGCGGGCAGGGTGGGCCTGGCGGCCTGGCCAGGCGCGGTGATCGCGTGCGACGGCCTTGAGGTTGACCCGAGTCCGCCGGGCGCCGGACTGGAAGAGGATTTCCTGGATAATCATCGCGGCTGGGTCGCCTCGTCGGCTGGGACGCCGCTGTTTCACGGATCAATGCTGCGCCTGACCACCGGTACCAGCCAGGCATGGCGCCTCGCGTCGACCACGCGGGCGAGCGCGCCGGCCGGAGCATTCGTCTTCAATGCCGAGACGATGTTGCGTGTCTCCTCCGGCGCGGGAGGACTGGTCTTTGCCCGCGGCTCAAACTTCAGCCTGGCGGCCGTGGTAGGCAGCGATGGGCGCGCCCGGATCGCGCGTCTTGGGCCGAAAGGGACCGGCACGATGATGGGGCCGACTTCCAGTCCGCGGATCCGAGCTGGGTACGGCATGAATCTGGTCCGCGTGTTGGTGAGCGACACCCATGGCACCTACCATGCCCAGCTCGTGGTCAACGGCGGTACGGTCCTGCGCTTTGCGGTCTCGGCCAGAGGACTGAGGCCGTCGGTGGCTCTTGCGGCGGTGGGGCCGGGAGCCACGGTGACCTTTAATGCCTTGCGCATCGCGCGGTAGGCGCGATGCTTACCATCCACGTACATACCGGGGATGGCAGGCGGCTGGCCAACCTTCCTCCGGCGGAACTTCCCCCTTACCACGCCGATCCGACGGCCGCGATCTGGGTGGATCTGGAAGCCCCGACCAGCGAGGAATTGACCCAAATAGCGGGCACTTTCGGCCTTCTGGACCTCACGGTGGAGGATTTGCTCAAGCAGGGACAGCGGGCCAAGCTTGAGGCGTTCGATGGGTACAACGTGCTGATCATGCACGGGATGGGCTTCGACCCGGTAACGCTGGAAGTGGCGACGCCTGAGTTGGACATCGTGCTGGGCAAGAACTTTCTGATCACCAACCACGACCAAAGTCTGCGGGACATTGTCCACGACCCTCAAGGAGGGGATCATTCCTGCGCCCAGCTTGCCAAGAGTCCCACTCTGGTGCTGTACGGGGTGGTGGACCGGCTGGTGGATGGCTACTATCCCGTGCTGGACACCATTGACGACGAGATCGAAAAGGTTGAGGAACGGGTACTCAGCAAGCCATCGCCGGAGATCCTCAGCCAGATATTCACCCTCAAGCACTCACTCAGCACCCTCCGCAAAGTGATCAGTCCGCAGTTGGAACAGTTCAATCGGCTAATCGCCCGTGAGGATGCGGTCATCGACCCAAAGTACGTCGTCTACTTTCGCGACGTGTACGACCACTTGGTCCGCGGCTTCGAGGTGGTGGACTCGTACCGGGATCTGATGAGCAGCGCCATGGATGCCTACCTTTCCATGGTCGCCAACCGCCAAAATGAAGTGATGCAGCGCCTCACCCTCTTTGCCACCATCTTCCTGCCGATCACCTTCGTGACCGGCCTCTTCGGACAGAACTTCCACGACATGCCGCAAGTGGAGCACGACAACGGGTATCTCTGGTGGATCGTGCTGGCCCTTATGGTAGCCTTCAGCGCCGGACAGATCATCTACTACAGGCGCCGGCGCTGGCTTTAGGTACGTGAACCTTGGCCGGCCTCCGGCGTTCGGGGCTCCTCCTCACGGAGCCGCGCCAATTCCGCCTCCAGCGCGGCGGCTCGCGCCTCGGCGGCGTCCGCCCGCCGTGCCTCCGTGGCCGCTCGGTCCGCTTCCGTGACCGCCCGCCGCGTGGCCTCCGTCGCCCGCCGCGTGGCCTCCGCCGCTCTCCGTGCCTCGGCGGCTCGTCCATCGCGCTCGACCAGCCATTGCCGCTTGGCGTGGTGCAACGCCGCCTGCAATTCCTCGCCGATCGGCAGCAGGTTGCCGTTGTTGTCCTTAAAGCGGAGCAGCAGGCCATCCACGAGCAGTGTCAGCCCCAGCACCATGCTCCACAACTCCCCGCTGGGCTCCGCCACCCACGGACCCCAGACGCCCCGCCCGTCGCGCCGATAGCCGGTCAGCTGCCCCGGTCCCGTGGTGTACGGATCGAAAATCGCGTATTCGGTGGCCCCGCACAGATCGTAGGCCCGCGGCTTCTCCCCCAGATCACGCTGCCGCGACTCCGGGGAGACGATTTCCAGGACGAAGGGCGGAAAGCCCCCTTCCCGCCGCGCGTCAAACGACTCGCGCAGGTGGTTGGGCGCCCGGGCCACGAAGAGGTCGGGCGCCACCTTCCCCACCGTCCCGTCCGGGCGGGTATAGAAGATGAAGATCTCGCCGCTGACGTACCATTCCGGGTGTGCCTCGGCGCCATGGAGCTTCAAGGAAAAGTGGGAGGCGCCCACGCCCAGGAAGTGGCGGTCCGAGGCAACCATCCAGGGGGCGTCCTCCGTGTCGTCGGCAAAGGCCAGCAGGAACACGCGGTCGTCCTCGCATAGGGGGGTGGTTTGTTCGATCATGGCTCGTCCCTCTGGTGCGTATGATAGCGTATCCGCGACTCCGGCGGCGTCTGAATATATACTTTGTCCTCTTGACTCCAACGTTACGTCAGGGTCTATGCTGGCAAAAGGAGATGAGGGGATGAACGGATTCTACAAAGTGGGGGAGTTCGCGGAGCTAACCGGTGTATCGATCCGGACGCTACACCACTACGATCAGCTGGGGCTTCTGCGGCCGGCGGCGCGCTCCGAGGCGGGGTACCGCTTCTACGCGGCGGCCGATTTGCTCCGCCTGCAGCAGATCTTGACGCTCCGCTATCTTGGGTTCTCGCTGTCGTCCATCGGCGAGATCCTGGGGCGCCCCAACTTTGACCTGGAGGCGTCGATGCGCATTCAGGG
>DATBTL010000004.1:0-16559 GCA_036559345.1 Chloroflexota bacterium | reverse complement strand
GATCAAACTAGATCGCATAATTTGTCGGACTTCTCCTCTCCTGCCGGCTAACCCCGTGATCCGTGTACCCTCAATACATGACCACCCCCACCAACAATCGTATTATTCTCCTCACCCCCAGTCTCACCTATCGGGCCACTGCTTTTCTAGAGGCGGCGGCTCGCCTCGAACTGGAGGTAGTGCGCGGGTTGGATATGCCGAGCCCGTTGGCCAAATACTGGCATCCGACCCTGCCGCTCGACTTCCGGGCCCCCGACAGGGCGGTGCGCGATCTGGTGCGATACGCACGCGCCAACCCCGTGCGGGCAATCCTCTCGGTGGACGACGCCGCGACCGTGATCGCCGCGCGCGCCTGCGAGGCACTCGGCCTTTCGCATAACCCGCCGTCCGCGGCGGCGGCCGCGCGTGACAAGTATTTGATGCGTCAGGCGCTCGACCGCGGAGGGGTTCCGGGCGCGCGCTGGCGGCACTACTCTACCGATACCGACCCCGAGGCTATCGCGGGTGAAGTCGAGTACCCTTGCGTGGTCAAGCCGACCCAGCTTTCGGGTAGCCAGGGGGTGATTCGCGCCGATACGCCCGATCAGTTCGTGGCCGCCTTCCGCCGGAGCCGGGCCATCATGCTTGCTACCGGGGGCGAAGCCGGCCGCCTCCTGGTGGAGGAATACATTCCTGGGGCCGAGGTGGTGTTGGAGGGGCTGCTGGCCGAGGGCCGGCTGCACGTATTGGCCCTCTTCGATAAGCCCGATCCGTTGGTCGGCCCATTCTTCGAGGAGACCATCTATACCATGCCCTCGCGTCTCCCCGAGGCGACACAACGCGCGATCACCGAGTGCGCCGCCGCCGCTTGCGCCGCCCTGGGACTGCGCGAGGGACCGATTCACGCGGAGTTTCGGGTGAATGAGCATGGCCCTTGGGTACTGGAAGTGGCGGCCCGGTCGATCGGCGGCCTCTGTTCGCGCATCCTGCGCTTTGGCGCCGGGATGGTCTCGCTTGAGGAGCTGATTCTCAGTCACGCGGTGGGCCATCCGCTTCCGTATGAGCGCGACCCGCGGGCCGGTGGGGTAATGATGATTCCCATTCCAGGCGCTGGGGTGTTGCGGGCGGTCGAGGGACTGGAGGAGGCGCGAGCCGTGCCGGGGATTGAGGAGATCGAGATCACCCTCCCTCTGAAGCACAATCTGGTGCCGCTGCCCGAGGGTTCCAGCTATTTGGGCTTTATCTTTGCCCGAGCCGATAGTCCGGTGGAGGCGGAAGCGGCCCTCCGAACGGCCCATCGACGGCTGCGCTTCGTGGTGTCCCCCCATTACCGCTTGATGGCCCAAAAGGAGGGATGAAGTGTGAACCGCGAAGGTTCGTCCCTACTTTTTGGCTGGAGCGGGCGCGCCCTTGCCGGCGGAAGACTCCACGCCGCCCTGGTCGTCGGGCGACCAGCCCTCGGGCATCCGCTCTTGATCCTGAAAGAGGAACGCTTCCCGCTGTTCGCGCAGGAACTTCTGGGCCTCGGGATCGGCCAGAACCAGGCCATAATGGTTGATCAGCACCACCGACTGGCGGCCCCACATCTCCCAGGCCATCGCGGACACATGCTCGAAAATACGCTCGCCCTCGGGTCCCGGAAACGGTGGCCGTTCCAGGCCCGGCAGTTCGCGTCCAAATTTTGCGCACATTACCTGACGCGGCATCTCATACTCCCTGTATGGCGGGGCCCGGGTGGCCGGAATCGCGACCGAGGGTACCCGCTCCGTCCACCAGTATAGGCGCATTCGACTAGAGGGGCAATTTTCCATGCGGCGCGTTGTGTTCCTCGGCATGGATGGAAGATTTTCCGCCGCTCCGCTGTTGGCGCTATTGGGCTCGGAGTTCGAAGTAGTAGGGGTGGTGGTCCCACGGCCCGCGGGAGTCGCCTCCGCGTCTATTACGCGGGTCTTGACGCCGCCACCGCGCCCACGGCGAAGCCTTGAGGTTCGTGGCGCGGCGCCGAGATCGAGCGCGTCGGGTATTGCCTGGGCGGCGGGCGTGCCGGTCCTGGAGGTTGCCGCGCTCTCCGACCCCGCTGCCCAGGCGGCGGTGGCGGACATGCGCCCGGATGTTCTCTGCGTGGCGTGCTTTCCCTCTCTTGTGCCCTGGCGAGTCCTGGCCCTGGCGCCACTGGGTGGCTTGAATCTCCATCCCTCGCTGCTGCCTGACTACCGTGGTCCCGGGCCCTTGTTCTGGCTCTTTCACGATGGTCTGGAGCACGCGGGGGTCTCCGTTCACCGCATGAGCGGCCAGATAGATAGTGGCCCGATCGTTGCCCAGGCCGCGGTGTGCCTCCCGGACGGGGTCACCTACCAAGCGGCCGAGGATCGTTGTGCCGAGGAGGGGGGGCGCCTGCTGGTGGCGGCTCTACGAACGATCGCCGCCGATCCGGAGGCCGGCCAACCCCAAGGGGAAAGCGGCCCCCCGGCGCCCTGGCCGGAAGTGTCCGATTTTCAATTGACTCCGTCCTGGTCGGCGCGGCGTGCTTTCAACTTTATCCGGGGGGTAGCCAACTGGGGCGAGCCGCTTATCCTGGCGGCTCAGGGACGGCGGCACCGCATCGCGCGGGCACGGGCCTTCGATGAGGTTGGCACGCAGCCCGAACCCATCATCAAGGTGGGCCGGGAGGCGCGGGTCCAATGCTCTCCCGGGATCCTGTATCTGGAGATGGTTGGCAATGGGGATAGCTAAAATGCGGACTTCCTCGATCGGCGGTTATAGGGTAGTCTGTAGTGAGATAGGCACGGGCGGCCATGACCGGAGGAAAACGTGAAGCCGATGCAGCAGCGACCTCGAAGCCGGGGGCAAGAAGACGCGACGTCCACTGTAGCGCCCGTGACAGGCCCCCGGAACGTGTTGCCCATGGGCATTACGGTGGCAATCTTGGGCGTTATGACTCTGGCCATCGCGATAGATACGTCATCGGTGCCGGGCCTCTCGTTTTTCGCGATCTTTTCCCTTGGAGCCCTGATCGGGGCGATCATTATCTGGGGATAGCTGGGTAGACGACCACCTTGAAAAATGGCCCACCGGCTTCCGGTGGGCCATTTTTCTTTCTCCTGGCGTCCCCACGCGGGAAGTGGCCGGCCGCCGACCGCTTAGCCTGGACAATTCACGGCGGGGAAGAACGCCGGCGAGGAGGGCCCGGAGCGGCTGGCCGGGGTGGCCTCTCCACGGCAGGTACGCCGCCGGCAACGCCCGCGCAAGGCACCGATATGCCTGTCGGTTCACAGCGTTATCCAGCCGCGAGTGCGGCTTGACAGCGGGTGTATGCTGGCGGTATGCGTTTGCTGGGATGTGGCATGACACAGTGGAGAGGAGGGCAGAGACGCGCATAAAAGCCAGGGCTCCCGCCACAGGCGGCGGGGCCGGCGAAATCACCATGGTGAAAGGAAGATACAGATGGCTAACGACGTTCCTCCCAAAGATCTTGACATCCGCGTTACACAGCTTGAAGATGCAATCAAGAAGCTAACCGGCGGTGTCGGCCCTGAGAATATCCCCACCATTTGTACGGCCTGCCATCCAATCTGCCATCCAATCTGCCATCCGATTTGCCATCCAATCTGCCATCCCTGTTATCCCCCGTGCCATCCCTGTTATCCCCCGTGCCACCCCTGCTACCCATGCCACCCGTGTATTTGCCTACCGTGCCAGCCGATCTGCGGCCCCTGCATTCAAACGCCTGTTGCTTCGCCTGAATCGCCGAACGTAGCCGGTGAAGGGTAAACACATGCCGGATCGCAACGTAATGCAGCCGGCGCACGGATAACGCTACAGGCCGGCCCGCGGCCCTCGGATCAAGGGCCGCGGGCCATTGGCCTGGCCCTCGCTCATGTAATCCCCCTCTAGACTAGGATGCAGGAAGCATGGATCGCCTCCGGCTCAGTTCATCCGCAAGCGTTACCCCGACCGAGGTAGGGATACTCTTGCGCTCCGATCTCGGCACGTTCCAAATCGATGGATCCGATTTGCCGGTATTCATAGGCGACATACTGCCGCTCCTCGATGGAACACGGGACGAGGCCGGGGTAGCGGATGGCCTGGAGGGCTACTCGCGGCAGAGCGTTCTCGGGTTCCTCAACCTGATGACGCAGTATGGCTTGCTGGTGAGCGCTCCCCCGGCCCCGGAGACACCGTCGCGGGATCGCTGGCGTGGGCACGAAGAATTCCTTCGTAAGTGGGTCGAGAAACCGGACTTGGCCCTACAGCGGGTGCGTGATGCTCGTATCCTGATCGTTGGCTTAGAACCATGGGGCGTAGTGGCCGCGCTTGAACTGGCAGCGGTTGGTGTTGGTACCCTGTACTGTGCCGACGATGGCGCGGTGCGGCAGGACGATCTTCTCTCAGTACCCTTGTGGGGTTCACAGCAACTCGGCCGTCCGCGTCGCGATTGCCTCAAAGATAGCCTTGCGCGGACAGCACCTTGGTGCTCGGTTACCACAAGCCCTATCCCCCTCGCGCCTGACCACGCATTCCTCTTGCCCGAGACACACTGGGACGTGATCATTGCCGCGGTTACGGCCGATGATTTGCTGGTCCTTGACAGCTTGGCACGCTACGCACACACGGCGAATGTCCTTTCGTTATTCGGCCATCTTGATGGACTGGATGCCGTTGTTGGACCCGTGGTCGTACCTGGTCAGACCGCATGCTGGAACTGCTGTCGACTGCGGCACCTTGCCAACTCCTCGTATCCCGAGGCGGCACATGCGCTGCAGGCATCGCTGCTTACCCAACGACCCACTTCCCGTAGTCACACCTATCCCGCACCTATGGCGTCCCTGCTCGGGCACCTTATGGCTTTGGAGACGTTCAAGCTTGTCTCACAGTACACCCCCTCGAAACTGGTGGGCCGATTGCTCGTCCAGGACCTGGTGACGCTGGAGACCACATTCCACACGGTGATCAGGATGCCCTGGTGCGATATCTGTGGTGGGGCGAGCCAGGGTGGCACGGTCCCGCCAGGTGGATCGACTCCCCGCGGCGCGATCGCTGGGGCCGGCGAGGACGCCGGATCAGCCCAGCTCCAGGATGCCGCGACCCCTGAGGAGGTACGCGCGCTGTTGGAGGGGTGGGTAGACGATCGCGTTGGTGTGATTCGGAATCTTAGCCTTGGCATGCCGGATGGGACCGATCTCGACCTGCCGGTGACCTGTTCGGCAATTCGAGGAACCTATACGGAAGGGGTCTATCAACCCGGTGCGCCGGAGATGGGCGGCGGAGGAAAGGGCCTTTCGACGATCGATGCGATGCTCGGGGCGGTAGGGGAGGCAATCGAGCGCTACTCCGCCGCTCGCTATCGGAAGAGCGACCTTTATCGAACATCGTATGCGAACGTGGAGGGTGAGGCCCTTGATCCACGGCGACTGTGCTTGTATGACGACGCGCAGTACGCCGACCCCCAGTTCCCCTTTGCGCGCTTCGATCCGCAACGAGCAATCGACTGGACACGGGGGCATTGGCTGGACACTGGAGAGCCAATCTGGCTCCCGGCACTGCCCACCTACATTGATTTCCAAGCAGATCCCACGGAGTATTTCTGTCAAGTGACCTCCAATGGGCTGGCAGCTGGGAGCAGTCTTGCCGATGCCTCGTTGCGTGCCGTCTTCGAGTTGGTCGAACGAGATGCCTTCATGCTTACCTGGCTCTGCCAAAGACCTGGACGGCGGTTGACCTTGGATGACAGCCTGGAAACCGCCGCACATGAGGTTGTCCGGCAGCTTAAGGAGCAGGGCGCCGATGTCGAGTTGTACCTCCTCGATACCGGCATATCCATTCCGACGGTAGTCTGCCTCGGTCTAGGAGACGGAAAGCGCTGGCCTGGCGCCACGGTGTCCCTGGCGGCACACCTAAATCCGCGCATAGCAACTCGGAAAGCCATTCTGGAACAAGGGCATGTTGGTCCTTTCATCCGTCACCACATGCTGCATGGGGAGCAACCCATTCCCAACAACCCCGAGGACGTGCACACGCTCATGGATCACGCCCTCTACTACGTGCCTCCCGCAAGGATGAACGCCTTCGATGCCTTACGAGCCACGCATATGGTTCCCACCCCGCTTGCCGCTTTGGACGAGCCTGCCGGCGTCTCCCTTGAAGCGTGCGTCGAGCGGCTGGCCGCGGGCGGGATCCGGGTGGCCATCGCGGATGTAACCGCTCCTGACGTTGCCACCGGTCCGCTTCGCGTTGCCAGGGCGTTAGGAACAGACATGCAGCCTATCGACTTCGGCTACAAGTTTCGGCGACTGGCCAACCCCCGGATTCAGACGTTGCTTACTACTGGGCTCAACCCGTATCCGCATCCTTTAGCCTGAGAGGTATGAGGAAGTGTCCCAGCACAAGGATCCGGACGTTGCACGACTCTACCACATGCATTCGTCGCATCTACGCTGTCGGGTCAGCGACACTTCCGCGGACCTCGACCGGTATCCGCTGCGTTTCCGTACCTATATGGGATCCACGCGGGTGGACCTCCCTGGCCAGGATTTTGCCCTCCCGGGCTCCTTGGGCGAATTGCTCAAACAGCGCGTATCGATCCGAGAGTTTCTCCTTAAGCCACTGGCACTGGAGGTCGTGGGTCGGTTGCTCTACACCAGCTATGGGCTACGCGAAGCACAGGAAGGGGCAAGCCCGCGAAGCACCGATCGGCCCGTGCCGTCGGCTGGTGGCCTGTATCCACTGGAGCTCTATGTAGCCGCGCAAGCGGTGACGGGGCTGCCCGACGGGGTTTACCATTACGATGCCAGAGCCCACCAACTCGAATTGAGGCGGACGGGCCGCGTACACGAGGAGCTTGCCGGCATCGCTCTGGGGCAAACCATGCTGCACGATGCCAATCTCCTCATCGTAATTACCGCGATCTTTCAGCGCACCATGTGGAAGTATGGGCAGCGTGGCTATCGCTACATCTGGCTCGACGCCGGGCACCTGGGTCAGAACCTCTATCTTGCCGCCGCGGCACTGGGCCTTGGCCCAGTGGCGATCGGCGGTTTCTTCGATGACGATCTCAATCGCCTTCTTGAGCTTCCCGTGGATGAGGAGGAGGCGATGTACGTGATATGCGTCGGGCAACCAAGAGAACACCCAGATAGATCTAGCGATGATGGCGTCTAGATCTCGGGAATGATCCAGGCTAGCGGCCTGCGGCGGCCGTGCTGGGCCGGTTGAAGTTGGCGATTACCAGAGCGCCGGCCGCCAGAACTATCGCGAGGAGCGCGTGTTTGTGGTGTACCCCGGTCGGGTAAAACATGTGCCCGCTCCAGTATAAAGCAGCAATAATCACCAACAGCACCGCGGCGGCAATCGCCCCGAGAAAAATCGTCATCCTCTGATCCATGAGATCACGCCCCTTCCTCTCGTATCCTAATCCCACTGAAAGCACTGCTGAGGATACCACGTTGTGCAGCTTAGCCGCGGATACTCACCACTATAAGCGAGAGGGCGCCCGCGATCCAGCAGTAGATCGCGAAAGGCCCAAGCTTGCCGGAGGTGAAGTAGCGCATCAGGAAGCGGACGCTCGCGTAGGCGCCAATGCCCGCCAACACGCAGCCCACCAGGGCATCACCCAGAAGCGGCCGCCCATCCGATCCGAATAAGGTAGGAAGCTCAAGCACGGCGGCGCCCGCGATCACCGGCGTGGCCAGGAGGAAGGCGAAACGGGCCGCCGCTTCGTGGCTAAAGCCGGACGCCAATCCGGCCACGATTGTGACCCCGGACCGGGATATGCCGGGAAAAAACGCCAACGCCTGCAAGGCCCCAATCACCAGCGCCTCGGTCCAGCCCAGCGCCTCGATGGGACGGGGGGCGCCGGCAAGCGGGACCGATTGGCTTCCGCCGCGCGCGGTCGCGAGTGCCGCAACGGCCCGGACGCGTAGGCGCTCACCAAAGTAGAGCAGGAAGCCGTTGACGATCAGGAAGGAGGCGGCCACCCGCGCGTCGCCAAGGGCATTGCGGACCGATTTCTCGAACAGTACCCCAAGAATGGCGGCCGGCGCCGTCCCCACGACCACTAACCAGCCAATTCGTTCTTGCGGCGTATTCCCCAATTGACCCCGACTGACGCTCCGGACCATCGGAGTGACGATTTCCACCCAGTCACGCCAGAAATAGACGAGGAGGGCGATCGCCGTACCAAGATGGAGCGCGACCACGAAGGCCAGGAACGAGGTGGCCGATTGATCGATGTTCCACTTAAGCAGCTTGGGGACGATCACCGTATGGCCTATGCTGCTGACTGGGAACAACTCCGCCACCCCTTGCAGAATAGCCAGCAAGGCTGCCTGGGCGTGGGTTAGCTTGTCGTAGTGGTGGGGAGAGTGCGCGGCGGCCGCGAGCAACCCGTGGGGCAGGGCACTGGTAGCGGCGGCAAGGGCTCCGGTGGCTGGGTGTGACACGGAATCGGCTGTCCTCTCATACTTATGCTGCTGGCGCCGCTTAGCACGGCGCGAACGATGGCTAGTCTACCGCGAATCGCGCTTTGTCGTGGGGTGAATCGGACTGATCGGTCGGATCGGACCGATCCGACCGATCAGTCCGATTCATGCGCCCCGCCATCTACCGGCTTATTGGCCGGCGGTAGCGGTGGCGGGAGGGGCCGGGTTCCCGCCCGTGCCGCCGCTAGGGGTGGCCGTGCCCGCCGCGCCCGAGATAGAGGAGCCACTGCCGGCGCCGCCCACCGTAAAGCTCACGGTCCCCAGGACGTGTCCATTGATCGAGGTGGTGACCGAATAGGCGCCAGGGCCACGCGGGTACATTTCCGCGTAGGCCGTCACGTTGCCGGGGTACGGCGCCACCGCCGTATTGAGGTACGGAGAGGTCGTGCCATCCGGATACGTCCAGGTAAACAGGACGTTGGCCCCTTTGGCCTTATGGTGGACTTGGGCTACGGCGTACACGGTCGCGGTCTTGGCGGAAAAACTCGTGGTGATCCCGACCGGGACAAAATGAGGACCCACGTTTTTGGCGGTAACGAGATCGATGGTGGCGCCATTGGTGGGACCGAGGGTAGCGGTACCTCCCGGCGCCGTGGCCGTGGCGGCGGCGGTCGGGCTCAAGGCCGGGGTCGCCGTATCCAGGGGAGTGGCCGTGTTGGGCGCGACGGTCGCGGTAGCCAGGGGGACGGTATTGGTTGCGGCCGCTGAGCCGGGGGTAGCGGTATTCGCCTGGGCGTTGGTCGAGGTGGGAGCCGCGGTGGCGGCAGGGCTGGTATCGCTCGGAAGAGCCGTCGCGGGCGCGGCGGTCGCCGTGGCGCCCCCAGGCCCTACCACGGGGATGGACTGGGTGGCGACCGCGCTGGGCTGGGCGGAAGCGATGGGAATGGTATCCGTGGCCGTCGGACCGTTGGCTGAGTTCCCCCCGGTGAGGCTCCGTCCCACCAGAATAGCCCCGATCAGGAGGGCCGCCGTGGTGAGGAGGGCCACCAAGGCCCCGCCCGTGCCCCGGCGGGGCCGCTGGGGTGTGCTGGCCATGAGCAGCGGCGTATTCATGGGCGCCGTGACGTCGAGAGGCGTCGCCGCGGCGCGAGCGGCGGCCCGCTGGGCGGTAGGAGCCACCAGGGCCGTAACCAATTCGTAGCCGGAATGGTAGCGGTCGGTAGGATTCTTGGCGATCGCCTTGAGAACCACGGCCGCCACGGCTGGAGAGAGGTCTGGACGGAAGCCCCGCGGGGATAACGGCTCGTCATTCACCTGGGCCATGGCCACGGCGACCGGGTTCGGACCGGCGAACGGGAGGTGACGGGTCAACATCTCGTAGAGCACCATGCCGGCGGCATAGAGGTCCGACTCGGCGATGGCCGGCTGCCCACTGGCCTGCTCGGGCGAGAAGTAGGAGACAGACCCGAGAATCGTCCCCGTAGCGGTCATCCCCGCCCCAGCCAGGGCCCGCGCGATCCCGAAATCGCTCACCTTTACCTCGCGGCGGGCGGTGAGTAGAATATTCTCTGGTTTGATATCGCGGTGAATCACCCCGTGGTCATGGGCATAATCGAGCGCCGCCCCTAACTGGCGCATCAAGGGAATCACCGCGTCGATAGCCATCGGCGCCTCGCGGGCGATCACATCCTTCAGCGTCTCGCCCTCAACGAACTCCATCACCATGTAATGGAGGCCGTCTTCCTCGCCTACGTCATAGACCCCGACGATATTGGGGTGGGCCAGACCGGCGGCCATCCGCGCCTCCTGGCGGAAGCGGATGACGAATTCTTCCTGGCTGGTAAACTGTTCCCGCAGAACCTTGATCGCCACCAGCCGGTCGAGGCGAGTATCGGTAGCCCGATAGACACGGGCCATCCCACCGTCGGCGATCTGGGCCTCGACCCGATAGCGGCCGCCAAAAATTCGTTGGTTCGTAACTGTCTCCTTCGCGCCCCACATGTTCCTCCCCATGATAGGGCTCAGGCGCGATAAAGGGATAGAGGATAGGGACAAACCCGCGATTATCTCTCGCGAACCCGGCAAAGATGTAGGAGCGTTGACAAGGGCAGCCCGATACGTTACATACTACACACCAGCGGCATTACGGCGGGCCATTATCATCACCTTTATCGCCGGATGTCGAATGGGGTTCACAAGACAGGAGAACCGTGGTCGTGAAGGCGCCAAGACGATGAGGGCGCGCACGCCGTTTGAAGGGGGGACACGCCGGGCAACCAAAATGAGGCGGATCGATAAGCGGTCCGTGCTTGCTCCTGAATCGGAAGGGCCGGATCGCAAACTGGCGGCGTTCTTGAACCCCGCGCTTTTACGCGGAATATCTGGAGGATGAGATAAAATGGCCAAACGCGCGTTTCAAGCCCTTGGCGGACTGGCGTTGGTATCCCTGGTCGCGGGAGGGGCAGGTCCTCGCCTTGCCCACGCGGCACACTCTCAGGCGAACGCCACGGTCGCCATTGGGGTCAGCATTCCCTTGCTTGAGTACCCAAACCTGCCGGAAGGCATCCAATACGGAGTACAGGTCGCGGTTGCCCAGGCGAACGCCGCGCACTTGGTGCCGGGCGTGACCTTCGTCACGAAGGTGCTGGATGACACGATCAACAACAAACACGACCCGGTGAAGGAAGCCTCCAACGCCCGTAAGTTCATTTCCGACCCCACCGTAATTGGCGAGGTTGGGCCGCTCAATAGTGGGGCCGCCGAAGGATCAATTGCCGTCTACAACAATGCGCAGATGGTGCAAATTAGTCCAGCCAATACGCTGCTGGATCTGACCCAACCCAAGTTCCGGGCCAAGTTCGAGCCGCGAACCGCCGCCAGCCATGGCCCGATCACCTATTTCCGTACCATCGCTCCCGACACCATTCAGGGTGGCGGCGACGCGCTGCTTGCCTACAATGTTCTGAAGGCGCGCAGCGTCTACGTGGTCGATAACCAGGGCTCCTATGGGGTGGGCCTGGCCAACGACTTTGAGTTCTCGGCCAAGGGGCTGGGCATGAAGGTGTGGGGCCACGCCGAGCTCGATCCCACGCAGCCCAAGATGGGCGCCGACGCGGTGGCCGCCAATATCGCCAGCCAGACCGGCGGCAAGGTCGATATGGTCTTCTTTGGCGGGGAGTTTGGGACGACCGGCGGCGCCACTTTCCTTGCCGACGCTCTCAAGGCTCATGGCCTGCATGAGATCTTCATGGGCGGCGATGGCATCTACGATCCCAACTTCATCTCGCAGAGCAGCAACGGCGGCGTGCTCACCGCGTATGCCTCCAAGGGCGGCCCCGACGTGGCGACCTCCAAGGGCGCGAACGCGTTCGTGGCCACTGAGAAAAAGATGTTCCACTTCAACTACTCCACCTACGATGTGTTTTCGTTCGACGCCGCGAATGCGCTCCTGAACGCCTACGCGGCGGCGGTGAAGGCAGGCCAGATCAAGGTGGGCCAGCCGCTGACTCAGAACAGCCGCGGTACGATTGCCCTGTGGGTGGGCAAATCGAACTTCAAGGGCATTACCGGGCAAATCTCCTTTGATAGCAATGGCGATATCAAGGCGCCGTTGTTCTCGGTATACAAGGTGGTGGGCACGGGAAGCAGCGCGCACTGGCAATTCGTCCAGTACGACCCGATTCCCAAGATTCACCTCTAAAGGCTATCTGGTTGGGAGGGGACGGGGCGGCTAAACCGCTCGGTCCCCTCCCCCAACAACCGGCCGCTGTGTTTTGATCGAGGGGAACGGTGCATCAGTTTCTAACCGCCCTGCCAAATACGTTGCTCAACGGCCTGGCTCAAGGGATGATGTATGCCTTGATTGCCCTCGGCTACACCCTCGTGTATGGGATCCTTGAACTGATCAATTTCGCGCATGGCGATGTCTTTATGCTTGGCGGCCTGTTCTCCTGGGCCGTATTGGTGCAATTCTTTGCCGGCCCGCTCGGGGCGAACTATGGCCTCCTTACCGGCGGCACACTGATTATCGCTGTCGTGGTGGCGTTCACGGTGGCGATGACCGCTTGCGGAGCGGTTGGCTTCGTGATTGAACGCCTCGCGTACCGTCCCCTCCGTAACGCGCCGCGCCTGGCTCCCTTGGTGACCGCGATCGGGGTCTCGTTCATCCTGGAAAACGGAGTGCTGGTCTGGCAGAACGCCAGTGGGAACGTGGCTATTTCCTTTCCCAACCTGATCGCCCCCACCTTTGACCTCTTTGGCCACTCGTGGGATTCCAAGCTGACCATGGTCTTCGTCAGTTCCACCCTCCTGATGCTGGGCTTGCTGTACCTCGTGCAGAGGACCAAGATCGGCAAGGCGATGCGCGCCACGGCCCAGGATCCCGAGGCGGCACGGATGATGGGTATCGATGTAAATCAGATTATCTCGGTCACATTCGTGATCGGCTCGGCCCTGGCCGGAGCCGCTGGGGTGATCTACTGCATTAATTTCAATTATGTCAATTTTGATATGGGCTTCCTGGCCGGCCTGAAGGCATTCACGGCGGCGGTGTTGGGGGGGATCGGCAACATTCGCGGCGCCATGCTGGGCGGCCTGATCGTGGGTGAAGTGGAAGCGGTCGTCAACTCCACCGGAAGCGCCGGCCTCCAATGGGCGGAATCAGCGGTATTCTTGGTCCTGATGGCGGTGTTGATCCTCCGCCCGACTGGCTTGTTGGGCGCCACGGTCGTGGAGAAGGCCTGACCATGGGAAAACGCGGTGGCGGCCTGCTTGCCGGCCTTCGACCGGGCCAGCGCCTGATCGTAGGCTGGCTGATCGTCCTCGTAGCCGCTATTCTCCTGCCTATTGCCCTGGCGCCCACTGGGCATCAGCAAGACCTCACCGACGACTTCGTACAGGCGGAAGTGTACGCCATGCTGGCTCTCGGTCTCAATGTCGTGGTCGGCTTCGCCGGCTTGCTGGATCTCGGCTACGCCGCGTTCTTCGCGATCGGCGCCTACATCTTCGGTCTCCTCAGTTCGGCCCAGTTTCAGCCGGCCAGGAGCTTCAGCAGCCCGATCATCAATTGGGGGCCGAGCGGCTTCCATGCCAATTTCTGGGTTTTTCTTCCTGGCTGTGCCCTGATTGCCGCCTTCTTTGGAGTGCTTCTGGGCGCCCCCACCCTGCGTCTCCGCGGCGATTACCTGGCGATCGTTACCCTGGGCTTTGGCGAGATCGTGCATAAGACGGTGCTGAATCTCGGCCCCAGCAACGCGCTTGGCTGGCCGGATATCACGGGCGGCGACAATAGCCTGTCCGGCATCTTCCAGCCGCAACTCGGCCCGCTGCAATTCTCTACCGATCAGGTGCCCTGGTATTATCTGGGCCTCGTGGTGCTGGCGGTGATTATCATCATCGCCTATAGCTTGCAGAACTCTCGGTTGGGCCGGGCCTGGATAGCAATGCGCGAGGATGAACTGGCCGCCAGTTGCATGGGGATCAATCTCACCCGAACCAAGCTGCTGGCCTTTTCCATGGGCGCCTTCTTTTCCGGCTTCGCCGGGGTTATCGAGGGCAGCCGGATCGGGGCCGTGGCGCCGCAGCAGTTCACCTTCACCGTGTCCATCTCCATTCTGGTCATGGTGGTGCTGGGGGGGATCGGCAGCGTGCCGGGGGTCGTGCTGGGCGCTTCGCTGATCGCCCTGATCCAATTCTATGTCCTGGATCAACTGAACACCTGGGCCCATGGGCATTTCAGCATTGGACCGATCAATTTGAGTTACCACGCGGTGGTGCCCGACTCCTTCGACGTGACTCAGGCCGAATATCTGATCTTCGGGATCATGTTGGTGCTCATGATGATCTTCCGTCCCGAGGGTCTTATTCCCAGCGGGCGCCGGCGCCGGGAACTGCACCCGGCGGATGAAGGGATTCGCGTGGAGGAGAACCAACAACTGTATGATTCGCGGGCGGAGGGCGCCTGATGGCGATCACCACGGGCAGGCCGGCGGGCGCGAGTGCCGAGCCGCGCCAAGGAGCGCTCCTGCAGACCACCGGCATGACCAAGCTATTCGGCGGCCTGGCGGCGGTGCAGGATATCGATTTCCACATCGATCCGGGGGAGATCGTAGGGGTGATCGGCCCGAATGGGGCCGGGAAGTCTACGTTCTTTAATCTGATTACCGGCCTCTACAAGCCGACCCGTGGGCGAATCCTGGTGGCCGGGAAGGATCTGACCGGGCGGCGCCCTGACGTGGTGCTGCGCGCCGGGGTGGCCCGGACCTTTCAGAACATTCGCCTCTTCCAGAACATGACCGTGCTGGAAAACGTCCTGGTCGGTTACCATAGCCGGCTCCGCTCCCGCCTGATCGGCGACGTCCTCAAGCTGCCCCGTACCCGCGCCGAGGAACGGGCGGCCCGCGGCCACGCGCTCGACATCCTGCGCTTTTTCGGCGATCGCCTCTACCCGTATCGAGACGATCTGGCGCGGAACCTGGCCTACGCCGACCGCCGCTTGCTGGAGATCGCCCGCGCCCTGGCCGCTCGGCCCAAGGTGTTGCTGCTCGACGAGCCGACCGTGGGGATGAACCCCTCCGAAACCGAGCACGCGATCCGCTTGATTGCCCGGATTCGCGATCAGGGGCTCACCATCGTGCTGATCGAGCACAAGCTCAATGTGGTGATGGGCATGTCGAACCGGGTGGTGGTCCTGGACTACGGACAGAAGATCGCCGAGGGATCGCCGCGCGAGGTGCAAGCCAACGAGCAGGTGATCGAAGCCTATCTGGGCCGGAAGGCCGCCGCTCAGGCCGCCGCGATGCTGGACCAGCGCGAGGCACGGGAGGGCATCGCCCCATGAGTATGCTGCAATTCAATGCCGTGCATACCCACTACGGGCCAATTCATGTGCTCAAAGGCGTCAATTACCGGGTAGAGCAGGGAGAAATCGTCTGCTTGCTCGGGGCCAACGGGGCCGGCAAGACGACCACCATGAAGACCATTCTCGGCCTGGTCCGCCCCAGTGGCGGCGGCGTCACCTTCAACGATCAACGGATCGACCGGATGACTCCGCGAGAGGTGGTACAGTCCGGCATTGCTCCCGTCCCCGAAGCCCGGCGGGTGTTCGCGCGGATGAATGTGATGGAAAATCTGGAAATGGGCGCCTATACACGGCACGATCACAAGGCGATCGCGGAGGATCTAGCGCGTGTATTCGATCTCTTTCCCCGACTCAAGGAGCGGCGGAAGCAGATGGCGGGCCTGATGAGCGGGGGTGAGCAGCAAATGCTGGCCATTGGGCGCGCCATGATGGCCCGTCCCAGTCTGCTGATCATGGATGAGCCTTCGATGGGTCTCTCGCCCATTTTCGTGGAGCGGGTCTTCGATACGGTCCTGGACATCAACAAGCAAGGGGTAACCATCTTCATGGTGGAACAAAACGCCAACATGGCCCTCACCATCGCCTCCCGCGGCTACGTCCTGCAAACCGGCGAGGTGGTGCTGGAGGATACGGCCGCCAACCTCTTGCAAAGCGAGTTGGTGCGGAAGACCTATCTGGGCGAGTCTATAGAAATCGCCTGAGCCCGTTCAGTGTACGGGCTCGCCGCCTAGCGGCGGCTTCCGCGGTCCCAGATGGGCGGTGTCGTTGAAGAGCGAGAGTACGCTGCCGCGCGCGTAGACATCGATGATGGTGAGCGAGGCATTGTCGCTCCGCAGCTTCCATTCCTCGCCGGGGTCGAGATTGAGATACTCGGCAATGATTGCCCGCAGCGTGCCGCCGTGGGAGGCAATCAGGATCGAGGAGTCCTGATGCTGATCGGCGATCTCGTCCAGCGCCCGTACCACCCGCGCGTGCAAGGCAATCCGGGTCTCGCCGCCTGATGGAGCCTCGTGTATCGGATCCTCGCTGAAGCGCCGCCACCCCTCCGGATCACGTTCGCGCACCTGGGCCCGGGTCAATCCCTCCCACTCCCCGTACGAGAGTTCGTTGAGGTCGGGCGTGGCGCGGAGCGGGCAAAAGTGCTCCTCCAGGAGAATCTCGGCCGAGACGCGCGCCCGCTCCAGCAGGCTGGTGTAGGCGACGGCGAACGGTTCGTCACGGAGCCGCTCACGCAGGGCGGCGATTTGCAACTTCCCCTTCTCGCTGAGCGGCACATCCATCTGTCCCTGATAGACTCCCAGATG
>DATBTL010000003.1:0-2348 GCA_036559345.1 Chloroflexota bacterium | reverse complement strand
TGGGTAGCATCGAACACAGGCGAAAAATGCACGGGGATGGTCCGCACCGGCTCAAGATTGCCGGTGGTCGAGGCGCCGGGTAGTTCAGTCTCATCGGCCCGCGGAAGCATCAACATGGGCTGAATGTCCACCACGCCGAAGGTGGCGATGTCCTCCAGCATCTCCGCCACCAGGGGATGGGTCCGATGGGGGGGATTCAGCAGCATCCGCTCGCTGGCCATTCCCAACTCCATGTCGGTCACCAAGCAGAAGAACCGGTTGTCCTGCCCTTCGATCACCATGAAGCGACCTACCCGCATGTCCTCCACCGTGGTGCCGTGCTCCAGACGGACCCGCAGCCCCTTGAGCAGGGAGCCGTGCGTGACCATCCCCAAAGGGGCGGGAGCTATCTTCTCGGGATCCAAGCGCTCGGCGGCAAGTCGCGACGTAAAGCGTGCCGGTTCATTCATCCTCGCTCCTCCTCGGAAGCCAGCAGTTCCAGCACCGCCGAAAGCCGCTCATGATCCCCCGCCAAAAGGCGGGCCACGGCGCGTCCGGCGCCGACCAAAAAGGCGCGGTCTCCGCCGTGGGCCCGATAGGCATGACCAATGGCGGCGGCGATCAGATCCTCAACATGCCCAAGATCGGCCCGTAACAGAAAGCGCAAGTATTGCTGGGAGACAAAGAAAGCACGAATCTCCGCTTCGCCGGCCTGCCAGACCCGCTCGTGAATGCGCGGAGGATGGGCGGGCATTCCCTGCACTGGGGCTCCTTGTGGCCCAAGGAAGCCCACCAAGACGCAGCTAAAGGTGGTGCGGAGGACATGAAGCAATTGAGGCTGGCGGTCGTAAATATCCCCATCGTCGTCATCGGCGGCGCCCCAGGCGATCGGCATCCGCCCCGGTTCAATGCCCGACGTCTCGGCCGCCGCGCAGAGGCCAAAGTGACCGGACCCACCCGGACCCCGGGTGAGCACCAGGCTTCCGAAGGAAGGTGATTGGTTGAGTTCATAACTTTGGGCTTCGAAATGGGCGGTCGATACCGCGATCACTTCGCCCACCGCTACGAGGTCGTCATGCAAAACGCCCATCCCCTGTGATCCGTAGGCTCCATTTTCCTTCTCAGGGTACCCCTCAAGGGATCGCCTGTATACGCGGTTTCCCCCGGAATGTAGGAAATCCTCAAACCGCGCGCAAATCCTTGCTCAAGCGTTTGAACGACACCGTACTTTCCAGCCCTTCGCCCACCAGCGCCGTTTGGACCAGGCGCCGAAAGGCCTCGCGGGCCGTACTGTGGATAACAGCCTGTTCGTGCGCTTCCTGCAGCACCACCGGATACCCACGTCCACGCAAGCATTGCCCGTAGACCACGGACAACACGCGCGACAGGTGCTCGGAGCCGGCGGCCCAGCGGGGAATCTCGATCCGCGCCGTCTCGTCCTCCAACTTGAGATAGCAAAAGAGGATGCGATCGGCGGGCTCGTATTTCTGCAGAATAGGGGCAAGACCGCGGAAGAGGGCCGAACGCTGGCCGGGCCGCAGGTGGGTCAGCAAGCGGGCATCGTTCAGAACATGCAGGGATTCACACAGGGGCGGCTTTCTTCCGGCACACCGCGGGCACCGGTCGCTAGTATGGCCGCAGTCGCGGAGGGCCAGGAGCGACACCGCGTTGGCCACCTCCCTGCTGTTCGGCCGGCTAATGTAGCTGCACACGGGAACGCCGAGGCGCCGGAAACGGGCGAGGGCGGCGGTATAGCGGGCCAACAGCGCGGGTCGGGCGCTCCCGGCGCCTCGGCCGCCGAACTCCCACCGCACCAGATTGCCGTCCGCTATCGCGACGAGATTCTCCCGCTCGCGCCACTCCTCCGCCAAATCGGCGAGGCGTTCAAGCTCGGCGACCGTGCGGAGCATGGCAAGCATCTGATCGCCCATCTCACGCTGTTGGCCGTCCTCATCCTCGCGGTAGAGATCATCATCATGGAAGTAGACGGTGGGACGGCTGGAGAGCCAGGCGTGCGGTTTGACGCCGTACGTGATAGCGGCCCAGCCAACATTGATCAGAAAGCAACGGACCATGCCATGGCTATCGGAGTTGATCTGGCTGCCATCGGTAGCTACCACCGCGTAGTCACGGGGCTCGCCGCGCACCGAATAGGTGGAGAGGAGGGGCTCAAGCGGCACCGCGAACGGCCAGATGCCTCCGGTCTCCAGGCCCTCAAGATAGGCTTGGGCCTCCTCGGAACGGGCATGCCAGATTCGCAGGAGATCGGTGGCGAAGCCGGGCACCTCACGCATCCGGGCCGCTTGAGCAGCCAGGGCTCCGGCCATGGTCCGCACCTGTGAACTAGCGGCCAGCACATCGAGCGCCAT
>DATBTL010000002.1:0-3770 GCA_036559345.1 Chloroflexota bacterium | reverse complement strand
CCCATTTGGCTGGCATGGGCGCGGAGCGACTGAACCTTGAGCTCAATAGTCTCCGAAATGTCCACCATAAGGTTAGGATGCTCGGTAAAGCCGACGAAGAGCTCGGTCACTTTGTGCGGCTCATATCCCTCGGCCAGTAGCTCGGGGAAGGTCAGGCCATCGCGGGCGGACGGGTAGATAGCGCCCAACGACGCCTCGCCCACCGCGCGGTGATCCGGATGGTTTACATAATCGCGACCGTTGAAAACCATCGTGGGGTCGGGGCAGATAGTGGCTTGCGGTTTGTGCCTGCGGATGACACGGGCGAGATCGCGGCGAAGGGCAAGGGTGGGCTCGACCATTCCGTCCTCATAGTGGAGGAATTCTACCGTGTCCACGCCCACCGCGCGGCAGGCAGCCCGCTGTTCCGCCGCGCGGGTCGCGGCAATCTGGGCGCTGCTGATCGTAGGGTCACTCGACCCTTTATTCCCGTCCGTGACCAGGACATAGACGACGCGAGCGCCGCCACGGGTCCACCGCGCGACCGTCCCGGCGGACATGAACTCAGCGTCGTCGGGGTGGGCAACAATCACCATGGCGCTTTCGGGGATGTGGTCATAGACCTCAAGATTCGTGGTCACGACGGTAGCCTTTGCTCACGACGGTGGAGCTCGTCCACGGTTCGGCCTAGCAGGTCACCGGGAATCCAGGCAATGGTTCCCATGCAGAGTGACCAGACCACGGTGGCCACGAAGCTTGTCCCGTGCAGTGGGCCGGGGATGGTCGATCCGACGATCCAGCCGATACTACCGAAGGTGATCGCCGCCGCGATCCCCCATCGGACGCGAAGATTGAGCGATTTGCTCAAAGTTGTGGTCATAGTCTTTCCTTTAGTCGGGAGGGTTCCGGCTTTTTGCGCAAAAGGCGTGGCGTCGATGGCAATCCGCGTGAACACCGATCAGCCGCGACAGCGCTCGTGGTTTGATGATACCGCTTGGGACCAGGCAGCTTCAACCAGTGGCCTGGGTTGAAACGAGACCGCCGGCTGGGGCCGGCCGGCACGGTTACGCCGGCTGAGGCCGATTATCGTCACCACGCTCAGCGCGCGGTTTCACAGCCATCCTTTCCGCTCCGCGATCCTCGCCGCTTCGACTCGGTTCTGGGCTCCCAATTTCTGGATTGCCTCGGACAGGTAGTTTCGTACCGTGCCCTCGGAGAGATAGAGGGATGCGGCAATCTCCGTGATGCTCTGGCCAGCCGCCGTGGCCGCCAGAATATCATGTTCGCGTTCGGTGAGCGGACTCTCGCCCTCGCTGAGCGCGGCGGCAGCGAGGGCGGGATCGACAATCCGCTCTCCCGCCATGGCGCGCCGAATGGCGATCGCAAGCTGAGCGGCGGGCGCCTCCTTGACCAGAAAACCCACCGCGCCACTCGCCATGGCCCGGCGCAGGAAGCCAGGTCGGCCAAAGGTGGTGAGAATCAGCACCTTGCAGGTTGGCAGGCGCTCCCGCAAGCGCGCCGCCGCGTCAAGGCCGTCCATGCCCGGCATTTCAATATCCAGGACCGCCACGTCCGGCTTAGCCACCACGGCCGCCCCCACCACCTCATCGCCCCGTCCCACCGTCGCGACCACTTCGAGATCGGGTTGCAATCCCAAAAGTGTCGCCAGGGCATCGCGCACCGTGCCCTGATCCTCGGCCAGCAGTACGCGAATCATGCCCGGTGTCCCGCCGCGGCGCCGGCCAAAGCCTGCTCCGACGCACCATCCGCCGTTTTGGCTTCGCCTGAGATGCCGACCGGTACGCTCACCCGGAGCCGGAACCCGCCTTCGACCCGGCCGGACTCGCACCGTCCACCCAGGGCTGCTGCCCGTTCACTCAGCCCCTCCAGGCCGCTGCCGGCACTCGCGCCGTCCCACCGTGAATCGGTTGGGTCCTCCACGCCCTTGCCGTCGTCGAGTATTTCCATTTGGATACAGCCGCCCGTTCGGACCACGCGAACCGTACAGTGCCTGGCGCGGCTATGCTTGATCACATTCGTGACCCCTTCGCGCACCGCCCACGCGAGGACTCCTTCCACGGCGGGCGGTACGGCGATCCGTTCCCCTTCCGGCCGGAAGGCGATGCCCGCCGCCGACAAGATCTCCCGGGCGCCGCGTATTTCGCTTGCCAAGGTCGGCTGCCGATAACCGGCCACGGCGGCACGGACCTCTTGAAGCGCGGTACGCGCCGCTCCCGCCACGTCCCTCATCGCGACGATGGCCTGTTCCGGGGCGGATGACACTAACGCTTCGGCGACCTCACTTTGCAGGGCTATTCGCGCCAGATTGTGGCCCAAAAGGTCATGCAAGTCACGAGCGAAGCGCAATCGCTCGGTCTCCACGGCCAGGCGAGCGATCTTCCCGCGCGCCGTCCTCAAGTCGCGGTTGGTCCGGCGAAAGTGGGTGATGATGATCGTCAGGAGGCCTCCCATTCCGGTCCAGAAAGACGCCGGTCCGAGGTCGGTCAGGCTGTCGTGGGTGAGCCAGCCAAGCAGGGAAGCAAGTATGGCCAACAGGCAAACCACGCGCGTAGCCACCCCTAGTGGCAGTCGCCCGCCGGCGGCGGCGCTGGTGAAGATAAGGAGGCTCAGCCATCGCGGCCCATCACCCACGGTCACGACGGCACTTAAACCCACCAGCCCGATGATCGGTCCCCACCGCCAGAGAGCCGAGCGCGCCGGCTGTGCTACCGGCAAGACCGGGCGGCTGACGTCATTCCACAGGCTGGTCCACAAATAGAGGACAACAAACAGGGTGATGGCTCCCAGGACCAAACCCAGGCGAAGCGGGGCGGGATGCGCGCGGATGAGGTCACTGAACGGTTGCGCAAGGTTCGGGAGAAAGATGATCGGGAGCAGAAGCCACAGGCGGTTGAGACGACTGCCGCCCAGAGTGCTGTCTTCCCGCGCTAGCGGGTTCATTCTCTGAACCTCCTTGCCTATTGCGCGCCACATCGCCGGCGAGTCCCAAGCTCCCTCACCCACGCTCCGACCCGACGCCGACCACGCCGTTTCCGTGGTTTTAGTGTACATCGCGCGCGACTCCTTTCGGTCTGGTTCATTCGACGCTGGGTGCGGCGTACGGAGCCGGGTTCGCTGTAGGATTGTGGGTCTCAAGGTGTGGTCATCTATGCATGGGCGGGTGGACCGATTACGCGGCGTGGATTGCCTGGCCACCAGTCAAGGTCGAGGACGTGATCGCGAGAGGCGAGGGCTGGACCCGGAGCAGGCGGGCCGGCAAGGCGGGCAGCCACCAGTTCCAGCGTCCAAGGAGCGATACCAGGGCGGGCACCAGGAGCATGCGTACCACGGTCGCGTCGAGGAGAATGCCGGCCGCCAGTCCGGTCGCCATCACCTTCGTATCGGTCATGGGGATGGCGGCCAGGGCCACGAAAGCCAGACCGAGAATCAGGGCCGCGCTGGTGACCAGTCGCCCAGTGTGGCCGATCCCCCGAACCACCGCAAGCGATGTAGAACCAGTTCGGTCGTACTCCTCGCGCATTCGGCTGAGAATGAACACCTCATAATCCATCGACAGCCCGAAGAGGAAGGCGAAGACCATCAAAGGGATCCAGGTGGTAATCGAGCCAGTGGCCGCGATACCCCAGAGTTGGCTCGAGCCGTGGCCTTCTTGCCAGACCAGGGTCATCGTTCCCCAAGCAGCCCCTACCGAAATCACATTCAGCAGTAGAGCCTTGAGGGGCAGGAGGATGGACCGGAAGGCGCGGACCAGCAGGATGAAAGTGACCAGG
>DATBTL010000001.1:0-6709 GCA_036559345.1 Chloroflexota bacterium | reverse complement strand
TGGCGAAGAAGCAATTGAACGCCTTCCCATCCTCCGCGCTCATGGTCAGGGGAGCCGAGCTGAACGGGCGGGTCTTGGAATGTCCCATCCCGAAGAAATCACCCAGGGGCACCTCCACCGAGGGCGTCTCCTCGCCGTCCCACCACATGCGGAGAGTCACCTTCCGCAGGTGGTCCGCCTCCTTGCAGTCGGTGGTCACCCAGATGTGGGTGATGATTCCCGCTCCCTTCACCTCAAGCAGGGTAGCGGAGCCGCCGGGAGCCAGGTGCAGGCGGTCGTCGTTGCCGCCGGTCCGATCCCAACTTGAGGCGCGATGGCGGCGCCCGGGGCGGGCCCGTGCCAGGTCGCGCAGTGAGGTGCCGGGGCCGGTAAGACGCTCCTGTGTCATGGTGGTGATCCCTTTCGTACTGTTGAGTATTCTCGGGGCCTCCGGCCGCGGCCGGAGGCGCGTCTCCTGCCCCCACCCCTGGCCTTCCTATCCGACCGCGGTTGGAGGTCCGGCGCCGCGGCCGGAGGCTACCCCGTATCCACCGGCCCCGCCTCCAGCATCACCGGGCAGCGCGCCGGCAGGGTGAGCGTCACCACTCGCCGCCCCTCCAGGACGCCGAGATCCACTGACGGTTCCCCCTCCTGGCGCAAAGTGAGGCGTGAGCGAGCCACGTCCGCATGCGGGTCAAGTTCGATGCTCACCTCGCGCGGCTCGGGGGCCAGGTTCAGGAGCAGCCAGGCGACGCTTTCGTCCCGGTAGCCCCAGGCGGTTTGCATGACTGCCGGTACCGACATGGTGCCGCGCGACTCATGGTTCCGCATCTCCGGTGAGCAGTTGTAGAAGAAGTAGGAGAGGGTCAACGTCGGCGGCCCCTGCACGGTCAGCGCCGCCGGCCTCCGCATGGCGCCGTAGGCCAGGTAGCGGTTGGCCGCCCCGATCCGGGCCCTGGCCAGCCGGCCCACGAAGCGGGCCAGGTCGGGGTCGATGGTGAAGCGGCGTTCGGCGAAGAGGAAGTAGTGCTCCTCCACCACGTCCCGATGCGGCTCCAGATCCTCAAGCCCGCTGAACTCGTAGTTCAGCTCGATCAAGCCGCCCTGCAGGAATACCCGGCCCAGGATGAAGTAGACGAAGTTGCCCTGCTCGCGGCTCAGCTTGGCCCATCCATCCATCCGTACCGGGCCATATTCATGGTAGATGTAGGTGAATAGGGGAATCTTCTCGGCCTTCCCCTGCTCGATCAGATCGAGGAAAGGACCGGCCTCGAACGGGGCCGCCGGACTGGCCTCGGCCCGCGCCTGGTAGAACCAGAGATAGGGGAGCATCTGCTCGTTGATCATCTCCGTGCCCTGCGGGATCACCGGCCCGCCCGCCGCCTCGCGCATGGCGGTCGCCGTCTCGGCCAGCATGGCTTTGTAGGCGCCGGAGATCGCCGCTGGGTCGCCCGGCGCGTGTTCATGCTGGTCCGAGAGACAGGTGTGGCGGACGTTGTTCACGGAGATGTCGTAATACACCCCATCCACCTGGTACTCCCGGACCAACTGGCGGTCGCGCTCGGCGTGCAAGGTTCGGGTGAAGGGGCTGGCCGGACAGAGGAAGGGGAAGTGATAGGCGTCCCGGCTCAAGGTGGGAGAAGGGAGCACCTGCAAGGCCCGTGCCCCGTCCGCCGCCTCGGCCTTCTCCTCCCCCTGGCCAAAGAGCAGATCGAACTCGAACGGGACCAGATAATCGTCGTGGCTCCGGATGTGCGCAAGGTTGGCGGGATGGAAGCGGGCTGGAAACCAATCGGCCAAACCCCCCGGGAGGCTGTTCCGGTAGTTCGCCTCGGTTTTGGGCCAATTCGGACCCAGCAGATGCATGACCGGCGTCCCGGCGATCCGGTCGATCTCGGCCAGCCAGGGGGTACGGTCATACCGCGGATTGATCCCGAAGGTGCAGAGCCCCACCTGCTCGAACAGCCATCGGGGGCGGTCGTCGCGGGCCCAGAGCGGTCCCCGCGCCGCCCAGGCTTGGGCCAGGGCCCAGCCCTGGTAGCGGTCCGCCGCGTCGTACCAGGCGCCGCCATCCAGGGCCGCCAGTACGGTGGGGTATGCGGGCAGCACGTCCCGGCGGCCGGCGTAGTCGCCGGGGCTATGCCAGACCGCCATCCGCAGATCCCCGTCCGGATGACGATAAGCATTCAGCCATTTCTCCCGCCCCTCGCCGTCCTCGGTGGCCAGATAGAAGCCGCCCCGGCCCACGGCGCTATAGGCCATGAACTGCATGGTGCTCCCGCTAAACCCTTCGGGGTAGAGGCCGAGAACCACGGGCTGTTCGCCCTCAGTCTCGCTCACGATTGGGGGCAGGACATGGAGCGGATCGTGGACCAGGAAGCCGGTGGCATAGGGGTGGACGAACTCGTCATCCTCCGGGATCTCGCCCAGAGCCCCGATCCCCGCCAGATAGGGGTAGGCGAGGGCCGCCACCGGCAATCCCTCGGGATTGTGCAGGGCCACGGTCCACTGGAGGTCACCAGTGGGGTCCAGGGCCAATCCCGCCTCGATTCTCACGCCCTGGTCGAGAGTCCAGCCGATGCGAACCCGGCCCTGGGATACCTCCTCAACCGTGCAGGCTCGCCACTCACGCCGGATCGTGCCATCGGCCAGGATCACCATGAAGGGATGCGCGGCGGCGAGTTCCGGATCAGCGATCAGCGCCAGACCGGCGCCCCGGTGCTCGACCGCGCGCACGGCGCCGGAGGCGCGGTCCACGACTGCCCGCAAACGAGCGTTTTCCAGAACGAGGTGTTCCATAGCGCCTTCTTCCTATGGGGTCTCCGACCGCGGTCGGCTGTACAGGGCCACCTTTTTAGGGGCGCGAGTCTCCACGCCCGCCCTCGCGAAAGTGAGGGTGTATTTTAGGGGCGCGGGTCTCCGTTTCCTCCGTGTTTCCGTGATTCACCGCCCCCCAAACCCGCTCAAGGCAATTCCCCGCACGAAATAGCGCTGCGCGAACACGAAGATGATGATCAGGGGCGCCACGGTCATCGTGGCGGCCGCCATCAGCAACGGCACGTTGGTGAACTCCTCCGTGCCGCCGGTGGCGAAGACCGCCAGACCGAGGGTGAGGGTCATCACGTTGTTGCTGTTGAGCATGACCAAGGGCCAGGTGAAGTCGTTCCAGACCGTCATGATGGTGAGGACGCCGAGCACGGTGAGGGCCGATCCGGTGAGCGGCAGGATGATCTGCCAGTAGATGCGGACCAGCCCCGCCCCGTCGATAGTCGCCGCCTCGTCCAGGTCGCGGGGAATCCCCAACATGAACTGGCGCAACAGGAAGGTGCCGAAGGCGCTGCCGAACATCCCCGGAATGGTCATCACCCAGATCGTGTCGAGCCAATGGAACCACTTCATCAAGATAAAGCTGGGGACCAGGGTGACCGCCGTGGGGATCATCAGGGTCGCCAGGTAGAGCAGGAACAGCCCTTCGCGTCCGGGGAAGCGGAGACGGGCGAAGGCGAAGGCGGCGGTGCTGCAGAAGAGCAACTGGCCCAGGGTCACCATGGAGGAGTAGAACACGGTGTTGCGGAAGAAGGTGAGCATCGGCACCGAGTTGAACACATCGGAGTAGTCATGCCATTGGGGCACGGCCGGGAGGAGCGGCGGCGGATAGGTGCTCGATTCCACCACCGTCTTCAAGGACGTGGACAGCATCCAGAAGAAGGGGAAGATCGCCAGCAACCCCACGACCGCCAAGAGAATGTAGACGATGAACGGGCGAGCCACCCGCTTGCCCAGCACGCGCGCCGATCGCCGGGGCCGCCGCGTTCCGGTCGCCGGCACTGTTCCTTCACCTCGCATCGGCAATCACCTCCTCCATCCGCCCCTATGCCTCGGCCTCGGCTACCGCGTTGACGAATCCGCGGCTCAAGCGCAGTTGCAGCAGAGTCACGATAAAGATGATCGCGAACAGGACATAGCCGATGGCCGCCGCGCTGCCGAAGCGGTTCTGGTCAAAGGCGCGCTGATAGACGAGGTAGTTCAGCACCGTGGTCCCATAATTCGGCCCCCCGCTGGTCATGTAATACGCCTGGGCGAAGACCTGGAACGAGCCAATAAACGAATTGATGCTCACGAAGAGTACGGCGGGGGCGATCAGGGGCAGGCGGACCCGCCAGAAGCGGCTCCAGGGGCCGGCCCCATCAATTGCCGCCGCTTCCAGCAACGAGTCGGGCACCGCCTCCAAGGCGGCCAGCAAAATCACCGCGTTCAGCCCGAAGCCCTGCCAGATCCCGATGATCGCCAGGCTGATCAGGGCCCAGGCCGGATCGCTGAGCCAGGGCACCTGATTGAGGTTGAGCAAGCTCAACACATCGTTGATCAGCCCGTTATCGTAATCGAAGATCCACTTCCAGATTACGGCCACCGCGAGGGCCGAGGTGACCACCGGCACGAACATCGCGGCCCGGAAGAAAGCCAGCCCGCGGACCTTCTGATAGAGGAGGAGGGCGGCGGCGAGTCCGAGCGCCACGCCGCCGGGGACCGTGATGAAGGTGTAGATGAAGGTGTTCCGGACCCCAAGCCAGAACACCTGATCATCGATCAGCTCATGAAAGTTGCCCAGGCCAAGGAACTTCGGGGTCGTGATCCCATCCCAGTTGGTCAGGCTCATATAGAGCGCGAACAGGACCGGGAAAGCGATGAACACCAGCACCCCAATCAAGTTGGGGAGCAAGAACAGATAGGCCGGCAGGTATTTGCGCCACGGCGCGCGCCGGCGCGTCGGTTCCGAGGGAGCAGCCTGGGCGGGAGAGAGGGCCATCAGCCGATTCCGGAGCCTCCACAGTCTTTCGGTTGTAGGGGCACCCCTTGTGGGCGCCCCTACAAGGCATCGTATCGGAACTCAGTATTTGGCGATGTCCGCGTTGATCGTCTTGTCCACACCCGGCAACACGCTGGTTGCCGCCTTCCCGCCCTGCCAGATCTGGTCCTGAATGGCGCTTGACCACGGCACACTGAAGATCGGCCACGCGGTGCTGATCGGCAGTGAATGGACGTAGCCTTTGGCCAGCACGTCGGTGAAGATCGTGGCATGCGCCATGGCCGAATTGGACTTGGTGTAGGCCGGTGAAGAGCCGATATTCTTCAGCGCCGGTACCCAGAGGCCGGACTTGGCGATCGCCGTCTGGCCCTGGATGCCGGCCCAGAACTTGGCGAAACGCCAGCACTGCTCGGGATATTTGGTCTTGGCCAGGATGCTGATCCCAGTGCCGCCGATGTTGGTCCGCGAGTAGTTCGAGCCGTTGGGTCCAATCGGCACCGGCGCGATATCGAAGTTGAGCCCCTTGGTGCCGGCGAAGGCCCCATAGAACCAGTGGCCGACGATCCCCATGGACGCCGTGCCGTTCATGAACATCTGGAAGCCGGGGGTGGTGGTCAGGCTGCGGTTGGCGGGCGCCACGTGGTGGACGTTCGTCAGATCCGCGTACCACTGGATCGCCTTGGTGATCTTCGGATCGGAGAGGTTGCTGGAGCCGGCCGGTGGATTCACCGGCTTGTTGAACCAATTCCCCCCATTTGAGGCCGCGATCACGTTGCAGGCGGTCAGCGCGTACCACCACATCTCCGCGTAGCCGTAGCGGGTGACGCGGCTGCCCCGCTTCTGAGTCAACTTGGTAGCGTACTCGAGGAACCGGTCCCAGGTCCAGGTCGGGTCGTCCCAGGTGGTCGGCATGGTCAGGCCGGCCGCCTTCACATGGTCCTTGTTATAGAACAGCACGGTGTCGGTGATCTGCTCCGGCAGCACCCAGAGCTTCCCGCCATAGGAGAACATATCGAGCACGGCTTTATACTGCTGGGGCATGACCGTGTTCTGGAACTCGCTGTCGTTCTTAATGAACTGGCCGAGGTCCATCAGGACGCCCTTCTTGGCGTAGGCGCCGTAGTCCAGTTCCCAGGACATGGTCAGGTCAGGCGGATTGCCGCCGGCGACCTCGGTATTGAACTTCACCAGGTGCTGCCCAGGTTGACTGCCGTCAAGCTGGGTGGCAATCTTGATATCCGGATTGGCGGCCTGGAACTGGTCAAACAGCCCTTGCCGCAACTTGGCCTCGGCGGGATTGGCGCCGAAGTAGTAGGTGAGGGTGACCTGGCTGCCCTTCCGCATCACCTGGGGCGCTCGCCCGGCGGCGTTCGCGGTCAGGGTGGGCAAGGCGCCGAGCCCGGCCCCGGCCAGCGCGGTCCCGGCGGCCACTTTGGCGGAGATCCCGAGAAAGTCTCTCCGCGAAGGGCCGACCTCGGCCCGAATCGTGGGATCGACAGCCCTCTGGTCGTGTGTTGCATCGTTCCGTATGGACATCCGCTCGACTCCTTATAGCCTAAAAGTCCATCCCTGGTAGGTATCTCCTCAGGGTCTAAAAAGCGTATCCCTCCCGTGCTGAACGGGGCGTGAACGTCTGTTCTTGGTCTCGCGTTCCCGCGTGCTTGGTCTCGCGCTTCGGCCAATGGCCCTTGCCTTGGCAGGCGGTTCGCGATTTCCTCACCTCCTTCATGCACCAGTTTCACGCGGATAGGTCGTCAGGCGGATTGCCGTACGATCAAGCGATGCGGCACGATAATGGTCTGTCGTTCCTCGGGAACCTTCTGGCGGGCGCGGGTCAGGGCCAGTCGGACCACCTCGGCCCCGATCTCACGTTGCCCGTGATAGACGGTGGTCAGGGCGGGACGGAGATCGGCGGCCACCGCG